>JAKAYB010000057.1 GCA_021826925.1 Thermoplasmata archaeon | reverse complement strand
CGATATTTATTTTTGTGGCTACCCTGGTTTTGGTTTTAAAGAACCCAAAACATGTGGGAGTGGGATATTGGACTCTGATCGGTGCAGGTCTAAGCTACTTTCTCGGAATTATAACTCTGTCAGATGTATTAGAAGTCTGGGGAATCGTCTGGAACGCGACTTTCACATTTGTTGCTATAATAATTATCTCCTTGATCTTTGACGAGGCTGGAATCTTTGAATACGCGGCAATTAGGATCTCAAGGTTAGCAAAAGGAAACGGAGTTCTGCTCTTTGTCTTTATAGTGATTCTTGGCGCAATGATATCTGCAATATTTGCCAACGACGGCACAGCATTGCTTCTTACACCAATAGTATATTCCATGTTGTACCGACTGAAGCTTGAAAAGAAATACATTATCCCTTTTATAATGGCAACAGGATTTATTGCAGATTCCGCAAGTCTCCCTCTTCCAGTAAGCAACCTCGTCAACATAGTTAGCTTAACGTACTTCAAGCTTAACTTCATTGGATATTCAAAGATAATGATTTTTCCAGATATTATTTCAATAGTTGCTTCTCTCTCATTTCTACTGTTATTTTACAGGCGTTCTATTCCCAGATCTTATGACTGGATTGCACTTGGAGATCCAAAATCAGTAATAAGGGAACCAAAGATATTCAAAGCTGCGTTACCCGTCATTGTCATTCTCATAGTGGCATATGCTGTGGGAAGTGTTTATTCTGTTTCCATCGCGTTTATTGCTTCAGCAGGCGCTATTTTCCTTCTGTTGCTGACGAAGTTCGAATCAAATATTGATATTCCCAAAATACTTAAAGAAGCACCATGGCAGATTGTTATTTTTTCTTTTGGGATGTATCTGATCGTATTTGGTATGGGCCATGAAGGGTTGACTGACATAATAGCTATGATTATTGCCGATATCTTAAGATTCCCAGGTCCAATTCCTGCGATATTCACCGGGTATTTCTTTGGAACCATGGCTGCTGGAATGAACAATATGCCCTCTGTTTTAATAGGTGCTCTTTCAATATCGCATATAACGAGTTATCCAAATTATCTGATTTACACTAATGTTATAGGGAACGACATAGGCCCTAAGTTTACCCCAATAGGATCCCTTGCAACCATGCTGTGGATATACACACTTCAGAGGAAAGGGGGCATAAATATAAGTTATCGCTACTACATGAAGGTAGGATTCCTAATTGCGTTGCCAGTGTTAACGCTTACACTACTTGCTCTTTGGGCAGTGATGATCATCTAGTCCTTTGGAAAGGAAGCAAAATACTATTAATGAGACAGAAATAACAAAGTCTGGAGAAAAACATAATGACTGATAAAGTGGGTTGCCCTGTCAAGGAATTGCCGCCCATACGTGCGGATGTGTACGAAAACTTGCAGGAGAGCGTAAATGCCCTCGCAAACAAATATAGGATAGCAATTCTTCTTGAGCTCGACAAATATGGGGAATTATGCGCGTGCGACCTTGAACCCGTCTTGAATTTATCCCAATCAAGTGTTACTCTTCATCTTCAAAAACTTTATCACACAGGCTTTTTAAAAAAAACTGAGAGGGGCAAATACACATACTACAGTATTAATAAGAATTATTCTTATGTCCTGAAGTTCTTGAAGGAGCTCGGAGATTTTTATAAACTGGAAGAAACAGCACAACGATAAATGTTTGACACTTTTGCAATGATGTAATCAT
The DNA here is from genome assembly GCA_021826925.1 of Thermoplasmata archaeon. Taxonomy (GTDB): domain Archaea; phylum Thermoplasmatota; class Thermoplasmata; order Thermoplasmatales; family Thermoplasmataceae; genus JAKAYB01. Next base: position 8,036 of record JAKAYB010000057.1, on the reverse strand, counting down.
TTACCAAGCAAATGCTATACGATGTTCTAGACAAGAGAAATAGAATGAAAATACTTCCTAAAAACTCAGGATTCATCCACTTTTTATATGGGCTAAAATTGAAAACTATGCACGATTCCATGCATTAATAACATGCTATGCATTTTTTGTATTTCATATGAATCCAGTTTAAAATTGTTCTCTAATTTACATGTTCACCTGTATTAGTTCCCTGATTTATTATGTGTACCAAAATTAGCTGCAAAAGAATCACCTTATTATGTTTCGGCATAATTAAATTTAATCGGATAATCTTTTTACGGAAATCAAGAACTGTACCAAATATATTGCTCAATATAGAGCCTTAAGATTCCAATTTTTTATCGATATCCCAAGAGCATCGCCGTTTACTGATCATAAGAGGACCGCTAACATTTAAATAAACTTGAAATATCATCCGGCAAGTGTGGAATGGCGTTTCCACAATGTGAATCGCTGGCATCAGCTGGCTGATAACGCCTAGCTATGTTGAGTGATTCATAATGTACTTAGTTACACTAGCAGAAACCGTCGTACAATATTTTTTCGTGGTACTCACTGCTCCATTGTACGCTGGAATTCTTGAGACTATGAAGGCGCGTGTTGAATCGCGCAAAGGACCAAGTATATTCCAACCTTACTATGACATTTTCAAGTTACTTAATAAAACAACCATACTCCCCGAATGTTCTGGTATTTTATTTCGATATCTTCCATATATCGCATTTGGAACGTATTCTCTTATTGCCATAATAATTCCAGTTGTTATTCCGATTCCAATACTTTTTACAGCCTCTGCTGATTTCCTGGGTGGAGCTATTCTCTTCTCCCTCGCTGGTTTTTTAAAGATGTCCGCCGCAATGGATTCGAACAGCAATTTTGTCGCTCTGGGTATTACTAGAAGCGCTTCGTTCACGTTTCTTTCAGAGGGGACGTTGATAACCGTATTCATTGCTGTTGCCTTGTTAACTGGAACAGATAATCCATACATTACAAATGAGTATCTGATCTCCCATCCAGTTTCATTGATATCTCTGGCGCATGTCTTTTCGTCACTTGCTTTCTTCATGATATTCCTATATGAAACAGGAAAGATACCAATTGAGAGTGAGGGTCTTCAAGAACTTGGAATGATAGATGCGGCTATAAACTATGAGTACAGCGGAAAACTTCTTGCGATAAACAAGTGGTCATCGTATATGAAGCAATATCTTCTCGGGGCCGTGTTTCTAAATGTATTCTTTGTTCCGTGGGGACTTTTTTCTGGATACCCGTATTTCCTTTTGGATATACCTGTTATGTTTGTCAAGTGGCTCCTGCTGATAGTTATAGTATTAATCATTGAAACCACGCTTGCAAAACTTAGACTGTTCCGGGTGATCGACTACCTTGCAGCTGCCTTCACCTTTTCTATCCTATTCCTGATTTTCTCTGAGGTGATCATGTGAACTTCATTGATCCAATTATATACTTGTTATCGGCGTTTGTTGCCATTTCTGCGTTTTACATTCAGGGACAGGAATTTGTCATATCTATGATAAGGGGCCAATCTATTCAATCTATTCTAATAGCTGCTATAGCATTCATAATGGGGTTTGTTGAAAGGTCCATCGATTTTTTCATATTGGGTATCTTAATAATATCTCTGAGAGCTTTTCTTGTAAATTTTTTTCTCGAGAGGAAAGTACCAGAATCAAAAAAATACCTATATGAAAAAGGGCTAAACGTCCCTTATCTTTTCCTTGTAGATCTGATTTTCATAGTAGTCTCAGTGATCCTAATTTATTCTGTCATATTTTCTGGTCTAACACTTCATAGCTTTGTTGGCGATTCTACCGTTCTTGTGTTTCCTTTAATGCTCTTTTTTCAGGGACTCTTTTTGATTGCCTCGAGGAGAACTACGTTTACTCAAATAATAGGATACGTGGAAGAAGAAAATGCCTTAGTCCTTTTTGCTATATTCCTGCTTCCCATTCCAATAATAATAGAGGCTAGTGTGTTCTTGGATGTTCTAGCGCTCGTAGTTATATCTTCAATAGTAGCCATTGAAAAGCTGCATCACGAGAGAATGGAGGAATTAAAAGGATGAATCCTGGAGAATTGATAGTTATACTCATCGTGATTATACCTGCAGTTTCCATTATATTTTATAAACTGAGAATACAATATGCTTCCGTTACGGCGGGAATCATCGACTTGATTCTAACTGTATTACTTTATTTTTATAAACCACTACCTGACATATTCTTCATAGATAATATTACAATAATTTTCATTTTAATGGTATTATCCATCTATGTTCTATCGCTGCTCTATTCACCTGCATACCTAAAAGGAACAAAAATGGGCATAAGAAAGAACAATTATTACATGCTCATAGACCTTTTTGCCGTTTCTATGCTCTTCACACTTGTAATAAACAATTATGGTCTGATGTGGGTAGGTATAGAAGCAACTACTATATCATCGGCTTTATTATTAATTGCAAAGAAAACAGACGCCTCATTGGAGGCTACCTGGAGATACATCGTAATAGTGTCAGCTGGTGTGGCTTTTGCCTTTTTCTCAGTGATTTTGATATACTACTCGTTAGGAACACTGCAAGTTTCGACAGCTATAATTTCACATGTTCATTCAAAGATGATTGTCGTCGCAGTTGCAATAGCACTTATTGGATTTGGAACTAAAGTCGGTGTCTTCCCTGTCCATACATGGCTTCCTGATGCTCACAGTGAAGCACCATCACCTGTAAGTGCCATGTTTTCAGGAGTCCTTCTGCCTACTGCACTTTATGTTTTATACCGAGTGTACGAGATTGCCCCGATAAGAGAGCTGTACGTATGGTTTGCAGTGGTGTCCATAGTTGCAGCATCTATATTTTTAGGGTATCAGACGCGCTATAAAAGGATGTTTGCGTACTCCACAATGGAAAATATGAATCTTGCTCTCTTAGGTTTTGCTGTTGGCGGAACATTCGGGGTTATTGGAGCCGTTCTTCTGTTAATTTCACATAGTTTTGGTAAAGCAGGAGCTTTTTATTCTTCCGGAAACATCTTACGCTTTACTGGCAAAAGCAAGATCTTCGACATTGGAGGAATTTACAGATCAATGCCGGTTACTTCATCTTCGTTACTCCTTTCCTCCCTCGCCGTAACAGGTGCACCTCCTTTTGGTACATTCTTTGGCGAATTCCTTATATTTGCTGGTCTCCTGCAAGAACATCAATACGCAGCGTTTATAATTGTAGCCATTGCTGTTGCAACTGCATTCATATCCATGAATTATAACGTTAGCTCGATGCTTTTTCATGGTTCTTCAGATTACAAAGAAGAAAACAGGATGATGCCGGCCATCTCACTTTTTTCCTCCATTGTTCCGATAGTTATTGGTATTGTTTATATGGTGATGTACAGTGCAATGGTATAAATTTGGAGAGCCTTCTGGGAGATACGTCGGAGAAACCGCTTACCACAGGATCACAGAAAATATGATAACCGAAAAGACCGAAACATTAACGGAAAAATATAAGGAACTGCCAGGAGAATTTGGCTTCTTATACGGACCTTCAACCGGGGGCCTACTCGAATCTGTGCTGTTTAATATACACACTCCCGGAGAAGTTATTAAGGGGATAGACGTAAATCCAGAAGTAAAGTTAAGAAAAATAATTGTGAATGGTCTTAAACCAGCAGATGCTCTTCTAAGGATAGAAAGAATAAATGCGTACCACTCTGCCAGTCATTCGATAGCGTTCTGTTCGGCGGTTGAGGATGCGTTAGACATAGAGGTTTCCGAGACAACAAGGGAGAGACGAATAGCAATGATCGAACTCGAAAGGATTCGGAGCAACCTTGAGGTAATAAAACGTATTTGCGAACCTGCTGGGTTTGGCGTACCTTATAATCAAATAGCGTATCTAAAGGAGAAGATTTCCAGGATAATTGGAAACTTATTTGACCATAGATACATGTTCTCCTCAAACAGCATCGGTTTTGCAACTCTTAATTTTAAAGATGTCAGTGGGGAACTGAGTGATATTAGGAAGGATTTCAGTGATATCTTTGACAGCCTGTTGCAGTCGAAGATATTCCTTAATAGACTTCAAAACAATGGGGTGATCGATACGGCCGATCTAATCGGTCCAGCAGCTCGTGCAGCAGGACATAACATTGATGCGCGTATAGATTCAGAAACCCTACCTTATAGAGACATGAACTTTAAGCCTGCAATATTTGACGAACCAGATGCATTTGGCAGGTTTTACGTAAGGAGCATGGAGGTATTAGATTCCATAGACCTAGTTATGTCAATAAAACTAGAGACTCAGCAGGAAAAGTCAAATGATCCTAAAAACTCAGAAGGTGAGGGCGCGGCTAGAATAGAAAGCCCCCAAGGTGACCTCTTTTACTATGTGAAGATCTTTGACGGAAAAATTGATCACATAGAATTGTCCTCTCCATCTATCCCCAATATAAATGCGTTCAAAAAATCAATGATCGGCAATATATTTACCGATTTCCATTTTAACTGGGAGAGTTTTGGCATATGGATCTCTGAAGCGGCGGTGTTGTTCCAGTGAGTAATTTCTGGTTTCTAAAGGGCATCAAGAAAGGAGTAAAGACAGAAAAATTCCCCTATGAACAAGAAGAAAGCCCACCACTATGGCCCTCCAAGATTTCTGGCAGCGGGAAGGCAGAGTGCCCGACCAATGCTATTGAAAATGGGAAATGGAACAGTGAAAAATGTATTTTTTGCAGAAGATGCGTCCCGAATTATCAACCAGATGGAGATCAAAACCTTTTTGATGTTTCCAAAGGCGAGAAAACATTCAAACGATCTTTCTACGTTTTCCCAGTCGACACAGGTTCGTGCAGCGGGTGCAACATGGAATTTTTCAACATATTCTCACCGCAATACGATTCTAGCAGGCTTGGCATATTCATGACGAATACACCGAGACATGCAGATGCCCTTCTTGTCATGGGGATAATGACTGACGGAATGCGGGAGGCGCTGGAACTCGCATACGAGGCTATGCCGGAACCGAAGCTAGTCATTGGCTTAGGTGCCTGTGCACTCAGTGGTGGCATTCTTGGTACTCCTCCATTGCCAAAGGATCAATACAACATCCGTATATCAGGGTGTCCACCTTCGCCGTATACCGTGCTGAAAGCCTTGTTGAAAGCCAAGGAAGGGGATGATGGTTTGAACGAATATTCCAGGAGTGGAACAAATTGATACCATACCTACACTATTTACCACTAGCTATCTTCACACTCTCGGCCATCCTTTCTTTATCTAACAAGAAAATTGCTTATCTTTTCATCGTGATAGGGTCGATCTTTTTTGCGTTTCTCCAATTCCGATCTGAAAATGAAATTACATACTTTTCGTTGATAGTGTCTATTGTATGGGTACTAGTTGGCATTTATTCCTTGTCCTACGGAGAAAGATACGGAAGATGGTTACCATCGCTCTTATCTGTAACAATAATAGGAATGTTCCTGATTTTAACAGCCAGTAACTATGTACTGTTCATTGTGGGATGGGAGGTAATGTCCATTCCGTCGTACTTAATCATAGCAATTAACAAACGAGATTCGCCCGCCGCTTTCACATTTATGGTCTTTAGCGAGTTGAGTACCATATTCCTCATTGCTGGAGTTCTGTACGCCTTTTCATTATCTGGATTTACGACGTTCACATTTACATCTTTGCATAGCGCGATTCCTCTCCTTTTAATCGGATTCGGAGCGCTCATTAAAATGGGGATGACTCCATTCTTGATAAGCGAATGGTTGCCTATAGCACACGGGAGCGCCCCAGCCAGTGCCTCCGCAATATTCAGTGCAACCATGACAGTTATGGGCGTATACATTATCTTCAGAATGATTGAAATAAGTGCCGGAAGTCCTGGCTTGTACTACGTAGGACTGATCTTTCTTTTAATTGGTGGGATGTCGATATTCTTTGCATCAATATACGCATACATTTCTGAAAACATGAAGATACTTGGTGGTTTCAGCACAATAGAGAACCAGGCAGCAATTTTATCTGCATTCGGTCTTTTTCTCATTTCCTCGGACGCTTTGCTTAAGCAATTCGTGCTCGTAACGATAATAATATTCACGTTTTCACATTCTCTCTCCAAGACAGGCCTTTTCCTGACTGTTGGAAACTCTTCAGGCGAGTATTTTAGCGAAGCAAAAAACAAGAATAGTCTGTTCGGAAAAGTCGGGACCATGTTGAGCATAATTTCTCTTTCTGGGCTATTTCCAACAATTGGTGGCTTGGCTGTCTGGATGCTTTTAGAATCATTCTTTATGCAAGCATTCATTGGGGGTTATGCCGGAATAGTTGCGATAATATCTGGTTCCATAATAGCTGTGTCAGAAGGAATGGTTACGGGTGCTATGCTGAAGATTTTCTTCTTTACAAATTTATTCAGGAAAAAAGAAGAAAATCCAGAGAAATTACAGTCATTCGTTGTTTTCTTCGTGGGTCTTGCGGTTGTAACACTTTTTGCATTTTCAGTTTTAATGATACCTCAATTATTTCTTTCAGGAATACCATCCGTTCTTGTGTTTAACGGCCTCATGATTGAAAGCAGATTTGGTGTTGGAGATTTCGGCCTTATCTCTCCTGATTACGTTATTTTGTTGATAGCAATGTTCTCGCTACTAACATATGGGGTTTTCAGGAAACCTAAAGCAAGAATTTCGCCTGCGTGGAATGGGGGATCTCCGGTCTCACCTCCATATACTTCCTTCGCCTATTCCGGAAACATTAAAATAATGCTTAAGAAGATACTAAGAACAAAAACAGACACATATGGTCGTGATCTTTCCGTAGTAGACGTCTTTTGGTCCTCAATGATAATCATTGGTGTGAACTATCGCAAGGCATGTAAGTTAGTTACCAGGGGTTTTATGAATAGTTCAGTTGGGTGGTACATGATTTATATGATTGTCGCCTTTATGGTCGTTTTATTGATCTCAGTATTGTTCTTTTAGTCGTTTAAAATCGTTTCAGGGAACAATTTAATACAATACATTCAATCATGGCATGATGAGGATTTTAGTTACAGGCCACAAGGGTTTCATAGGAGGCCATATTTTCTCTTACTTAACAAAAAATAGTGACTATGAGGTATCTGGGATCGATATAGGTGACGGGATTCCACAAGGACGTTTTGACCTGATAATTCATATGGCTGCCAGGGGACTGATAAGAAAATCTATAGAAATGCCGTATGAGTACTTTGACGATGACTTAGCGCTAACATTACGCTTCCTTGACAAAGCAAGAAAGGAGAATTCCACGTTTGTCTTTCCTACTTCTGGATCTTCTGCCAAACCTACAAACCCTTATTCTCTGTCAAAAGTTCATAGCGAGCAATGGATAGAGCTCTACAGAAAATTATATAACACAAAGGCATATGTTTTGAGATTTTTTAATATATACGGCCCAGGGAGTCAGAAGGGTTCGGTGTTCCTGTTTACTCGGGCAGCCATAGAAGGTAAAGAGGCTGTAGTTTACGGCGACGGCACGCATAAAAGAGATTATTTTTATGTTGGAGATATGGAAAAGGTGATCGATCTAATAGCCAATGAAAAGATTGAACCTGGCGATTATCAGGTTGGGACTGGCATAGGCACTTCAGTAAATGACCTGATTCATATAGTCGAGAAAGTCACGGGGAAAAAGATCAATGTTAAATTTCAACCTTACGTGCTGGAGGAAGCTGAAGCACTCTTTGCAACCAAACCAATAATAAAAGATGTCACTCCTTTGGATCAGGGGATAAAGAAAGTAGAGGAATACGTTAGAAGTTTGGACCATTAACCGTTCTTCCTTCAACTTTGTATACAAGGCCATTTACACGACATATATCCCCCGGATAAAGACTTTTTAGCATATATGCGTAGTTCACATTTGTTCGCCATTAACTATGCATCTTTACTCCACCATGGTAGGCAAACCAATTTATGTCTATAAATATAAAAATAGCACATACA
>JAKAYB010000056.1 GCA_021826925.1 Thermoplasmata archaeon | reverse complement strand
AATTCCAAGCTTGGAATGATCAAATTTGAAGAAGAGATAATGGGGTACCCTGAATGGGGCGTCGATCTCCTTAACCCAGATTTTTCTAAGATTGCAGAAGCCATAGGAATAAAGGGGATACGTGTCGAGGACCCGAATAAACTTGAAGCCGCGATCGATGAGTTCCTGAAGTTTGACGGGCCAGCTGTGCTCGACACTGTAATTTTCGCAAACGAGAGACCCATGCCGCCAAAACTCGTGTTTTCTCAGGTAAAGGGATATGTCACCTCGATCCTTAGAGAAAAGCTGGAGTGATCATAAAGTGGCGCTCGAGCTTGGAGGTGTGGACGAAGTACTATTCTTTGTAGATGATGTGCCACGAGCAACAAATTGGATCATGGGTCTCTTGGACAAGAAACCTGCTTTCCAGAGTGAAAATTACTGTTCCTTCGACCTGGGTTTTTGCAGGATCGGGCTCCATCCTTCAGATGAAAAGACAAGTTCCGGCGTTTCTGGTCAGGTGACGTATTGGAATGTGAGCGACCTTAATCAGGCAATGTCACATTTCAAGAATCACGGCTGTAAGTTGTTCAGAGGTCCTTTAACAGGTGTAGATGGTGTGGACGTTTGTCAGATGGTCGATCCCTTTGGCAATTCATGGGGGCTTGTCCAAAGAGCGATATTACATTGAAAAATCTTCATTAATCTTTAATAATTCGACAGTTTCTTCTTATTTCGTAAAAATTCTGCATTTATACTGGGGAATTGCAGAATAAAAATTTAATCGAGTTTGTACTTTGTATTCTCCAAAAGAGTGGACTTAGCTCCATACGTAAAAATTATTTTATATACGAGCGAATAATAGGAAAATAAAAGTTTGAGTGACTATTATTGTTAGGCACACCTAATTCAACAAGAAAGAACGGAAGGTTACTTTCCTATCCCGTGATCGCAGGTTCAGTAAGCATTCTTGCTGCAAGTTATAACCTTGCCATTATTTCAGTCGGACTACAGGACATCCAAAAGACCTTTGCATTAGACAGCACGCAGCTTACGGTGCTTGCTTCAATAATCCTTGTTGGGGCCATATTTGGAAGCATTATTAGCGGCATACTTTCCGATCGTCTTGGCAGGCTTGGAATCCTAACAGCAGATATGGCTACTTTTGTGGCAGCAGGAATTCTCTCCTCTATTTCTGTATCTTTCACACAACTCATTATATTTAGATTCTTGGTAGGAATTGGCGTGGGCATGGATTATGTGATAGTCTTTGCTTACATAGCAGAGATCTATCACAGATCAGGTTTACGAGGAGCCCGGATGGCAACAATACTGTTTTTTGCAAACTTCGGGATACTCATGGCATACGTTTCTGGAGCTCTTTTCGACTATTCATTTGGAATGGCAGGTTGGAGATATGCTGCCATTTCCGGAGCCATATTCTCAATAGTGCCGATTATACTTAGGTCGCGCCTAAAAGAAACGGACTTGTGGAAGGGTTTGCGTTTAAATTCATTCCGCAGAATAGCCAAGGATTCTGTTAAGGGCAAAAGAAAGAATGACATTCTGAGTTTTTCTATTCCATGGTTCCTCTACCAGATCAGCGATCAGAGCCTTGCAATTATCCTACCACTCGTTCTCATACCAATCCTCGGTCTCAGTGCTATCAGTGGATCGGTCGGGAGTGTTTTTGTTAAGCTTTTTACAATTCCAGCATCCTTTCTTACAATTCTGATGATAGAACGTTTAGGAAGAAAACTGCTTCAGAGTGTGGGGTTTTTATTGCGTGGCATATTGCTGCTCTCCGTTGGGATTATGCTTTTCTATAGCATCAATGCTTCTCCGATTCTGCTAATTCTGATCCTCGGCATGGCATTTTTCTTCGGTGCTTTTGGCCCCGACAAAACAACGGTGATCATGCCCGCGGAGAAATACGAGACTGAGGTCCGTGCTACTTCCCAGGGCTTCTCTGAGGCGGCAGGTAGGTTTGGAGGTATCGTTGGTATATTCGGTTATGCAATGTTCAGTCTCGCGCTTAATGGTGGCGGAATTATATTTCTAGCTGTCACCTGTCTTGCCGGTGGAGTAATAACACATTTCTTCATTAAAGAAACAAGGTACAGTAATAATCTGGAACCTAAAGAGAGGACTTCAGGCGATACATGATCTGCTGGAATTTTTAGAAACAAAGATTTATCGAAATGCTGAGCGATGGCAAATACTAAGCTATTAACCAGAGAGATGATCCTTAAACGGTTGTATTGAAATCAAGGATAAAACAGAATTTTTGATTTGAAAAATCATTTCATGAATTCGTGCCAGCGTATTGGGTGGACATCAATATGATCCATTAATGATGAAACACCCTTCCCGACTTTAATCAGCGTCTGTTTTTTATATCTGATATCTACAGAAATGTCACTCGAATTAAAAAATTTAGAATATGAGCGTAGCGTTGAAAGCTTCATCATGCTTTTAGGTACTTTTGAGATCATTAGTTTCGAAAGTCTTTGGTCGAAGAGATCAATAATTACGCTCCCATTATCCATCGACACATTCAGAAACTGGGATTTGTCTAAATTTACTGAAACCTTGCCATTTATAGATTTTATGAAAGTCGCGGATAGATCCTTAAGACTTGTCTTTGTCATGGATAGGTCGGACCAGGACTGTGACTGTTCCATTTACAACTATATTTGCGTTCATACCTGGCAACTTTATACTGAGCTCCTGAAATGAGAATTCGGCGGAACTTTTAGTGCCCTCTATTGCATCGAGAAAACTCTCTATTAATGATTCTTCTTCTGCCATAGTTGCGTATGTATTCATATATATTTAAGCTTTGCAATTTAGAGACTCAAATCCAAATAACTTCCCCAAAACTGAATAAATCGCATAAGGTCTTAATCGGAATCCCTGTATTCCAGAGGTCAGCAGAAGCGTAAGCCAGATTGGTCCTTCGTTACTGTTAATTTTTGAGATCGGCTTCCAGATTGTTAAGCAATTTCTTCATAGAACTCTGAATATCCATAACAACACCCTCAGCTCTCTTCTTTATCACGGAGGGGTCGTTAACGTGGAACTCATAATACTTTCCTCCAGCCTGAAGGGTCTTTGGTGTCTTGTACACCAAGCCTACGCTTACAAGCCTCTGCAGAGACTTGAACACAGTGCTCCTGTTACGCTGAATTTTCTGCGAGAGCTGATCCAGTGTCATAGTTCCATTCGCTTTAAGCACATTAAATACATACGCGTCTGAAGTTGAAAGGTCATATATGCACGTAAGAAAATCCGTGCACGTTGATCCTCTTCTGGTCAATTCTGTTACGTTCACCATGTATGTATATCCTTAGGATATAGAGATATTTTTCGCTAAATGAAATAGTGATATAAAGTACTATTCTTATCTGAATAATGAGGTCTGGAGCTGTCAAACATTTCTTTTTCGTCTTATCCAGGGGCAGAATCCCCAGATTGTAGGTGGAAAAGAATCACAGTGATATATACTCATGTACGAATTGGGCGTCTCGTGTTTTAGCAACTGACGATTTTCACTGTCCCCTCGATCTCTTTGCCCTTTAACTGTTGAATAATGTCATGAGATTTTATTCCATGATATTCAGGCCTATTGCCATATTTTTTCATCTGTTTTGTACCTGTAAGCGATTGTCTGGTATAGTCCACTAATGTGAAATAGTTGGTAAAATTCGGCATACACCGATGATTCAATGAAAGTTGAGACACCCTAATGTACGAAGATATAATTATGAAACATGGAAGAGGACTACGCTATATCAATCAAAAATTATTTAACAAAATTCAAAAGTATGAAGAATATAAAACCTCTTGGTAGAAAAGCGGTTGTCACGGGTAGTGGCGATGCATTTGCAGCTGCTACGGTCATAGAAGACGCTTCAGATGGAAGATTTCTTGCAATGGATCCTGACACACTTCTAAGATATGATTCAGATCTCCCAATTATAATTATTTCAGCTTCTGGACGGACTTTAGAAGCAGTAGACGTCGCCCGGAAGTTTCATAACAGGAACATGCTGATCGCAGTTACCGGAAACAGCGATTCCGAAGTTTCAAGATTATCCGATCAAACCCTGTTGATCCCTGTTGAAACGCAAAAGATCAGCGGGACGCTTTCCTTTCTGGAGATGCTTGATGCACTTTTTAGACTCGCAGGCCTTAATGTGAAATTTGAAAACAGAAAATCGTCTGAGCGTTTTAACCATCCATGTTTTGTAGGTTCATCTTCAAATTTTGGAGTGGCTCAGTTTCTTTCGCTAAAGATGGCAGAGATATTTGGTGTCAGCTCTGAGTACTTTAGAACGGGGCAGTTCTTCCATGCTCCAATATTCTCCATGAGAAATAGGGAAATAGTGTTTCTGTCTTCAATGGATCATCTGGTAGAAAATTATCCAAAGGAAATATTTGGGAGAATCGTAATATCTGGTACGGATAATCCATTTTCTAATGCCTTCTGGGGGATCGAATCAATGGTTAACACGATGATAGAAACAGGTAGGAAAACACTGTATTTCCTTGATGACAAGGAAATCCTCGACATAAGCTCCTCTGTAATATATAAATAAAAAGAGTAGCTATTTGGAAGATTATTGACTTATTTTGTGCTGCGAACACAAACAGGTTTGTTGCAAAAGAAGGACCTATTCTGTGTGAATTATAGAATATATGCAATGGTCGCATAACAATCTTGCAAAAAAAAAAAACGAATTTCACTGAAAGGCAGAAGTCAAAATATTACAACGGAAAACCTGAACTATCCGATCCATGTAATAATGCGGTAAATCTATTGGGGTCAACTCGACCTGAAAAGCTTCAGAGTGTAAGGTCAAGAAAACAACAAAGAATTAATCATGGAAGAGATTGCGGATACATTGGAGTACATAGGTTACAATTCAATAGCCAGTGGCAGCAGGGGAAACTGCTCAATAATCTGGGACGATCAGGATCTGTTAATATTTGACTTTGGCATAAGTCTCAAGTCATTTAAAAAACGTGTATCCGAACTTAAAGTCGATACTCTAAACAAATCACTTTTTATAAGCCATGAGCATTCTGACCACACAAAAGGCGTTGGGTCGCTCGTGAAGCGGGAGCCTGTTGATGTTTATTCCGCAGAAGAAACACTCGAAGCGATGAGACTCAAAAACGGATACTCTATCTACGGCAAAATTGCACTTGGAAATTTTAAGATAACACCAGTTAAAATATCGCATGACGCTGTTAATCCAGTGGCCTTTGTTGTATCTTATGGACGCTACAAAATTTCCATAGTTTCTGATCTTGGTGTCGTATCCCAGGAATTGATCTCAGAGACAAAAGGTTCTAAAATTATATCTTTTGAATCGAATCATGACGTTGAAATGTTGAGGTCCGGGAGATATCCCGATCAGTTGAAGAGGAGAATCCTGAGCGATCACGGGCATCTCTCGAATGAACAGGCCGCGGAGGCACTTTCAAAGATCGTTGATGCAGATACAGAGATCGTTTTAGCACATCTGAGTCAGGAAAACAACACACCAGATATCGCATTGGAATGCACAAGATCTTACTTGAAGAATAGAAATGTAGGGTACAGAAGCCTGGAATTTGCTAGCCAGGAAAATGGTTCTTCTCTTCACATGATTGATATCCCATAACCCGTGCTTATTCCCAGAGAAACTGATAATGGTAATATTAGATATCGTCATATATGAACTATGAGCAGCACTATAGGTTTCATTGGAACCGGAAAGATGGGTTCAAGGATCATTTCAAGGATCCTACAGAAATATGAAGTGACTGGGGCATATAACAGAACAAAGGAAAAACTGAATCAGTTTCCATCACTGAGGCAATACTCGACCCCTGCACTCCTGGCAGCTGACAGTGACATAATATTCATAATGCTAACAGATGATAATGCGTGTAGTGAAGTTATATTCGGAGAAGATGGTGTCCTCTCCATGATCAGGCCAAAATCCATTATAGTAAATTTGAGTACAGTCTCTCATAAATTCGCCGTTTCGTGCTCCTACGCGCTTTCTGAACATGCAGTACATTATCTGGACTGTCCCGTGCTCGGGAGTACAGTTCCTGCTGAGCAGGGGAAGCTAACTGCACTTGTTTCCGGAGAAGAGGAAATTTTCAATATCGTGAAGGGTGTAATAGAGACATTCTCGAGCCATGTTTTGTTTCTTGGCCCAGCTGGAAATGCAATAAAAGCGAAACTGGCAAATAATCTCTTGATGGCAACAAATTTCGTTGTTGCATCTGAGGCAATACTATTTCTTGAAAAGAGTGGCTTCAAGAGAGAAACTGCCCTTGACATACTTCTCAATGGAGGGGGTAGTTCAAAAGCACTTGAATCTAAGGTCGATGACATAAAGTCTGAGGACTTCATCCCGCAGTTCACCCTCAACCACATCATTAAAGACATAAGGTATGGAGAGGATCTCTGTAACACAATCAATTTTCCAATGCTGAGCATGGCTTCCGCTCTCCAGATATATAATATTGCTGAATCCATGGGCTTAGGTAACTTAGATTATTCTGCAGTATTCAAGTCTTTCAGGCTCTCTCTAGGCATGAAGAAATAAGGATATATTTGTGGCATACCACTGCGGCCTAAGGGACGCAGCGAAATCATAGTATCTATATACATATGAAATATACTTTTGCGTAGATGGACAACCTCATAATTAAGAATGCCTCGCAGATACTTACAATGTCAGGTTCAAAAGGCCATCCCCTTGTAGGCGATAAACTGGGGAGACTAAAGATAAAGAAACACCATTCCATAGTCGTAAAGGAGGGATACATAAGCCGTATTATTCCTGATGATGGGCTTTCTGAACTGAAACTTGACAAATTCAGGATCATTGATGCGAATGGATCTGTTGTTATGCCTGGACTTATTGATTCACATACACATATCGTTTTTGGAGGTGATAGGACCGAGGAATTCTATCTGAGGCTGAAGGGTAAAAGCTATCTTGACATCCTCTCCTCAGGAAATGGTATTTACAAGACAGTTAATGATTCGAGGTTGATGAAAGATGAGCAGATCTTTGAAGAAACGTACCACCGTGTCAAGGAATCCATAATGACCGGCACAACAAGTATGGAAATAAAAAGTGGCTATGGTCTCAACCTGGAAGCAGAAATGAAGCTTCTGAATATAATTAACAGGATCTCCTCTATTGGGACCATCAATGTTGTACCAACTTTCCTTCCATTGCATGCTGTGCCTCATGGAATGACTGAGAGTCAGTATGTCGATTATGTTGTTGAGCAGATTCTTCCCAGAATAGGTAAAGAAATAAAATTTGTGGATTCGTTTTGTGACAGGGGCGCTTTCAGCGAGGAAAGCACAGATGTATTCTTCAGAGAAGCATCAAAAAGAGGCTTTGGCTTAAGATTACACGCAGATGAACTTGCAGACATTGGCTGCTTGAAATTATGTGAAAAATACAGGCTAAAGAGCGTCGATCATCTAATAATGACAGACAGGAGAGGTATTGATAAAATTTTGCACTCGGGTGCTTTTGCAACATTTCTTCCTATAACTGCTTTCAACATCGCAAACGGGAAATATCCAGACATAAGGCAATTCATTGAGGCTGGAATCCCTATCTGCATAGCTTCTGATATATCACCACTTTCAATAAACTCCAATCTGTTCTTCGCGGTGTATCTTGCAGTGAGATTCAGTAGAATTTCTATTGAAGAAGCGCTCAATGCAGTCACCATCAATGCCGCATATTCTCTTGATATTGCAGATAGCGTCGGATCCATTGAAAAAGGAAAAGTCGCGGACATCATAATTTTAAACGTCGATGATTACAGGAAAATCCCGTACGAATACGGTACTAGGTTGGTAAAAACAGTGATAAAGTCCGGGAATGTGCTCTTTGAAAACATGTAACTTCTTGTATCTCTATAGGTATAATTTCCGACAATGGTAACCTGAAAAATCAGGAAATGATCTCTGGATAAATCCAATACTTCAATTTCAGACTCAATATAAAATTGAAAAGCAGGTTAATGAGAATAAAGTGAAATTTTACTTCACATTTTTTTGGTTTCAAATCAATAGTTTATGAGCAAGCCTTAATTGCGCTATTCTTCAAGATTTTCACTGATGATCTCTGCTATGTCCTTGACCGATATCTTATCTTCTGCATTGAGCGTCCTAGAAGCATCCTCCATCATTGGCATGCAAAATGGGCACGCAACAGCCAGCTTAGTTGCACCGGTATCGAGGGCCTGCTTGAATCTTATCTGACTTATCGAATCCTGGCTCTCAACTTTATACCAGTAATTGCCTCCTCCAGCACCACAGCACAAGCTTTTTTCTTTAGACATGCTCATCTCCTTCAGATCACCTGAACTGCTGACTATGGCCCTGGTATTGTCATATTCGCCATTGATCCTTCCCAGGTAGCATGGATCGTGCAGTGTTATGGTTTCCTTCGTATTCTTTACTTTAAGTTTTCCTTCATCGATCAGTTCAGCTAAAAACTTGCTGTGGTGTATAACTTCTGCCTTCAGGCCGAATTGCCTATACTCATTTTTGAATGTATTATAACAGTGTGGGCATGACGTTATTATCTTTTTCACGGAATGGTTGTTGAATGTCTCAATGTTCTGCATTACAAGTTCCTGGAAGCTCCCCTCTTCACCGATTCTTCTGGCGGTTTCGCCTACGCATTTTTCCTCCGATCCGAGAATGCCGTAGCTGACACCGGCCTTATTCAGGAGTCCAAGAATTGTTCTCGTCGTTTTGTTGTCACGTGGGTCGAACGCACCCATACATCCTACCCAATAAAGATACTCTTTCGTTCCATCATATTTAGGGGCGATATCAAGAAGTTTATCCCTCTCGAAGGGGCTGTTGCCAAACGGGTTCTGTGCATTGGTAAGGTTGTTCAAATAGGTGCTGGTCTGTTTCGAAACCTTGCTTTCCATGACCAGGTTCTTTCGATAATCCATGACAAAACTGAATGGCTCTATAAGCACAGGGCATTCTTCTACGCAAGCCTGGCAAGTGGTGCAAGACCATGCCGCGTTTTCAGTGATCAGGGAACCTATTGCAACCTCGTTATCGTATAAATTCTTCTTAATGTTCTGGACAAGAGCTCTCGGGCTTAGATCAGTTCCGGCCATAAAAGCAGGGCACGCACGCTCACACCTACCACAGTCCGTACACGCGAGTGCATCCACCTTTTGCATCAGCGGCACTTCTGAAATAGTTTTCGTTCCCACCTTGAAATTAAAATCTCCAGATTGGAGGGCATCAGCAAGAATAAAAGGCGTAGGAAGTGCACCTCTCTCCTTGATACGCTTTTCTGAGATGCTGACCATTGCAAGCGCCATATGTGAAAGTTTTGAAAAAGGCAGGTAAGCGGCCAGAAGGAATCCTGTAAAGACATGCGCCAACCACATTATACGATATGTCTGAACGCCAAAGGAAAAACTCCAGGAGGAAAATAAATAACTCAATGGCCACTCCACGAACCTGTAGACATCAAAGGATTGCCTAAAGAGATATATCTTCAAAGCTCCGAGGAAGAATCCCTCTGCAGCCATAACAAGCAGGCCAAAGAGTATGACATAGTCCTCATTTTTTGTATCAAGCAATACACTTTTTCTCAGGCGCCTGTAAAAGGCCATTAAAATACCTGCGATCAACATTATCCCGCCCAAGTTCGCAAACACTTCAAAAATAAGGTAAAATTCCCCTACCAGTATTCCATGGTGTATAGTAGGCTTGAGGATATCATGGGAAAGCATGATCAAGGCAG
>JAKAYB010000055.1 GCA_021826925.1 Thermoplasmata archaeon | reverse complement strand
CTGTATTGTATTCTCGAAATATAAGTGTCTGCATGGTTTTAAGACTTGAAACTGGATTATTTCCGATGCAATGAATCCCGGTTAGATGTGTATCATTCATATCGTGTTGAAACAGTTCTAAAAATCTAGTACCGCTTTTGAAATTCTCTTTGCCGCTCAGACAGCTATACAGGAAAAGACCAATGAATTTCTGCAGTAGGAACACAATGTAAAGGATGTTAGAGCAAGTAAAAAGTTGAAGTCGGACTTTTAAAAAAGCTAAAAAATCTGGGAACGCTCAATTTACAAATGTGCAGTGCAAAATGATGGAGAGAAAGTAATATTAAATTGGCAATCATGACTTCTAAATGCCATCCTCCTTGCCAATTATTGTGTTGCATGGAACATTTACGATATCGGAAGAAGGTAATTCCTTCTTGTTTTGGGGTGAGTCCTCGAAAAAGATTACTGAAAGAGGCAACCTTCATCCTTTCTCATTAGGTCCACGAGAATTAGCCAGGATCGTCAAGCAAATGATGCCAAATGGTACTCAGAGCATGAAACTTAGGAATCTGAATGCTTATTTTCCGGCTTTTGGAAACATGCCATTGGCATCCATGCAGATGGCAGGCATTATACCAGACGACAGTATGAATTCTGCAAACTCGGACTTAGTGATGAAGGATTTTACAGTCCCATCGGTGACAACTAGTGTTGGTGATGCTTTCGCTTCTCTTTTCAGCATTAATGAATTTAATGCCAGAAAAGTAATTGTAGGCGATGATTTGAAATTCTGGGAAAATGTGGCAAGGTTCGCTTACAACATTCTTTCTGAGCAAAAGTTCTTGCCAACCGTAGTGATAGAAGGGGTCTCTGTTCGTTCCAGATGGGCACCTATGCTTGAAACCTATGAGGACCAATCACTACTTGAGAATCTTGCTAAAGATATGCCCCTGTCGTGCTTAATATTTAATTATGGACAAATAGATTCAAGGACATTACTTAGAACGTTCATCAATACGACTGTCGACCAGTTTTGCAGATCGATGACAAACAAACCGGGTATTCCCCGAGATGGAGGTGACATCCTGAAATGGGTAGATTCCCTATCCAGTGAGAATTCACTAATAACTTATGGGCGTAGTCTTGTCATACAGAAGATATCTAACTGGTCAAAGATGATCGAAGACAGACTTGAATTTCCATTAAGGATGTCTTTTGATCTTGTTCCTCCTGAAAATAACACTGATCCATGGACGCTGAGGTTTTTGGTGCAATCAAAAAACGATCCAAGTTTAATAATACCGTTTGACAGGATCTGGAAACATTCCGATAAGGATGCTATGTCTGTAATCAGGAAATTTACGGACTTTCCCGAGGAATTCCTCCTCCAGTCCCTTGGTGTTGCTCAAATGATATTTCCACCAATCAAGAGGGCACTTCAATCGGCGTACCCAAGCGAGGTTCAGCTTAATTCCGAGGATGTTTACAATTTTCTGAAGAACTATAGCACCGTTCTTGGGGAATCTGGCTTCAGTATACTCTTCCCGGAGTGGTGGACTAAGAAAAATAGAAATATTGGTTTAAAGATAAATGCACGACCCGTTTCCGGCAGTAAAAATGCTAAATTGGGCGTAGAAGCACTCGTTAACTACAGCCTTGACATAGTCTCAGATGGAGAAACTATTTCAGCAGAGGAACTCGAAAGACTGTCGAATTTAAAATCTCACCTGGTACATATCGGAAAAAAATGGGTTGAAGTTGATCCAGATCAACTAAAGAAATTATTAAAGATGATTAAGGATGGAAGTAAGAACGTTCCAATTTTACAACTTCTTTCCCTCACGGCCGAGAACGATATGCCTCCTGTTTTGGAGATATCTGCCAGAGGATGGTTAAAAAACTTTTTCAGTGAAAAACAGAACTTTTCCGTTATAGATGAACCAGAAGGTTTTAGCGGAAAACTTAGAACTTACCAGAAACAGGGGCTTTCATGGTTGAATTTCATGACCAATGTAGGTTTCGGAAGCTGCCTAGCTGATGACATGGGCCTAGGTAAGACAGTGGAAATTATATCCCTTCTCCTAAAAAGAGCTGCAGGAAAGAAAGATCGAGGAACTACGCTGGTTTTATCCCCCACCTCGGTAATTAGTAACTGGTTGCACGAATTCAATAGGTTCGCACCGTCTCTCAAGGTTCTCGCTCATCATGGGGCTCTGAGATCGAAAGGAGATAATTTTATTGATGTGGTTGTTAATTATGATGTAATTGTGACCTCGTATTCACTTCTTCAGAGGGATTTTGATTTTCTTTCGAAAATAATGTGGGACGGCATTATAGCGGATGAGGCCCAGTATATAAAAAACGCTGGAACAAAGCAAAGTAAAGCAATACGATCGCTGAAAGGGAATTTCAGGGTTGCAATGACCGGCACGCCGATCGAGAATAGACTCGATGACCTTCGTTCCATATTTGAGTTCATTAACCCGGGATATCTTGGCGGGGAGAAGAAATTCAAATCCGTTTTCATCAATCCAATTATGAAAGACGAAGATTCAGATGCGCTCGATAAGCTTGGTAGACTTGTAAACCCCTTTATTCTGAGAAGGGTCAAGACAGATAAGCGGATAATCTCTGATCTTCCGGAAAAGGATGAAATGAAACTATACGTCTCAGTGTCGGCAGAGCAAGCTTCGCTCTATGAGGCAACGGTGAAGGCTATGCTTGAAGATATCAAGGGTAAGCAGGGAATTCAAAGGAAAGGAATAATACTCTCCACTATAACAAAGTTAAAGCGCATTATGGATCACCCCTCACTCGTCTCAGGCGACAAGGATTTCTCCCCTGAGAGATCGGAGAAACTTGTCAGACTACTGGAAATGCTTTACGAAACGCTGAAAAATGGTGAAAAGACTCTTATTTTCACTCAGTACATAGAAGCGGGTCGAATAATCAAGGAGGCCATTTTGAACAGATTCAATGAGGAAGCAATGTTTCTGACCGGATCTACACCGAGAATGATACGGGAGCAGATGATCGAAAGGTTCCAGGACCCATCTGGACCGAAGATTTTTATTCTTTCGGTAAAAGCGGGCGGATTCGGTATAAATCTGACAGCTGCAACCAATGTGATACATTTTGATCGCTGGTGGAACCCGGCAGTTGAAAACCAAGCAACGGATCGTGCATACAGGATAGGACAAACAAAGATGGTTCATGTCTATAAGTTCATTTCCACAGGGACGATAGAAGAGAAGGTTGATGACATAATCGAAGGTAAGAATTATCTCAGCAAAGCTATAATCAAATCGACGGATGAATCCTGGATAACAAATCTCTCTTCCAAAGAACTTAGAGGTATTTTCGCGTTAAGAAAAGAGACGATCGCGGAGGTTGGTGACTAAGATGTCAAAAAGATACAGAAGGTACTACGATTATGGTTATCCTTATTACACACCCAGTACACCAATCAAGGCCAAGGGCGGCATAAAGGTAAAGTCAAAGAAGGGCGAAATGGCGAAAAAATGGTGGTCTAAACGTTTTATAGAGATTTTGGCATCATATGGATGGAGTAATCGTTTGGATCGGGGAAGGAGATACGCACGTTCAGGTCAGGTACTGAGAGTGAGTGTCGAAAAGGACAAAGTCCTGGCGGAGGTCCAGGGATCTATGCCGAAACCTTACAAAGTTGAGATTCAATTCCCTGAAATATCAGAAGGGACATGGACAAGGATAATTTTATCTATGAAAGAAAAACCAGAATTTGCCTCTCAACTGCTTGCAGGTGAGGTCATGCCAGAACTTGAAGAGCTTTTCAAGGGAGCTGGTTCTTCACTCTTCCCGGTGAAATCAAAGGATATTAAGATGGAGTGCAGTTGCCCGGATTATGCTGTTCCATGCAAACACATTTCCGCCGTATTCTATGTTCTTGGAGATACGTTTGATGAAGACCCGTTTCTTTTGTTTCAGCTGAGAGGGAGGACTAAAGAAGAAATAATGAAATCCATATCCGGATCGGTTTCAGCAAAGGGTGGCACTGAGATTATTGATTCCTCTCCAATGGCCGATAAGGAGCCTGTGTCCAAAGATATATTGGATAATTTCTGGAAGCCGCCTAGAATCAAGGTGCCCATTGTTCATGAGGAAGAAAGTAAATCTGTGCCCCCACTGCTGAAATATCCTCTACCCTCCGACTTTGATGATGAAACTGTCTCGGAAACTTTAAGAAAATATTACGAGGACATCAAGAAAGGTTTGGAACAGATAGGGTCAGATTTACATGAAACTAATTGAGCGATAATTTGCAGGGAAGCGGTGGATATTATTCCGACTTGTGAAAACTCTCATAGAATTAGCAGTTGCCTTACTGATGGACTGTTTAAAATTATAATCATGGTATCTCCCCCATGAGAGTTCCGGAAGAAAAACCGTCGAGATTAGCTTTTACTTTTGAACAGAGCATAGTGCTCCTTTATCCTATCTATGTAATCAGAATCTGTCATAATTTTTTCACTGAATAATTGCAGCAATTGCCTCGCGTATTTTGAGTTGTAACCAGAATTCTCCAGTATCGGTCCTTTTGCATCTGAAACGAGTTCATTATCACTACCTAGAGGCCCGAACCATCTGGCATAATATTCTTTGCCTTCCCAACCATAACCTATCGTACACAGCATCTCAACGCCATTCCACACGTTAAGAAACACCCTACGGCAATCGCAACTCTCAATTTTCCTCTTGCAGTAACTTTCCAGGAAATAATATTTCCCACGTGGAAGGTCATACGTACCGTCCTGGATTATATTGACTGAAAGCGTCTCTTTCTCAGCTATTTCAGGAAAACGATCGAAAAATGGTGTCATGACAGGTTCGAATGGGTCACGCATTAATTTCTTCCTTAACTTGTCGGCCAGTTTGTTCACCTTTGTTTAGATTATGATTTTCGTTAGCAAAGTTAACCATACGATACATAGTAAAGAATGCTGATATAAAAAAGTTGATTCTGAAAATCTCTGAAAGACACCTCAAACATAGTGATAGAAATGTACATTAATAGCTGGAAAACGTCAAGATCGCCTAATCTTCCTCGTCAGCATCTCTCTCATCTCGGGTGGATGATTCTTTTACTTTTTATCATAGATATCCGGACTAAAATACTCCCCGTATTGCTTTTCAAACCAATCCTCGCTCTTTGCAGTTTCAAAATCTCCATCAGAATCGTTGAATTCTTCATAAGGTGGGGCAATGACACTCATGAATTCGAGCGGTATGAAACCTTCCTCTGGCCTGTGTTTAATTATTCTGCCTATCGCTATTTGACACACCAAATGTTCTGCGTAATTCTTTGGGAAAGTATCTCTCGCTCGTTTTAAGTGGTCAACGGAACGCTCATTCTGTTGTTTAACAATCGCCTCTAGGATATGAAAAAAATCGACGTTTCTAAATTTCCACTCTAATTCTGAAGGATCAAATTTTTTGTCTGCCAATTCCGCAATGTACTCTTCTAATAGAGGATTGAAGAACATATCCCTAAGGATATGAAAGAAGTCAACGTTCATGAAATTACCATTTTGTTCTGAAGAATCGAATTTTTTGACAGGCAATTCAGTGACATATTCATCCAATAGGTTATTCAGGAATTCGGTAGATTCCTCGCACTGAATTTTACCGATTGTCAACAAAATATTATCAGTAGTCGGGTGGATATCATCAAATTCGTCACTCATTTCGTTCGTGAAAATCTTTGTCAAGGTTTGTACTATTGGTTCACCGATATTGACGAGAGCATCACTAACTTCCTCGGATAAATCATCATCATTTATTAAGGGAATTAAAAGTGGCTTTGCTTTAGAGGGGTCAATATTCGCTAAAATCCACGGAGCACTTTTTCTTGCCTTATCTTCCTTATCATTGAGAACCTGAACTAGGTCTGCCCATGCTTCTTGTCCAAAATCAACTATTGCTTTCCTAAGATCTAGAAGATGCTCTTGGTTCTTTTCAGACAAAGATTCATACCGCCTAAGCTCTTCTATTGCGTCAGCTAATGGAATCCTTTTGTCAAGTGCTTTATGATTGTTTTCCCTTTTTTCTGTAGTGCGATTCTCCGAACTTTCTTTCCTTTTTTCTTTCCCTTCCGGATCTTTCATTCATAAATTAAAGAGAAGAAGCGTAATTAAAAATTTCGGTTTATATTATGGATACTAAGAACAGTGAATGTTATACATACCTCGTTACTCTGATGGCAGTTCCGACTCTTTTTCCCATCATTCTTAGAATCATCAGATCTATTTATTTCGGGGGCCTTAAATTTTTTTTGAAAAATGTATCTAACCGAAGTAACAATGTCATTAAAGTATACCATAAAACTATTATTTCCTTAACTGAGCCATAGTGCACGTAATGGAGAGCAACATTAAGCATATATTTCAGATATATACTCAAATTGACGATGTTCTTATTTTAATTTTCCCAGTCCCTTTAGTTAAATTTAATGATCGTGTGTCATGATAATATTCAAATTAACTATGGAAAGAATAGAGTCGTTCGTTTAGACTAATTTTACGCCTTAAACATTCTCTTTGAAATTTTTTATAAAAATAATTTATAGAAAAAATTTATACCACTATTGTGATATCTATAATATGAAAACAATCGCTCTGGAAGAAAAAACGTATCAGAAGATTTCTAAATTAAAATCTAAGATTAGTAAGCTAAGGAATATGTCCATTAATTTTAATGAGCTAGTTGAAGAGACTCTAAGAAGGCCGATAGGACTATTACTGATTGATGATTTATTGCGAGAGTCAATAATTTTTCTGATAAAAGAGCTTTCTAGAGACGACAGCGTTGTTGGCGTAATTCTCTATGGCTCCGTTGCGAAGGGAGATTTTCAAGTCAATAGCGATGTTGACCTTTTTGTAATTTCCACCGGCAACTTATCTAATGTTTTTGATTTCGTTGAATCAACTATCCAGAAAGTAGAGTTGCAATTCCTTAAAGAATTAACTTCACACAACCTTCCAACCACTTTTTCACCACTCATCATTAGCCAAAGTGAAACTGAAACTTTACGTCCAATTTTTTTTGACGTTGCAGATAGTGGAATAATACTTTATGATCGATTTGGAGTAGCAACGAGTTTTGTTGAGCGTTATCTCTCTATTCCTCACAAGAGAGAGTATACGAAAGACGGAGAAATATTAACATGGTAAACAGGGACCTAGCTTTAAGGGCATTGAAAGATTCTGAAGAATGGCTTCTATCTGCTAAGGAATTAGATAAAGCTAAAGTTGCTTCAAAAGTCGTGTATTCGCTTGAAATGGGTGTAGAAATGAGTCTCAAGGCACTTTTAATTTATCACGGGATTGATTTTCCAAAGAGTCATAACATCCTTCCTGTTGTGGCCAACCTGATTTCATCCAGCGAATTTGATGACACTGAAATTAAAAAATACAGTAATGAGATATTTTCTACATTTCATGCACTCCTTGACATTAGATCAGCAGGTGGATATTCATATGAGTCTTCATTCGATAATGAGTTTTTCTTAGAGAAGGCAAATAGATATGCTGACCCAGCGTTTCATATTTTTGAATTGATTAGAAAGCACATCACCGCTGTAGGCAAATAAGTATTCCGCAAATAACGAAGTTTTATCGATACTATTTTTTTCTTTTTTTGGCCTAATTTCGTGCCCTTGTCTCAGTACACATGTGAAAAGATGTGTACTACAGTACAAATAATTTTAAATGTGTAATTAATTTACCAACCACATGGAAGAAAATGATATCATAAAAATACTAGACTTCTGGAACTTCTGGAGAAGTAATCCAAAGACTGGTATTCGACGTCAATTTTATGTTAACAAGATAGAAACTCTTCTAGAGGATTCAGAGATTCCGATCATAATTGAAACCGGAATAAGGCGGGCAGGAAAGTCATTTATAGCAAAACAAGTAGCTGAAGATCTAATTAAACATGGAATAACGAAAACGCGTATACTAATTATAAATCTAGAAGACGAACGTCTGATTGATCGGAACTACAGTATGTTACTTGAGATATATAATACATACAAGAGAATAATAAACCCCTCAGAAACAAGCATTATAATTCTTGATGAAGCCCAGGAGATTGATGGTTGGGAGCATTTCGTTAGGGGGCTTTCCGAAAGAGCGGAAGCAAAATTCATTGTAACAGGTTCGTCCTCTAAACTCCTAGATTCTGAGTTTTCGTCCCTGTTGTCAGGAAGGCAAGTCGTCGTCTACGTACATCCTCTAAATTTTTTGGAACTGAAACTATTTACAAGGGATCATAATGAGATGTATAGGTATATCACAGAGGGGGGATTCCCCGCCATTGTTCTTTCGCGTGTTAAGAATGATATTGTTAGCAGTTACTTTGATACAATTATATTAAAAGATGTAATCAGAAGATTCAGGATCAAGAAACAAGAGGACATAATAAGACTTGCAAAATTCTATGTTACAAGCATAGGATCGAAAATAACATTCAGAAGCATCTCAAAGTTTCTGGGTCTCCCAGTAAAAACAGTTTATAATTTCTCCATTTATTTGGAAAAGTCATATCTGATATTTTTTGTAGATAGATTTTCCTTTTCACCTAAAAAGAGTGGCAAAAGCCCCAGAAAAGTATATTCAATAGATAACTCGTTTCCATCATTTTTAGGCATGAACCCGATTGAAATAAAGGGTAGACTTCTTGAGAACTCGGTGGCTGACACACTCTACCTGATTTCCAGGCACAATCTAGAATTCAAATTTTACTACTGGAATGAAAACAACAGAGAGGTGGACTTTATTATTAAAAACGGGCACAACTATGAAGCATTGCAGGTTACCTACTCTGTAAGTAGTGAAAAAACTAAGATTAGGGAAATTGAAGGGCTACTGGATTGTGCATCGCGACTCAATTTAGCAACAGTAGAAATAATTACTATGGATTATAGTTACCATGAGACCATAAACGACATAGCCATTGATTACGTCCCAGCCGCTGAGTGGATTAAACGTAAACTTGAACAGTATCGCATTGCTTAAACAATTTTCGACATTATCGATCGGAGCAGGTGAAGGTACTGAAACCCAAAACCGAAATACCTAGAAGCCTAAAAATGCCGCAGACATTTCTAAACTAAAAATACCACATGTAAAAGTCTATTTATTTAAGCACAGAAATTTGCAAGACATTGTAATTCCCCAAAAAGGATAAATTATGGTGTAATGTAAAAAAAATGAACGTAATTTAACTCAAAATTAGTTTTAGAGAGGATTTCTATAGTAAATCCATTTGCACGTTTTTTCTGAATCGAATTGCTTTACAAAGATAAGAAAGTACAATCAATTTTTGTTATTGTGACACGTCGATATTGCATAAATGAAAAGAACTTATATAATTTATTGGAATTATGCAATGACGCATGAAGCACGAATTGCCATCTTTTGCCTTTTCGAAACGAGAAATTAAATCTCTGAGAGTTATCGTAGATAATCAAAACGTATCAATCCATGATATTTCTTCCCATTTGGGGAAATCAGAAGGACCCGTATCACAGACAATTAAAAATCTTGAAAAAAAAGGGATCGTTGAAGTCAAGAGAGCGGGTATGAGAAAATTAGTGGCGATATCGGATAGAAATTATGCTGTATCATTATCGGAAATGATTAGAGCCGAGCCATATATTCCTTGGGAAAATGTGCTTTCGGACTCTAATCTTTCTGTACTTTTTAAGAATGTTGTCGAGGAAAAAAGTTTTGGGTACAATATTTCCACAGCAACATCGTGGCGAGTAGTTCGTAATCTATCTCGATTAGGAATGAATGTAGGTCGACACACAGAATATCTATCAAAGAACAGAAATTTGGTACGCTTCATTAATGAGTATGCAGACTATGTCAGCATGAAGTACATAAAAGAAGAAATTCCATCGAATGCAATTGT
>JAKAYB010000054.1 GCA_021826925.1 Thermoplasmata archaeon | reverse complement strand
GACTGGTCCAACAATCTACAGTAAACCGAACGATCTTTCTGGGGGAACACCATTCCCATCCGGAACAACAACGACAGGTGTTGGAGAGGTAGCAGTTTAATCTACGGAGAAGAAATTATGGAAAAAGAAGACCAAAAGCAGAAACCTGGAAAGTTTCAGATACCAAAGCTTTTTAAACCGCCGGAGAAAGGAGCCTTTTTGGGTCCAGATCCTATGCATATAGACGAATTACCGTTGAAAACGGTACCTGATTATATGAGAAAAAGGGGGTCTATATGGTACTGGACTGGTGCAATAATTTCTATTATATTTGTCTATCAAGTTATATCTGGATTATTGTTGCTGATATACTACAATCCAGCTGATCCATATGCCTCAACTGAGACTGTGATAAACACAGTCCCGTTTGGTTCTCTTATGTTAACCACACATCTTTACGGTGCCTATACGATGATTTTCATGATATATATACACATGTTTCGAAATTACTTCTTTGGAGCGTACAAGAAACCAAGGCAGCTTCAATGGCTAAGTGGCGTTGGTCTTCTTGCTACAACGGTGGGTGTGGGATATTTCGGATATTCTATGGTTGACGATGTTCTTGCCACAGATGCTACAGATGTTGGGCGCGGAATAGCAGGGGCAGTTCCTTTTATCGGAAAATACCTAGATTCTATCTTTTTCGGAAATGGCACCAATTTAAGTTTATTTCAACACATGCTTGCCTGGCATATAATTTTGGTCGTTGGTATCTTCGCCATATTCGGCCTTCATTTTTGGTTGGCTGAAGCAAACGGTATGATGCCCAGGCATAGAGATTCTAACTATAAGGCTCCGTCTGTAGATACAGAGAAACCATGGTACAAAAAATGGTATCCATACAATATGGCCTTTATAATTCAGATAGCGCTCTTCACTTTCGCATTTATAATAATCATACCTTCAATACTCGCATTGATGGGAAATGTTCCCACTCTATTTTCTCCTTTTCCACAGGTTCCATCGTCAAGTCCTTTAGCGGCATTTGTCCCACCCTACCCTCCCTGGTTCCTCTTATTCGTGTACAAGGCTGTCGATTTTCAGTTTTTCAGCCTAGCCGGACCACTGTCTCCATTGGCCGCGACTTTTATGTTTGCCGTTATACCTCTGGTTTATTTCCTAATGCTTCCTTTTATTGACACTACAGATGATTTGCACCCCTTATCTAAGCCCATGATAACTTCATTTGGTATCTTGGGGATCATTTACTTGATTTTATTGTCTGCCTGGGGAGCATTAGCACCCGGTATAGCTATTCCGACTTCTGAGGTAGTCATAGTTCTAGCTATTCCATTTGTTGTTGTCGTCTCCGGGATATTTATACTATCAAACCAGTACAAAAAGGGTAAATTTAACATAACCCCGAAGAAGATATTTTCGTCATTTTTTATCTTTCTTTTCGTTATGATTTTTGCTGCTTATATGTTTGGTCAAGGGTTCTTTTCATCTATATCAAATCCTTCTGGAATGAATGTTTTTGCTACACTTGTATCAGGTGGAGTCATGATGTTTGGAGCAGTAGGTACATCGAGATCAGCCAGAATATCAGAACACTTTGATGAGGCACCGAAAAAGATTTCCCGCAATCAGTATCGAATGAACAAGGATCTGGCTATGATTATATCTGCACTACTGTTAGTTGGCTCTATTATAATCGCATACTTCACTTTTCAAGTACCAATTGTCGGTATAGTAGGAAACGCTCAATTTGGCATAGGTATGGGATTCCTTATGATAATTGCAGCTATTATAGTTAGAATTTACAGGGCGGCGTTTTACAATGAATAATGTGAATGTAGATGGTTTTAGTGGAATTTCTTTTTGGAGGGAAGATAGCTTAGGAATTATAGTCATCAAGACAAATAAAAACTTTAACGTTACACGTAACACAATAGATGAAATTATTTTGGCTCTTACCTCTGCTTCTCTGGATAACGAAGTGAAAGCAGTTGCTTTAACAGGTCAGAACAATTATTTTGCTAATTCAATAGAGACAAATAAATACGAAACACTAGATTTGTTGGAATCTGTGAGAACTCTCTGCCTTTCGTTGGCATCATTTGATAAACCTGTATTTGCGCTCTTAAATGGCCCGTGCAAGAACAGCGGATATGAAATCGCTCTGCTTACTGATTATATAATTTCCACAACTAATAACGAGGTAGGTTTTAGCAATGATTATGAGTTCATCTTTGGTGGTTCAGTAACTTCCCAGAAATTTAAGTCCATAAGCATCGGCCTAGCGAAAGAAAATTTAAACGTTGATGCAGTGGTCGCGAGGGAAAATTTTCTCGGTGATTCTGTAGAATTACTAAATAGGATCAATTCTCGTGTAATGGTACAAACTAGAAAATCGAGACTCAGACACATACGCGATGTTCTAGATGATGAACATCTTCGTTACATTAAGAATAGATATGCTGCTTTACTGAAAGATAACGAGATCCGTCAAAAAGAGGTGATTAATTAATGCCGTCTAACTTAAAAGGATGGGTAGCTTTTATAATTGTTACCATAATATTACTTGGAGGGGTTTTCAGCTGGAATCATGTTTTTCCGGCCAAAGCCAGTGGTATAACTATTAATGGAATAAGTGTGTCGTCCAACTCAACTTTTTCAGGTACATTTGATGCCGCAAATGCAACATTTGTGGCAACGATTCATAACTCTTCCTCAACCGCGTATTTCACCGTTACGCTCGTGTCAAGCGTAAGCTCTGGTCCGTTGAATATATCCATAAGACCTGGATACGTTATAAACATGTCAAAATTCAATAGCACGTTTGCAAACATATTTTCAAAAGTTAATGCAACAGTTAAGAATGAAACGCTTGCTACTACTTTGGCAACGACTTATACTTATCAGAATATAACTTACGCGCTTTATAAACCAATAAACGTGACAGGCATTTCATTAAGCGGAGGAAAGGCCACTTTTCACTTCTCTTTGTTATTGAACAAAACTGCGCTTGACAATTTTGCCGCGGGTGATATCAGCGTTGGAGCTATAAACATAAATTATAGTTCTTACGGTGGCGTTGGGGCGATAGTTTTTACAATGAAATAGTAATTAAACTCCTTCTGGGAAGTTACACAACATTTTTCCAGTAATTACGCCTTTTTTAGTATATTGTATCATAACATTGAAATAGTTGGATTTTCATCAAGAGGCAGTACAAGAAGCGGAACATAATGGAAAATAGAACTGTAAGTATCATAATACCGACTATTAATGAGGTCGACAATATACGTAAGATAATAGAAAAGTTAGTCGACATAGCAAAGGGTAATCCAACGTTGGGAATAACGGAAATAGTCATTGTAGACGACAAGAGTACAGATGGGACACAGCAGGTTGTTGAGAAACTCACAAATGAAATTTCAGAATTATCTCTTGTTTTATTGGAGCGTAACAGAAAACTAGGCCTTCTTAGCGCCCAGATAGATGGGGCCAGTATCGCAAAGGGTGAAAAAGTGATTATGATGGATGGCGATTTACAGCATCCCGTAGATATTATTCCAAATTTGATCATAAATTCTAGAGGACGCGATTTGGTCATAGCTTCAAGATACAATGGTGGGAAATCGGTTAGGCTTCCATTGAGGGGCTTAATTAGCCGTGCGGCAACCTTCATCTGTCATGTCGCTCTCCCAACAACTGTAAGGGTGAAAGATCCACTTTCCGGGTTCTTTATAGTAC
Organism: Thermoplasmata archaeon; assembly: GCA_021826925.1. GTDB lineage: Archaea > Thermoplasmatota > Thermoplasmata > Thermoplasmatales > Thermoplasmataceae > JAKAYB01. The sequence continues at coordinate 6,283 of JAKAYB010000054.1, read as the reverse complement.
GAAGAAAATATGTTTCCGACTTAAAAGGTGGACCTTTAGTAAAGATTAAACTCCTTCCTTATTTGATAGCAAAGTACAGACAATTAGCAATTTTCGAGGTTCCCTACTGCTTTGTAGAAAGAGAGAATGGCCATTCCAAGATTGTTGACAGGAAATTCAAATTTGTATTTCAATATCTTTTCGATGTTTTCTATATGATGAAGGTTAGCAAGGAATCAAGACATCAGAACACTTCGAATTATGTTAATGGATTTTCGCAGAGCGCTCGTGTTCAAAAGAAAGAAGAACCTTAGAAATATGCCGTTTGATGTCTTCTTATAGGCCTATATAACTATTTTACTCTCTTATGATAAGAAAGAGTACAATCCCAGCAATTATCATATAGCGGGTTATGAGAAAAGTTTTAACCGAGTCGAAACTATCTGAGAGTAAGAAGCTGCTATGGTGTTATTGCTGGAATCAATTTCACCATGGACAAAAGGTATCACATTGATGATCTTTTAGAAATCACGTGTTGTTCGTTATATTGGGCAAGAAATCATATTCTTGCTTTAGCCATCTTATTGTCAATCTCAAGGCAAATCATGTGTATGATGGCAATGTGTACTTCCTGAATTATCGGTGTAAGATCAGACTGAACAGAAAAAAGCTCGTCGACCAAACCTCTCATATTCCCACCTTTTTTTCCAGTTAGACCGACGGTGTATGCACCTTTCGCCTTTGCAGATAATACCCCGTTTATAACATTCTTTGAATTTCCTGAAGTGGATATACCGAACACAACGTCATTTTTGTTAGCCAGAGCCTCAACAGGTCTTGAAAATATGTCCTCGAAAGAATAATCGTTTCCTATCGCCGTTATTGAGGACGTATTTGTGGTCAACGCAATAGCCGGAAGTGCTTTTCTTTCTGTAGAAAAGTGACCGTCAAGTTCAGCGACAAAATGTTGTGCATCTGCTGCAGAACCACCATTACCAAACGCTATTATCTTTCCACCATTTCTAAAAGATTCATAAATTCTCTCTGCCAAATCTTCTATTTTTTTCAAATCAACAGCGCTTCTAGCAGTCAATCCTTCCTTGATGTATTCTTCTAGTGAGATATTCATAGTTAAGATAATGATTGCATACATAATATTCTGTTGATAGTTTCCTAGTGCGTATTAATTTCGGGTAAGTAAGGGGTCGATAGATTTCCCGAAAAGCTGTTCTGTGATTAAATCTCATATTTATTGTTTCTACACTCTATAAGTGCCTTTATTCCCTTGGTAAATTTTAGACATCAAAGCGTACTTTAACAATTTTGGTCGCTTTCTGTGAGAAAATCAAGAAGCCTAAGTAAGTTACTCTCACATATCGGGATTATCGTGAACTATCACAATTTAACTTCCAGTTTTTTTGTTAGTAGGTTTTTTACAATTTCTTTAATATTTAAGGAGCCTTCTTTTATTTTGAGATTACTGTATAGTTTTATTAGAGCCTTAGATTCTTCCATCATTCTCTTTTTATCTTTCTTTAAGTTAAGAATCGCTTCAACAAACCCATCCGGTTCATATACATCTATTATATCTTCTATATTATACTCGCTCAATCCTCTGCATCCAACCTTTGTTGAAATTATTGGGATTCCGTGTGCGATATAATCAATCATTTTTAGATTTCTACCGCTTCCTTCAGTGACCGGGTTTAGAGCAGCAAAAGAATTACATATTAGATCCTCTTTTTCCTTGTCATTAACAATTCCAGTAAATATAACATTTTGTGGGGAATCTCTCCTATACGGAAAAGGAAAATTTCCTAAAATATAGAACTTTATTTCTGGAATCTTTATGGCCATTCTTTTTATTGAATTTACCGCATCTATGTTCGGGGAATAAACGGATCCAATAAAGACCACACTGTCACTTCCAGGTCCGTTCCAAGTCTTACCAACGTTAATTTGGAAGTGCGGAGCAAGAAATAATTTCTGCCTTGGAGTTGAATAAATTTCTATGAAGTCGTTTAGATCACTTTCAGTAACACAAAAAATAGCGTCTGACGCAGCAGAAATATCCATTTCTAACTTTTTAACCTCATCATAGAACATGTTTTTTTTGCGTAATTTTGACTCTACGTTATGAGCATCGTAAATAACGACCTTTCCTTTAATATCTTCTTTGAATGTCCTGAAATGCCAGGGTCCTTCAAAAACTACGACATCCGATTTGGCAATCTCTTTCTTTGAATACTTAATAAATTTTTTTCGCAGAAACTTGGATCTCGCAATAAATATCTCTAGTGATCTATTTCCTTTTAGCATGGACAACCCAGTGAGGATTATCGATCTAAATTGGAATGCAAAATCGGTATGTCGATCCTTGAATACTGTGCCTGCAACAGAAAAAATCTTGCGATATTTGATATCTTTGAAAATGCTGTAGCACCTCATTGAATATGCACTAGTATATTCTGGAATAATCTTGCCATGGGCAAGTTGTAAGATTTTGATCTCATTTTGATCTATACGAACCAGATTATTATAAGTCAGATTACGATTTTCGCTATCAATTTTAAGGTTCTGATTTCTGTTAACCATGCTATTATCTACCTTTCAAAGTTATCGAATAGCTGATGCTTAAACTTCGCGGATATAACCTAATACTCTCTATCGCGCCTGGAAAAGCTTTGGGGATTGTACCTTTCATTATGCGATTTCGTGCATTGAGATCAGCATAAACGATGGTGCGTTCTTCTGTTCTGAATATTTCACTCTTTATCTTCTCTCTCCTGTTTGTGTCTTGATGCGCGATCTCTTCTTCGTTTGGGAAGGAGTACTTGGTTGTGTGATCATTCTTCTGACTAGCTACATTTATTCTGATTTCCTTCTCATTGTGCTTTATATACGAAAAGTTGTGGGCTTTCCTCTTGTGATTTGCATAGAGCATCGTTGATCTAGAAGCCTTATGCAGGATATTCATGATCTTGTTTTTAGTTGTTTCATGGTTTCTCTTATCAACTTCGGTACTCGAGAGCTCATAAAGCATGGTGACCAATGTGTGCGTTATCTCTTTCTCATTATATCTGTACGGTTTGTTTTGAACCATAGCGTATGTCTGTCTTTCTTGACATGTCCTGTCTTGGTGTATCACGAGATGTATCTCCAACGAGTCAAACCTCCATGAATCGCATCGTTAATACTGTATAAATTATATCTAATTAAGATATCATTATTGCTTGTTCAATTCGAAGTCCAATTATTTTTAACAGCTCTTCAAAGCGGCACCAGCAGTTCAAAAATATTTACTTCTCTGTTATTTTCTGTTTCGATACAGTACGAGACAAAGAGAATATAGCTAGATTAGGCATGAAATAATAAATAAGATGCCATAAAGTGATATTATCTTACCATAGTGGTTTTCTATATCTTTAGCTGGTATACTTCCTATTTTATGAAAGAAATGGACCAGAAATGGAAATGTAATTAAAGTGATTAGAAAAATTGGGTTCAATATTTTAAAAAAGACCGATAATACTATAGCCATAACAGCTATGCAGGAGGCAGTTTCCATAAGAATTATGCTACTCTTCTTTCCAAGCAAAACAGCAATTGTCGTTATTTTTCCTCTGTCATTTTCTATATCCCTAAAATTTCCTATATACAATAAAACGAAAAGGAGAAGTGAAAATGGAAGGGACAAGAGTATGGAGTTCAATGAAATATTTCTAATTTGGAAGAAAACGATTGAATTGAATATTAGAATGAATGATAGCATCAGGACAATTTCTCCAACGGCTCTGTACTTAAATTCAAACGGCGGGCCTGTATAGCCATATGCTATAGTTATGCCCGCGATCTCAAATAGGATCATCGTGTAATCATCTTCAGCCGCAGAAAACACAAAAAAGATCAGAACAGAAAGAACGATTGAAGCTATGGCAAGCCTTAGAAGCATGTTTGGTTTCATATGATAATAAAATACCGGATGATTTCTATACGCGGTATTCGGGCTATCCGGTTTGTCTATTCCATTTTTATAATCAAAATAATCATCAAACAGATTTATGGAAACAAGGAGAAATCCATAAGACACAAGTGCTACAAAATAGAATGCAAGATTGAATATTCCCGTTTTCTCATAACAATATGCAAATCCCATTGAAATTATCACAAAATATAGATATATTGGAGGCACCCGCCCATCTCTAATCGCTATCATGAAGTATTTTTTAAGCATAGATAAGAACAATATTGTTGGAAGGGATAATAAGCCTGAGCGAAAACTGGTGAAACCTACCTGATGTTTGTAGTCAAAAAAATGAAAGAATAAGGCATCATTCGCTGTTTTGTCTTATTCTTTACTATGAGGCACGTTCACGCACATTTAAAAAGGCTATGAGGTCTGAGAAAAAAGCAAGAGCATTTTCTAAGTTGTAGACTTTGAAATTTTTTAAAATCGAGTTCGATTAGGTTCTAAATACCTTCGTTCTAAGAATGGTTTTACCGAACAGTATAGAGGAGATGAAGGGATTAGTTGCATTTTCTATATGTACTTTTAACAAACACATTGATCTAGAATCTATTTAAGGCAAATTGTTATACTCTTTTAATATAGTCGATACGACGTGTATAATGGAGCTGAATTATTTGGCTACAATTGAAGAAAAGATCACGCAGTTGGAGGCTGCATTAGAAAACGAAAAGGGAAAGAGCCAAGATGGCACTAACTGCGGAATGATAGCAAGAATTGAACTTCAGCTATCACAGCTCTATAGACAGATAGGAAATGTTCCAAAATCAGACGAAATGATGGGCGAGGCTGAAAAAACACTTCAGGATCCTACATGCCCACAGACTCGTGAAACAAGTCGCCTCCTTAATTATGTGCACTATTATAAAGCCAATCCCAATATTGCTAACATAAAGCCTATGCCTCCTCTTCAAAGGTATATGTCATTGATTATCCTAATTGCCGGATATGGTGTTCTCTATCTATTGTATTTTATCAGTATTATTACTGGAGAAGATATGTTTATAGGCATAATAATCGTCTTCGTTCTTTCGATGGTAATCAGTTCTATGATGAGATCACGATATATACGAGATCAGAAAAATCAGATCACGAATAGCGGTTCTACAACCCAAAATGAAGACATAGTTCATATAGAATCAAGGATAAATTCAGACACTACGTATCGCAATCCAGAGAGAATTCTTGATGCGGCAAGATCCGAATTAACACTTGCCAATATATATCTACAAAAGAATAATCTTGAAGAAGCAATGAATCATATTGACTTAGCCAAAAAATTCCTCAACGATCCAATGTGCGAATCTGATGCTGAGAAAGATCAGGTAGTTCAATCTGCTGATAATTTAGAGGCTACTATACGTTCTAGGCAGATGGGATCAAGATAAAAAAAAGAAAATAAAAGTTAATGTGGTTTGTCTCATTTTATAAGCGCTCTTGAACATCTTTAAGTATTCAAAAACTTCATCAGGCTGATGATATTATGAATGAACAGTTCATGAAGTTGTAGTCAATTATACTGCCTAAATTAACTTGTAAACATCTTATATGGACCTTGACTGTGGATTAGGATTATGGTGAATAGTTAGGTAGTTTCTAATAATTTGCTGCAATACACGAGTCAATGGCTGAAGATAACGAGTTCAAGAAATTAACAATAGACGAAACTTTGGCCAAATTATCTGCAAGTGTTGATGGTTTAACCAGTGCTGAAGCTGGAAAAAGAATTACGGAATACGGGAAAAACGAAGTATCTGAAAAAAAGAAAAATCCGGTATTCTCGTTTTTAAGGAAATTCTGGGCACCGGTTCCTTGGATGCTCGAGGTAGCTATCATCCTAACATACGTTTTACACAAATTTCTGGATATGTACATTATTGCGTTTCTCCTCGTTTTTAACGGCATTATCGCCTTCACCCAGGAAAAAAGGGCAGAGAACGCTGTGGAGTTACTAAAGCAAAGGCTGAATGTCAAAGCTCGGGTTCGGCGTGATGGATCCTGGAATGTTATCGAAGCCAGTGCTCTTGTACCGGGAGATATAATCCATGTAAGGTCTGGGGATATAATTCCAGCAGACATCAAGATCATTGATGGACATGTACTGGTTGATCAATCCGCTCTGACTGGGGAGTCTATTGCTGTGGGTTACGGGAATAACGACATTGCATATTCCGGTTCATTAGTGAAAAATGGAGAGTCAACAGGAATTATTGTTGCAACGGGCTCAAAAACATTCTTTGGAAAGACAACGGAATTAGTGAAAGCTGCGGGATCTGA
>JAKAYB010000053.1 GCA_021826925.1 Thermoplasmata archaeon | reverse complement strand
GCACCGCGTTGTAAGTACTTAATACATACATAAAATAATTAGGTGAGGAAAGTGGTTGATCTATTGAATGAATCATTGAATGGAAGAACAGTAATTGTAATGGGTGTCGGTCCTGGGCAGGGCATGTCTACCGTAAGAATGTTCCTTAATTTCGGGGCAAAGGTTGCAATTGTCAACAGGAGCGGAAGTAGTTTTGGATTAACGGAATCAGATAATATAAAGGTCTATAAGTGTGATGCGACCGATGAGGCCGCTGTGATTCGTCTCAAGAAGGAAATCTTGGATGACTTTGGTGTGATCAATTCTGTTGTGTCAAATACAGGTATTTGGGAACCTGTCACAGGCACTTTCGGATCGCTGCACGAGTTGGAAAGAAACTTTAAGATCAATGTGGAAGCACATGTTATAGCCATAAATGTGTTTTCTGAAGCTATGAAGGAAGAGGGTGGTACGATTGTTCTAGTTGGCGCTTCAAGACTCATATACAAGGGTAACACAATGCCTTATTCGGTCAGCAAATCATCAGTTGAGGAATTGACTAGGATTGCCGCAGAAAAGTTGCGCCAATATAATATACGGGTTAATTCTGTGGCTCCAGGTTCGGTTCTAGGGGAAGATACCTACTTTAATGTATTTCCGTTCAACTATCCAAGGCTAGCTGAAAGGATAACCGTTGAGCCTATTGAGGTTGCCATGACTACAGTCTTTCTATCAAGTAACATGTCCTCAGGTATAGATGGGCAATGCATTACTGTCGATAGGGGACTGAATGCCATTTAATTTCACCGAACAATGAACTTTACTCTCCGTAAGAACTAACAATTCTTGTCCTGAAAAGAATCTATTGAGTTAATAGGCAATTTTCAATCCACATTATTACTTCTTTCGATCATTTTCTAGATTCGACTTATTACTAACTATAATGGATGATGATGCTATTTCTATTCCTTTGAGCTTAAATTTACGGAGTATTTCTGTGCTGATTGCAGTTTCTGTTGTTTTTCGCTCCCAGAGATCTGTTATGTATCTGAGACTTAGAATGGCATAATTATCATTGAATGAAACAAATATTCTTGGTTCAAATATACCCCTCTCTATAAAGTATTTTTTCTTGAGACGCGTATATTCTTTCGTGGCTTTCTCAAAATATTTTTCTGTAACGTTTTTTGCTATTTCCTTGAGCATGGATGAAATTCCATCAATGTCCGCACTGTAAAATAGAGGGACATCAATATTGTCCCAAAGGTAATTAAATCCCTTTGAAAAATTAACTATTTGCGCTGTCATTATTTGATTGTTAGGTACCTCGACTAATCTTCCGGTATATAAATCTGCAGATGTCCATTGGTTGATTTCCATCAAAGTAAAGAAAAAGGCGTTTATGTCTACAACGTCCCCTTCTTCCTCACCAACCTTGATGCGCTCACCTATGCTGAAGGGCCTGAGGAAGACTATTACGAACCACGCAATGAGACTTGTAATGGGATCTCTCAGGGAAAATGCAATACCTGCAGAAAACAGACCAGCCGAGACTATAACTATGCTCGTATTCCTTACAAAAATTGATACGACAATGATAAAATCAATCAAAATAATAACGAGGGCAATAAATTTCCTCATAGTGTATCTCGTCTTTATTTTTGAAATTCTTTCGATAAGTCTGGCAAAAATTAAATAAATAATAGAAGAAATAATGCTCACAAAAGCAGTGTCAAGAAGTGAGTAAAAATACTGAAACGATTCTATTGATCAGAGGATAGACATTATATTCCCTTATCTGTTTTATGGTATTTAAATACGCATAGTTTTATGGTTCATGCGATTTTACAAAATTACATAATTTTTAAACACGTAGCATTATGCATTTTTAATTAGATAAACATAATAATCGTCTAAATGTTCACGAATACAGATGAATCCATGGATCAAGATTATACGACCGATAAACGGATTAATGAGTATAATTGCTACGAGTGTGTCTGGTTTTATCGGCCTTGGAACTGCGATAATATATTTCTTCAATTGGAAATATATAATGTTTGCCGTCATAGTCGCATTCCTCATAACCTGTGCAGGCAATGTGCTTAACGATGTAGTTGACGTAGAAATAGATAAAGTAAATCACCCAACAAGACCAATCCCGGCAGGTCAGATAAACAAGAACCGTGCACGTTCGGTATCCATAGCCTTTTTTGGGGTAGGGATTATCGTGTCCATTTTGACATTGCATTTGATATCCATAATCATTGCAGTCATCGCTTCGATACTTCTTGCAATGTACGAGCTGAGGATTAAGAAATTTGGTTTGAGTAAGAATCTAACAATCAGCCTTCTCGTTGGTCTACTTTTTATTTTTGGAGGGGTTTCAGTTAACGCAGGGAGCAAAATGATCATATTATTCGTCTTGGCCTTCCTTGCAATATTTTCAAGAGAGATAATAAAGGATGTCGAAGACATTTCAGGGGACGTCAACAGAAAGACCTTGCCAAAGAGGTATGGGATAAAAGTGGCTGATTATCTTGCTTTCCTCGTGGTCGTAGTGTTGGTTGCTATCTCATTCCTGCCATATTACTTGGGTATACTTAGCGTATTTTATCTTTACGTAGTTATTCTGGCAGATTTTATTTTCCTGGTCTCTGTCTCCATCACTTTCAGGAGTCCAACAAAAGGTCAACAAATATCTAAGTACGCCATGATTATTGCGCTAGCATCGTTTGTGATCGGTGAGCTAGTTTGAACATATACTCAGAAATCGTATCGTCTATTCGCAAGAAGAAATTGCATATGACACTGATTGATCCAGCATTTCAGAGTCCTGAAAAGGCGGGGGAGATCGCGAGGAATGCTGAAGCGGCAGGAACTGACTATATTATGATAGGCGGATCGACAAGCATCACAAGGGAAAAGCTTGATGAAACGATCAAAAAAATAAAAATAGATTCCAAACTCAAGGTCATAATTTTCCCCGGATCCTCCGAGACAATAAGTCCGCTGGCCGATGCGATTTATTTCATGACCCTTTTAAATTCTTCAGATCCGGAATATATAATCGGTCACCAGACTAAAGCGGCTCCGTTGTTGAGAAAGATGGGGATCGAAACTATTTCTATGGCGTATCTGGTGTTCTCACCTGGAATGACCGTTGGAAGAGTAGGGAAAGCAAAATTAATTCCAAATGATGGTGTTGACGAAGCAGTTGGTTATTCTGTAGCAGCCGAGATGTTAGGGTTAAGATTGATTTATCTCGAGGCCGGAAGCGGAGCATCTCAGATTGTTAACCCCGAAATAATTAAGGCTGTAAGGCAAAATGTAAGCCTGCCTTTGATAGTTGGTGGGGGCATAAGATCCAGGGAAAGTGTAAGGGCAGTTTCAGAGGCCGGGGCAGATATAGTCGTTACGGGAACAATTGTGGAACAGGTTGATGATGTCACTAGTGCGTTGCAGCCCTTGATCGCGACGCTTAGAACGGATAAATAGATGACTTTTTAATGGGTATTGATCTACCCTAATCGAATGAAAATCAGTGTTAGTGTAAAGTATCTTAGTGGTGTAGAGGATCCTGAAGCTTTGACAATAAAGAAAAATCTTGACATACTTGGTTTTAATGGCATAGAAAAACTTGCAATATCCAAGACTTATGAATTCGAACTTGAGGATGATCAGGAAGATAAAAGAAAAATGATAGAGGAAATAGCCTCAAGAATACTTACGAATCCGATAATACAGTCATATACCCTGAGTGAATAAGATGAATAATCCTGTAGAAGTGCCAGTTCAGCGGATAAGCCTGATTGGAGTGAATGAAGATCAACTCAAGAAGGTTAGCGAAACAATGCAGCTAGGGTTAACCGTTGACGAGATGCTCAAGCTTAGAGAGTACTTCAAGGGACTGAACAGAAACCCGACAGACATTGAACTTCACGCAATAGCCCAGGCTTGGAGTGAACATTGTTGCTATAAATCATCAAAATTTTACCTAAAGAAATATTTTTCATCACTCGAGAAACACGACGCAATCCTTGCGATGGAGGATGATGCAGGTGTGGTATCTTTCGACGAGGAGTACGCTTATGTAGTCAAGATGGAGAGTCACAATCATCCCAGCGCCATTGAACCATATGGTGGCGCAGCGACAGGGGTCGGAGGCATAATAAGGGATGTTTTGTGTATGGGGGCTCAGCCTGTTGCTCTTCTCGATTCTCTATACTTGGGTGAAGTCGAAAAAACAGTGTGGAATGACAACGCTCTGCACCCAAGATTTATCTTCACAAACGTTGTAGCGGGTATACGAGATTATGGAAATAGGGTCGGCATACCAAATATTGCGGGTTCCGTTGATTTTGATCCTTCCTTTAACCATTCACCGCTTGTAAATGCTGGTTGCGTTGGAATTGCTAAAAAATCAAAAATAGTAAGGAGCTTCGTTTCAAAAGTCGGGGATGTTCTCGTCCTTGCTGGAGGGCGAACGGGAAGAGACGGTATACATGGTGTAAATTTTGCTTCTGCTGAGTTGACCGAGAAGAGTGAAACTTTACGTTCTGCAGTTCAGCTTGGGAATCCTATAATCAAGGAGCCATTAATTCATGCCATTCTGGAGGCTAATGATCTTAATCTTATAGATGGTATGAAGGACCTTGGTGGAGGTGGTCTTTCAAGTTCACTAGGTGAAATGTGCTTCTCTGGCGGTACCTCCGCTGTAGTCGATCTTGAGAAGGTACTGCTTAAAGACTCAAACATGAAACCATGGGAGATCTGGGTCAGCGAAAGCCAGGAGCGTATGCTCCTTGCTGTATCTCCAGAAAATTTGAAGGCCATAGGAGATATATTCGAGAAATGGGACATTGAATATTCATCTATTGGAACTGTTACGGTAGGCAGAGATCTGATAATTCGCTTCAAAGGCGAAGAGATCTTCAATCTTGAACTTTCGTTTGTGACTGGAGGTCCAATGTATTGCCGCCCATATGAACTGCCAGCTCAAAATCCATCCGAGTACATTCTTGTTAAGGATGATTTCAATCTTAAGGAATTCCTCCTTGATTTTCTCCATGACAAGGAGAACTGTTCACGATTCAATATAACAAGACAGTACGATCATACGGTACGCGGAGAAACATTCATCCGTCCGCAATGCGGAATTCCAAACTTCGAAACACATTCTGACGCGACGCTTATACACCCTGTTCCGGAATCTCCGAAAGGCTTAGCTATCACCTCTGGCAGCAGAAAGGAGATGGTGGAAATCGACCCATTAAATGGGACAACTGCCACAATGATCGAGGCTTACCTGAACATTCTTGTTACGGGTGCTGTGCCGAATTCCGTAGTCGACTGTGTAAATCTCGGAAACCCAGAATCAAAAGAGATTATGGGCCAGATGGTAAGCATATTCTCGGCAATTTCTGATTTCTGTAAGAAGATGGAGCTCCCTGTAGTTGCCGGCAACATCAGCCTTTATAACCAGTTTGATGGAAAGAACATTAAACCAGTACCGTCAATTATGATGGCGGGGATCATTGACGATGCATCCAGGGCAATAACGGTCAATTTCAAGGAGGAAGGTAACCTGATCTATGTTATAGGGAGTGAATCATCAAACCTAGGTGGCAGTCATTTCCTTAAATATTTGGGAAAGCAGGGCAGGGCAATTCCTTCGTTCGACGTTGAAGAGCTTTCAAGGATAGCGAAGGCTTATCTTTCAGCTGCGAAATCCGGATTTATCCTGTCAGCTCATGATGTTTCTTCTGGAGGATTGATTCAGACACTTATGGAAATGTCCTTCGGATCAAACATAGGTTTTGATGTCGATCTCTCCAATCTGTCAGGTGCACGATACATTGAGAAATTATTTTCTGAGGGCGGACAGCGTATTGTCGTCGAGGTTGGAACATCAGATAAAAGAGGATTCGAAGATCTAATGAGAGGTGTCGCTTTCAGACAGATAGGCAGGACAATTAAAGAACGGATCTCTATATCTGATCAGGAAATGTTGCTCTTAGATGGTAAAGTTGACGAATTCAGGGAAAGGTGGGTGACTGGACTTGACGGAATCATATAGTGGCGAAGCAAGCGATCATTTTAGCAAAAAGACTTACTTGAAGGAGAAGAATCTTACAGTGAATACGTTTTACAGGCTTGGGTTTTCAGGTGAGAAAAGTTGTGGTTTTGTCCAGGTCGTTGATGGGAATCCAAAAGACGGTGAAGATGTTTTTGAGATGTACAAGGAACTCATAGAGTGTGGAATAAGTAAGGAAGAAGTGGAAAAACGCCACCAGAAAATAATAGAGGAGATAGAAAGCGGCAAACTTGATGTCACTTTCTAGATGAATGGGCCCGTTACCTCGAACTCGACAAGGTCATGATCCTTAAGCTTCAGTTTTTCCCTGAGATAAACCTCTGATATTATTTCTACCACATCTGTATAAATCGACCGCTCTGGAAAAATAACAGCACAGTCTATGCCTTTCAACTTTGCGCGAAATGCCTTAACTGCTCCGAAGGTTCTGTCATCCGTGACAAAGCCTTCAATATGTATTCCATCCATGCTTCTTAGTTTTCTCAATGCCAGGGAGAATTCAGGCAGAATTTTAAGATTCAGTGTCCCAAAATATGGCATGAAACCCAACTTGTCCTTGATCTGTATAACATAAAATTTTCTAGAAATATAGTATCTTCCCTCACCCATCCCGGTTATCAGATCACCGGTCATTTTCATTGATTTCTGAGTTTCGAAAATAGTTCCCAGATCTACGTACTCTTTAAGCAGTACGTTCATACCTTTATCTGTTATTGAAATCTCCTGTTTTCTACCTACTATCTGCCTTGAAATTAAACCATCTTTCAGCAATCTCAATATTAGTTCCGAGGCCGATTGCTGGGAGATATCGAGGTATTTGGCCAGATCCAATGATGTTATTGTAACCTTGTTTTTAACTCCGCTAATTGCCTTTATGGCCTTGACAGCAAAATAAGAATCATCGGTTCCAGTTGAAAGTCTTGATTTCATGAGTTTTACCCTGCAGCTAGATAATACCATTCCTGTAATAAATCATGCCGATCAGTTCATCATTACAGTTCCATTCGCGCGTATGGACGCATTCCTTATTCCAAGAGACTTTGCACGGATAAGGAGTTCTCTGTCATTTGTTAAAATGAATGCGCCCAATGTCCGTGCTGTTTCCAGAATGCAGTCATCGCCTTTACCTTCAGAGCTTATTATCTCAAAATGGGAGATCATTTCCAGGGCTGTTCGTGCATATGGATTCCTCACGGAGAGGCCTCTTAGCTCTGATAAAACACATTCTGGTATTATAATGCCATTTATTTCGTCGATTCCAAACAGAACTACGCTTAAATCGACATGTCTCCTGACAGCATATATGAGGGAATTTGTATCAAGTATGATCTTGGGCATTGACAACAGGTATTCCTTAGATCAGATCGATCAGGATTGCTGTTCTCGCTCAACAATTTCTGCGATTGCAGTGTTGTTTCTCATCTTTTTTATGAGTACTTTCACGGTCTCTCTTCGTTTTGCACCAGGCACGACTATATTCACGCCTCTCAGAAACGCTCGGCCCTCTCCCGAACTTCCTATCTTAGATATTTCAACAGTGTAGATCTTCCCCTCCTCAACAGTATTTTCCTCTTTCTGCATTTCTGTCGCAACCCGGATGGGGTGTTGTGCACCGCAGGCTTTACACACAAGCAAATAAGTCCTCCCCACTTTCTGGATTTCTGTATCCGGGGAGCCGCACTCATAACACTTAACAAAAGAATCCATGTATTTTTGAATCTTCTTTGAAATCTGATCCGGTGATATTTTTCTGTTAATGATTAATCTTCTTCCGTCTATAGTGACACCTATTCCAAATTCAGTCATCAAGAACTTTGCTATGTGCCTTGGATCCCTATTTATCATGTCTGTGATATCCGCGAAATTCCTAACTATTGTTAACTTTCCTTCTTGAATTACGTCTGGTTCAGGTATCTGTAATCTTTGCTGGTTCAAGTTTGATTTGGATAACACGTTCTCACTTCTCTTTAGAAGCGCTTCATAACTGTCTATACTCATAAAGACTGCATTACAAACTTTCTAATAAGGTTGACACATATTTAAATTTAATATGTCAAATATTTACATACATATGTATGACATCAATTCCTATCTATTGAACAAATTTAGCTCCCTTATGTTTAACAAATCTTTTAATTCCCGGTATTTCATGAATGGTCATACATTTTAATTTGTTAGTACAATTAAAAAATAATGTACATACAGTAAGAAACATTTAAATATATCTTAACGCATTATCATCAGACGCACTGTGGTAACAGAATCAAAAGATACGAAACTTACATTACGAATCTCTGAGGATGATCTTGCAGAGATCGACGAATTCCTCGAAGTGAATCCAAAATTTGCAAGCAGGTCGGAATTCATCAGGCACTCTGCCATGGATTATATTGCCAAATCAAGAGTAGGTGTGATCGAGGAACAGAGCAGCGGCGTAAAACTTAGCAGGAACCTCGACAATATAATATCGTCCGTAATAGAGAGAGGATTTTTTAAAACAAGAGATGAGGTAATAGAGGAGTTACTAAAGACCGCAATAGATTCCGGTGTGCTTCGTCGCGTTATAGAACAGAGAATCAAGAGTTACAACTCTATAATGAACGATTTGAAGAAATTTGAGATGACCACAGATAAACGTGAATATAGCTCGGCCAAAGGGAGATACTAATAGAAAAAAGGAGTTAAAAAAAATGGAAGCGGTAGAAGAACAGTACATGAAAGGAATCGTTGGACAAAAAGTCAGAAAATATTATAACGAGCGTTTAGACAACATCGTTATAGCATTCGGTTCAACGGGATACAGGATTTTAGCGAGTGTCAAGCCACTTCAGACTCGTAAGACGAGTTATATTTCAGTTCAACCAAAGAAAGAGAAGGATTCTGTGGAAAAATTCTCAGAAAGATTCTCTGAGATATCCCTGGAAGGCCCAGAGGAAGTCAGAGTTTCACTTATGTCCAAGGAGGAATTCGATTACAGGAGAGCAAGGGAACATGCGGACAATTCGGAAGGCTTCATCGATTCCAAGTCAATAAATATGCAGTTTATAGATCTCAGAAAGAATTGGTACATGATGTCAAAAGAATTATTCAATACGTTTCCAAAGAGTAATTCCTACATATTGATGAGTGCACTCGGTGGAACATTTTCCCAGGCAATGCACATTTCATTTGCATCACTACTTAATGAGGTCGGTCTCCCACATCTAGACGTTGCAGTTGTACCATTCGAGATAGATGGAAACAAAAAGCAGAGAGCACGCAAAGCCCTGAGAGTCTTGAAAAACGTCTCCAAAGGAACGGTAGTCTACGATAATGACAAAGTGATCGAGAAACTCGGACTGGATTCCGGAAATCCATACAACACGAGAACTCTCAGCAAAATAAACGAACGAATAGCAAGCGATGTAGGTGTTTTCTCTGCAAAGCTTGCTAATCGGTCAAGCATAAACGTTTACAAATTAACTTATTAATTTTTGAATTATTATTTCTAGGTTATTACTTCTGTTAACCGTGTTAACATCCACTTTTAGGAGTTATCATCTGTCTGATGCTTAAACTCCTTGGATACAACCCAATACCCTCTATCCCGTTAGCGAAAGCTTCGGGGATTGCTTTCTTTATTATGTTGTATGATGCATTCAGATCCGCATGTATGAGAGTACCATCTGCCGATCTGAATGTTCCTCTCTTTATCCTGTTCCCCATGTATGTGTCGTGATGTTCTATCGTTTCATTGTCAAGGAATGAACACTTGCTTGTATGATCCTCTCTCTGAATAATCACGTTTATCCCGATCTCCTCTCCCTTGTACTTTATCTGCTGGATCAGTGTGTTGAATGGGAGCTGAACAAAGTTCTGGTTGTTCTTCGTTCCCATGTTCACCGACTGTTTCCAGTCTTTGTTATGACCTATGACTATGGTATCCACGTTTATGCTCTTTGCATACGTTATAACCGCTTTGGACAATTTATGCATGATGTCTTTGACTTTCCTGTTCCTGTTTATGAA
>JAKAYB010000052.1:9401-10174 GCA_021826925.1 Thermoplasmata archaeon | reverse complement strand
GATTAGCAAGTGAACTATCAGATCCATATACGTCATGCACCGTATAGTTCACCGTTCCTGTCTGCGGCGTTATAGCATTACTTGCTCCAATCACTGTAAACGTACTCGCCAGAAAAGCGAGGACTACTATGACTGCAATCAAACTGTACTTATGCAATTATCATCTTCCTCTTGTAAGCACGCTAAAGGAACTGACTGATATAAATATTGCTCTAAATTTTACCTTATCAGTTATCTTAGCATGAATCACAAAACGTTGTCCCTAAATGATAACTTTTATCGAGAATCCTATAAAAATTGCGCATTATGCCTGTGCTCAATGAGGATGAACACACATAAGGCGAGTGATACTTATTCGAATAATACGAAATTAGATTAATCAGATTTCAATCTGCGTATATGGGTGATTACGACTATATATCAGAGCTTGAGCATTTGAAAAACGAAAAATCAACATTTGTGGTGGCATCTGTTGTCCGATCTGAAGGTTCTGCACTTGCAAAACCTGGTTTTAGGGTTATAGTAAAAGACGATCAGGTTATTTACGGCTCGTTGGGTGGTGCATGCCCCGAATCGGTGATCATCGACGAAGCGCGTAAAACTTTAATCACTGGCGAGCCAAGAACAATTAGGATACACCTCGAAACCGCTAAAGATGGCCTTCAAGCTATGACCTCTACACAGAGCGAAAACGACATCTTCGTTGAGACCTTCTGTGGCGGAACGATAGAGGTTTTTCTTGAGCCTTTTAAACCTGCACAAAGACTCATAAT
>JAKAYB010000052.1:0-9391 GCA_021826925.1 Thermoplasmata archaeon | reverse complement strand
TAATTTTTGGACAGGGCGGAAAGGATGATGTAGAGAATGAACTTATTGCTCTAGGAAAAAAAATGGGCTTCAGCGTTGTTCTGGTAAACCATGCACCAAATATCACAAACGATCCTGACGAAATTATTTCAGATCTTAATTTTGATATCGATACACTGAATGTTAACGAAGATGATTTCATAGTTATACTCACAAAGGGCGAAAGGGATATTGAAACTCTTGAATCCCTATCTAATCATAGGGCTGCGTACATCGGCTTAATGGCAAGCAGGAAAAGGATTGCAAGGGATTTTGCAGAGTTGAAGAAAATAGGAGTTTCAGATGAATTTTTAGATGCGGTTAGTGCACCAATTGGTATAAATATAAATGCAGTTACTCCATTCGAAATTGCATTAAGTATTGCTTCCGAAATAGTCATGAAAAGACGGAATAGAGAGCGAAGCTTTAAGAGTACTGCCGCGAAAGTTGCTGAGAAAGAGTAAATTAAAATGGAAGACAAACACAAAGAGGATGCGCCGACGATTTCCCTGTTTGGGGGGAATGGTCTAATCGGATCTGAGATCGCAAAGGCTCTGCTCTTGCGCGGTAATGAAATAAAGTTCTTCTCAAGGAATAAAGAAAAGACAGAAGTTATGTTTCCTGGAAAAAAAGTTGTGGAATTTACTCCCGAGAATAAAGAGTGGGAGGAAGAAATCGATGGTTCATCAGCAGTCGTAAATTTCACGGGTGAATCAATTTTTAAGAAATGGACCAGCGAGTACAAGAAAAAAATTATTGAGTCACGTGTGGGAACAGTTGATCAGATTGTCGAAGCAATTTCAAAATGTGAGATTAGGCCGAAGGTGTTCATTAATGGCACAGCAGCAGGTTACTATGGTTATGATAAGATCACTGATCTTGAAATGGACGAAGATTCGCCGAAGGGAAACGATTTCTTTGGAGATCTTGTCTATCAATGGGAAAAAGCAGCAAACAGAGCTGAAGAATATGGAGTTCGTGTTGTAAATGTAAGAACAAGTCTTGTGCTTTCGGCATCAGGAGGGGGATTGCCGGAACTTGTCTCCATTTTCAAGACAGGTTTAGGAGGCCCGATAAGGCCAGGAAACCAGTGGCTCGCGTGGATTCACATAAGCGATGAGGTTGGCTTAGTTCTTTTCTCACTCGACAATGAGAAAATAACTGGTGCGTTAAATGCCGTATCTCCTCAACCCACTACGATGGCAGAATTTGCTAAAACACTCGGGAGGATTCTTAACAGGCCAGCGAAGATAAGCATACCAGCAACCCTTGTAAGGTTGAGAATGGGTGAAGTTTCTGATCTTATTATTCATGGAAAAAAAGTGATTCCGAAAAAGGCACTGCAATACGGTTACACGTTTAAATTCCCGGATCTTGAATCTGCTCTTAGATCAACGTTGTCGATTCCATAGATGAGTTAATGAAAGTATTTCTGGAAGTCGATGATTAAAAGCTCTAGATTGAGATAACATACAAGCTGAATCGTTGAATCAACATGGAAATTTTCAAATAAGTTTCATATTTTTCAATACAAGATAACCAGCAGCGACGTCCTCTAAGCCTATACCCATTGACTTGAAGACACTCCTCTTTTTCTTATGATAACTCTCTAATACAAAGTCTTTAAGATTGATACATTTGTCTTTTCCGTAAACCTTCACGTAGCTTTTGATCTCTGCAGATTCTTTCATTGCCTGATCCATGTCCTCAACAACTATTATGTCGCTGTCAGCAATTGCATCCTCTGCAACTTCCCTTCGTCTCGGAAGGTTCGCACCACACAGGTTAAGGTGGTACTCTTCCCCTAAATCTGATCTGGAGAATATGGGGTTGTTGGAATCCGTTACTGTGTTGACGACTGTTGACGATGCGAGAGCCTCCCTTGCATTTCTAAAGGGCACTATATCGATCTTAAATTTTTTGGACATTCTCTTCGCGAAGCCCTTGGCGTGATCAAAGCTGCGTGAATATACGGATATTTTTCCTATGTTCAGTGCTGAGATCATACCTTCGAGCTGCGTCTCCGCCTGATACCCAGAACCAATAATGCAGAGATTTTGCTCTTTAGCACGAAGTAGCTTTTTAGAGACCATTGCAGGCAAAGCACCAGTTCTTATTTGGCCAAGCTTGTTTGCCTCAATGAGTGCCAGAAGATCAGATGTTTCCGTATCAAATAATACTACAACAAACCTTGTCCCTGAACGTGTAGCTATATAAGTTTTAAGACCGGCAACATGGAATTTCTCTATTATACCTGGCATTGTGTTAAATACGCCTCCGATGTAGGTTATTCGTTCTCTTGGTTTATAATAGGCTCTGCCATGCCCGCATTCGTTAAAAGCTTCTTCGAGTATTTTTATTGTTTCTGACATCGTTAGGTTTTTTGAGACATCTTCTTCAGTTATATACTGCATAATTTAGATATATTTTTATTAATAATTAGTTTATGCATTAATTTGAAAATGATGCCAATGGTATTATAGAAAGAGAAACTCATGAAACAATGGGACCATCCATAGAAACAAAAAAACTGAAAGAATATATAGCGTCAAATTCTTCATATCACTTATACCAGAATGGCGACAAGGTCGAGGTTCACTTTTCTCCAGAATTCCCAGAAGCCATGGCGCATCTTCCAGAGGGGAAATATGTTGAACATATTATGTATGGGGTGGAGAAGGGTTCTAGGATATACTTTTACAGGTTTTCGACTGTTAGTGCAAGCGGGACATCTTCAACTGAGCTCAAGGATGAAGATGACCCCATAATGGAGTGGCTCAAATATATCTAGGAATTATTGCTCACGGAAGCGACCCTGACAACGTTGCCTATTGTTTTATCAGAAGTGGCCCCAACAACAACGGCAGCACTATAGTTGCATCGCCGTAAATGTTAACAAATTCAGCGTCCTGCCTGATCTTTTTCCATGATATTGCCTCTTCAAGTTTTGCTCCGGAGAGTGAACCATCATACTCCTGCGCAGTAGTTACATAAACCGCATAATCAAGGCCATCCCTGAATTGATTCCACCAGATGGTATGATGCTTGGATATTCCGCCTCCGATCATAAGAGCACCGGTCTTCTTTGCATCAAATACAATATCTGACAGTTCATGTTCATCCTGTAGCAGATTAATCCTGAAATCCCGATTCTGTTCATAGAATGACCAAAGCTGGGAACCGAAAGATCCGTCTGTCATTCCTGGAACAAAAACAGGGATGTTGTTCTTAGCTGCGTTGTAAAGTATTGATTTTTCATCGTTTAGTCTTAGACCAAATTCCTTGACTAGTTCCGCGCCGCCCCATTCCTTTTTCTTTGCATAAAGTTCTTCCAGTACCGGGATTACCTTACCTTCTATAACCTCCCCATAACTTTCGTCTGGGATAAACACATTCCCGAGCCTGTTGATACCGATATCCCTTAACTTTCGATCATCAAAGTCAAAACTGCCTGCATAATAATTCGTGTACGTTCGTGCTATATCATGATCAAGCGTCCCGTTTGTAGTTATTATAACATCAACAAGTTTTCTCTTAACAATCTCATTTATCACTCCCCTTGTGCCTGTAGAAATTATATCAGCTGGAAATGAAAGAAATGTTGTGTTCTCCTCTGAAAATATCCTCTTCAATATCGAATAAGCAGTGAAAAGTTTTGCAGAAGTAAAGCCACCAGATGCTGAAAACTGTGCCATAAGCTCTCCTAGTGTTGTATCAGCGCTGATCTTCGTATCCACGACCTTGGACGTGAGCAAATCTTTCTTGTTCATATGGAAGTGATATTCAGGACATTATTTATTGTTCACTTCAGATGCGAGAGTTTTTGCCGCTTTGCGATCGATAGCTCATGATATTTTATGCTGGCGTTTAAAAAATATTTTCGCGATAATCGATTCACAAACACAAAGAGAACTCTAGACAATTCCTTGGAACCGAGTATTACAAGAAGTGTAACATGGCCCTGATAACTGCTATTGCTTTAGCCTATGTCAGTCGTACACCACCACTTTCGAGTCTCAATGTTAGTTGCTTTTCCTGTTTTGAAATCGATAGTAAGAGGCCGACATAAAGCAATCTAGATTAAACAATTTTGTTGGGGCAGAGACGAAGATATCGTTTTATTGCAGAACGTATTTTACTTATAAGTTGAATAACGAAGATTTAAAGAGTATATATGAACAGATAATGAGCCAGAGAAATGTAGGAATAGACATTAGAAGCAACAAAGATTACCTATCGGGTCACATTCCTGCTACCATGAACGCCCCATACCATAACTATGGATGGGGTAAAATACTGAAGTCATGGCTAAATGGCACAGAACCCCCAATTGTTCTAATAGGAAAGGATCAAGAAACAGCTATCAAGGCGAAAGACGACCTGGAGGCGGTCAATTTGAACGTTTCCGTTACACTTTCTGATAATCTGGTGCGATGGAATGCGGTTGGACTACCGATATCTTCTGTCTTGGAAATCTCACCATCCGATCTCTACGAACACATGTCAGAGTGGACAGTAATTGATGTGCGAGAACCTTGGGAATGGCAGTTAGGAACGATAAAAGATTCTACAAAAATACCTCTCAACGATCTTCCAAAACACATTTCCACATTAGACAAAACGAAGAAATATGCCATAGTTTGCGCACATGGGAACAGGAGCGAAGTTGCCGCCATATTCCTTGCAGACAATTTCTTAAAAGCCGCAACAATGGTTGGAGGAATAGAAAAATGGGAGCAGGAATCCCTGCCGGTAGAATACGAAACAGACTGATTGCGGCCTTTATCTCGCAGAAGCTGCTATTCTTTCTACTTCTTCTTTCTTGCTGACAGCAAATGACGCAGCCTCATTTCTTGATGCGTTGATGATCTCATCCGCCAAACAGCTCGCAATGGGTTTCGTGCTCTTGAAAGAAGCTTTTGTTGCACCTATTGCTATGTTCCTGAGAGCTAGATCAACGCGTCTAGATGGAGCTACATCCACAGCCTTAGGGACAGCGATTCCGCCGTATTTCAGTCTTGTGACCTCTTCCCTTGGAGCCGCGTTTTCTATGGCGTTGACGAAAACCTGAACTGGGTTCTGTTTTGTCTTCTCTGCGACAATCTTAAAAGCGTCTTTCAGAACTCTGTAGGCACTGTATTTCTTCCCTGTCCATTTTTCTGAGCGCATCATCTTATTCAGAAGCCTTTCCAGAGTGTTAACGTTTCTTTTTCCGGCGGAATAACTTGAATACCTTCCACCGGTATGCAGATTGATGTTGGATGATAGATTTATGTATTTAGAAATACCCGCATCGTGTATTGCCACGTCATTAATTGGATATTCCCCAAGTAGTTTAAGATCTGGCATTATCTCACCGTTTTCTCCTTTCTGCCCTTCACAAGCTCGAGCAGAGATATTCCGTTGACCTTGACAACCTTGAACCTTACCCCAGGAATATCTCCCTTACTTCTTCCCTGTCTCCCACGAATACCCTCAACAGTGACCTCATCATGTTCATCTATATAGTTAATAGCGCCGTCACCGGGGGCAAACGCAGTAATCTGCCTGCCATTCTTTATAAGTTGAAGTTTTATGCATTTCCTGATACCGGAATTTGGTTGTTTAGCCTCTATTCCTATCTTTTCAATAACTATGCCTTTTCCAGAGGGCGCCCCCTCAAGTGGATCAGCCTTTTTCTTAAGCTTTAATACCCTCTTCTTGAATGAACTATCGGACCACCTGAATTTGCTTCTCACGGACTTTAATTTTTTTCCTGCGTTTTCACCATTAGCCAAAGTATCACCTAATCGATTCTAAACGAAATTGTAAAACTGGTAATGAAAATCTGTATATAACGTTACTTGATCTTTCTCTGTTTTTTTTCTCATGTTTTTATACGTTTTCTATAAAAGTTTCCATTCTCCATGATAAGTAACCCAGGAGGCATACCATGGTATGTGCTAGAAAACACAGTAATAACCTTTCCATTAAGATTTTTCTTGAATCCGTTACAGACCTCATGTCCCCTGATTATTCCTTTAAGGTTATTCTTTGAAATGAAAGTTCCAACCGCTTTTTGACCAAAATAGAATGTACCTTCTCCTCGTAAGTTCTCGGAAAAGTCATCAATATCATCTGAAGGATCATTCCATAGGAGCTCCAACGCGTCCCTGTTTTCTGGTCCTATATCGGGATATGGCAAATCTTTAATCGCGTCAGTTGTAGAAATATTTCTTGCAATGCCGCCATGAACACAGAAATAATCGTTTACAACTGCTGCATATGGCAATCTTGAGAAGAATTCTTCAATAATATCATAAAATTTGATCCCAAACTTCTCTTTTACCTCGGTAAGAAACCCATACCTTTCGTTGACATTTCGACTTTCGTGATTGCCACGCAAAAGAACGACCTTTTCTGGGTTTTTGACGAAGGCCTTCAAAATCACTGCTAAGTTTTCAATGCCCGTATCACCCCGGTCAACATAATCTCCCAGGAAAACGATCTTATCGATCGTTTCGCCGTAATCGGAGATTATTTTGGAGGATACCTGCCAGGCGCAGTGAGTGTCCCCCACAAAAGCCGCTGAATTGATGTTGAATTTACCGGCAAATGGAGTTCTATGACAACTTTGTTCCAGAATAGAAGCAGAGGTTTGCAAAAGTTCGGACAGATCATTCTTCCTTATTTGCATCGTAACATAATTCCGCGTGATTAAAAATACCTTTCAGATGATTATACAAAAGGCTGGCATCAATATGATTTACCGGAACACTTATAGAGTTATGATTTCGACACTATCCTGATTATATCGCCATCCGAAAGGACGTGATCCCTGCCAACCACTCTGTGCGTCCTCGCATCTATAGCTCTAATAAAGCCTTCACCGATCTGTGTGTGAATTTTATATGCGAGATCAAGTGCAGTGGAACCAAGAGGCATAAGAAATGCATCTGGAAGGACATTCCCGGACTTATCGGTCCACGAGGATTCGTCGTACACCGGGAATACCACGATATGATGCAACCAGTCCTTACTTATCTTTTCCAAGATATCATAAGCTCTTGAAACTTTTCTGTTAGCAAAAAATTTCCTGATCTTTTCCAAAGCTTCTCTCTGCTTAGGGGTAGCGCTGTCAGAGATGCTGAAGTTTGTTTCTGTGCGATCTATGATCTTTGAAGAAAACGCTCTCGTAAGCGCAAGTTCATACTCCGCGGAAACGAGAGTAATATCGCTGTATTTATCATGCATAACCTGTAGTTGATCTTCCGATAGAAGGTCGGCCTTGTTCGCAACCCTCACTATAGGTTTAATTTTTTTGAACACTACGGAAGCGAACTTCTTTGCATCGCCCTTGTCCCAGAGAGACAGCCTCCCCGGAAAGAATTCCTCAGAAAGGACTGAAGCTATGTCCTTTTCAGACAAGCCAAACGAAGCTAGTTTGGTATAAAGGGATGATTCTATTCGATCGCCAGAAGCGTCGCATTTTCTTGCAAATTTCTCCCAATCCCTAAAAATTCGATCTGAAAACCAGTCCATTATTTCATTTTCTGTTGCATGCATGCTGTTATTGAGCTCTTCAAGGTTTAGATCACGAACACCGGGCAACTCCGAGGAATCCAGAGGATCAAATATGTGTATAAGGGCATCTGAATTTCTCAGATTATCGAGAAATTCGTTACCCATCCCTTTTCCTTCGCTCGCACCCTCTATGAGTCCCGGAACATCTATTATTTCCACAGGAACGTGCCGAATGCCGTCAACACATGTACCTTCTCTCGGTTTGCATTTCTTGCCTATCTCTTTCTCAGGGCAGCTTACCTTAATAAAAGACATTCCCAAGTTCGGCTTGACCGTTGTAAACGGATAATTGGCAATATCCACGGGTACGTCTGTTAGGGCTGTGAAAAGCGTGGACTTCCCAGCATTTGGTTTTCCTATTAACCCGATCCTGATCATGCCTTATCAGAACTTTATTTCAACCTTTCTCATATCGTAACCTTTAGGGCAGTCAAGTTTTTCCTTAATCCCAATTATTGTTGCCTTGGTTTCTGAGCGGAGATTTGTAAGGTTACACTTCTCAATGTTCTTACACGTGATATAGTCGCAGTTCATGGACTTGAGAGTCACTGTAGATCCTTCCTGGAGTTTTCGACCGTATTGAATATTGGCAAACTCTGGCAGTTCTTCTATCTCAACAGCTTTTACCTTGTTCTTGTTAAAAATCAGGCAGGGGTTCTCTTGATCCCTTACTTTCGTGATCCTGTAGCTTCTCCCCGGTTCGAGATTGAAGCAAGCGTTCTTTATCCTGCATTCAGAACACGCAGTCAAAGGGCCGAGAAATGTGAATTCTAATCCTTCTACCGAAAGATCGGTTCCTATTAATGAAATTTTTACCATAAAATCAATTCTTAAATGATTCCAGTTATTTCAAGTGATCTTTCTGAGGCTGACAAACTGAGATCTGTCTCACCTAAAATCGTGTATCTCTCGGGTCTCATGCTGTGAGCGGTGCTCAGTGCCTTTATCATAACTTCCCTCGGAATGTTATAATCTTTCGCTCTAACGGACATGCCAATTGTTTCATAGGTCTGCTTCAGCGATCTCCAATCTCCACCGTGAAGGAACATAGAGACTACGGATCCGATGGCGCACTGTTCACCATGAATTGAGTTCCCCGGACCAAACTGTGTCAATGCATGAGCTATGAGATGCTCGCTTCCGCTGGCCGGGCGGGAAGATCCTGCAATAGCCATAGCCGTTCCGGACGCCAGAATCTGTTTTGTTACCAGCCAGACAGATTCTTCTACATCTTCAAGGATCATGTGGGCTTTCTCTATGAGTTCCTTAGCAGCATATTCCGAAATTGCTGCGGCACTTGAACTATATTCTTCACCTTTGAGCCTGTAGGCAAGCTTCCAGTCTAATATAGCTGTCAGGTTTGAGATCACATCTGCAGCCCCAGCCTTAAGGTATCTGTAAGGTGCCTTCACCATTATTGAAGTATCTGCTACTATGGCAATAGGCATTGCACCTTCCTCGGAATAAATTCCATTTGGCCTGCTTATAGAGGCCCGTGGAGAGGCGATACCGTCGTGACTTGGAGACGTTGGAACGCTAACCAGAGGGATGTTAAGATCAAAAGCGACCTTCTTTGCAACGTCAATTTTAGTTCCACCCCCGACTCCTATCATCATGCCGGTTTTTCCCCGAGCAGCAAAGTTAGTAACAAGATTCAAATTATGCTCATCAGCGGCACCAATTTTTATCACGTTAACTAAATAACCTGCATCTTTGAGAATATCTTCAACCTGTTTACCCACAAGGCCATAAGTAAAGTCTCCCGTAACTATCACTATAGATCCGCGACGAATATACCGCTCTGCTATAA
>JAKAYB010000002.1 GCA_021826925.1 Thermoplasmata archaeon | reverse complement strand
TGATAGGCAGTGAATCAAATTAAAGAAAGACATGAAAACAGCTTATTTGATGAGAACTATGTTCACGAGCTTTTGATAAAGAGTAAAATCTCACTACAGGACAAAATTACAGTTCTGACATCTAGAAAACCAATCGACGTAAATTACATTTCTGCCACCTATTTGAGTGATTCCATTGTTTATGTCGTGGATGAGATGGAGAATGGAGAAATAAAATCGCAATCTGGCATTTCTATTGAGAGGGATGTAAGTGCTCTGCATATTTTTTCCTCTAAGGACATAGAAAGAGTTCCGGGCTTCGTTATGAGGATCACCGAAAGATTATTTGCCGAATCCATAAACATTCTGCAGCTTATCTCTTGTTCAAATGAAACTTTAATTATAGTTAACAGGAAGGATGCAGTGAAAGCTTACAAAGCGTTAACTTTCTGAGGTACCTTTTGGATTAAATTTGGATAATCTTCCTAAGGTTTTTCATTTCATGTTCATTCTTAATCTCCCGTATTCTATAAGTTCCATTATTGCATGAAATGATGCATCTAGCTGGCTTTCGCTAACTACAACTATGGTATCAGTATAGCTATTTGTAGTTTCTTCAACGTTGATTCCAGAGGTAGCTAATTTTTCATATATGTACATTAGGAAACCGGGCGTTGTGAGCATCTTAGGTGTGCTTCGAATCGAGATTATTCCAAGTTTGTCCCTCTTATCCACAATTTCGTACACATTGAATTCCTTCAATAATTTTACCTTGGTTTCCTCCATTATCATGGTGATATAGTCTGTTCCTACTGAGAAAAATATTGAATCAAAGACATTGAGAGAGTGAAGTAATTCAGATATATGCTTCATCGAGGATGTTCTTGTAACAATCTTGATGAGACCTGTAGACAGTTGCACACTACTGTTGGCTAGAGCTTCAAAGATATCCTGCTCATATGAGCTACGAGTTGTTATCATTCTCTTAAGCGAGGATAATATTGCATCCTCAGAAATTTTTAGGCCTAAACGTGTTTCAACGTGTGGCTTCAGCAACCTGCTAATAGAGGAGAGATTAGCATAGTTATTTCGTATTGCCGTACTTATGAATATGTCATTTGATACTATCGAACGTACGATAGAACTGATTGAGCTTGTCTTTTTGGAATCTTTAGTCATACATGACCGAAATCGGTCGTAAGTTATTAATAATTTATGTCCATAACCCAAAAATAGCCAAAACTAAATGGCTAAAGAAAGGAAAATAGGTGAAAAGAAATTGGAATGCCAAATATGTGGTGGAAAAGT
Source organism: Thermoplasmata archaeon (assembly GCA_021826925.1). Classification (GTDB taxonomy): domain Archaea; phylum Thermoplasmatota; class Thermoplasmata; order Thermoplasmatales; family Thermoplasmataceae; genus JAKAYB01. The sequence continues at coordinate 38,029 of JAKAYB010000002.1, read as the reverse complement.
AACGATTCCAGCAGACGTAATGGAATCTGAAATTGTCAGCTGTGATGACTGTGGTCTCGAATATGAGATTTCCGGCGTTAATAACGGAACTCTACAACTTAAACCGGCAGATTCGATTAAAGAAGATTGGGGAGAGTAAACATCTGATCAAAGTTTTTTTGCTGAACTTCCCCAAGAATCACTGTTCTGTTTGTTATAGATGATAAAAGTAGCGGTTATAGGAGGTTCGGGTTATATAGGTGGGGAACTCCTTCGTTTACTCTTACAACATCCCCAAGTATCTGTTGAATACGCTGGCTCGAGAACATCCAATGGTAAATTTGTTTATAAAGTGCACCCAAACCTTAAAGGAAGCACTTCGTTGATCTTTAAAAATGACAGCATAACAGATGTTGCATCGAAGGTTGATCTAATTTTTTTGGCCGTCCCACATGGGAAATCTCAAGAACTTGTCCCTCCGATTATGGATACTGGCAATAGGATAATCGATATGGGTGCTGATTTTAGGCTAAAAAATATTAGCGAATACCCAAGGTGGTATGGGTGGGATCATTGTTGTCCAGATCTTATCCAAAAGTTTGTCTATGGGAACCCAGAGCTCCATAGAGATGAGATTCGATCAGCGAAATTTATTGCAAATCCGGGGTGTATTGCTTCGTCATCAATATATAGCCTTGCCCCGCTCGCTAAAGCAGGATTCCTAGATCTACCGATAAACATAGACGCAAAAACTGGATCATCTGCATCGGGTAACGATGTCTCGGACTTTTCTAATTACTCTGCAAAAACCAACTCTGTCAGGCTTTATAAACCTTCAGGTCACAGACATACGCCTGAAATTGAGCAGGAACTTTCAATATTAAGTGGCAGGAGAACGAAAGTTGCACTCACTGCTCAATCTGTACCCATGGTCAGGGGTATTCTCACAACATCATCAGTGGTTCATGAAATGGATATAGAAGAAAAGACACTTTGGAACCTATTTAGGGACTTCTATAAAGAAAAGAGGTTCATACGGCTCATGATGGATAAAAACGGCCTCTACAGATATCCTGATCCAAAACTAGTGACAGGCTCTAATTTTGCCGATCTTGGATTTAACATAGATCCTTATTCACAGAGAATAATTTCCATCGGCGCAATAGATAACCTTGTCAAAGGCGCTGCTGGAAATGCTGTGCAATCCATGAACCTAATGCTCGATTTCCCTGAGGAGATTGGACTGATTTCGATCCCAATATTTCCGGTGTGAAAAATGAAAATAGTTATAAAAATTGGTGGAAGTGTAATAGATAAAGGCATTCCTGAAGCTCTGATACAAGATTTTTCCCCGCTAAGAGCTCATTCAATTTGCGTAGTTCATGGAGGTGGAAAGACCGTTACAAGGATATCACGCCTTATGGGCGTTGAGCCGAAATTTATTACCTCGCCCTCAGGGATCAGAAGCCGCTTCACTGACGAAGAGGCCATGGATGTTTATAAAATGGTCATGGTAGGAAAGATAAACTCAGACATAGTTCTTGCTCTTAACAGAAGCCATATACCCGCATTCGGTTTTTCTGGGCTTGATGGACCAACCATCTACGCAAACAGGAAAAAGAAATTAATTGTCTTGGACGGGAGGGACAGAAAAATGGTCATTGACGGTGGAATGACGGGGCAGGTAAGCAAGGTTGACACATTTTTCATTTCCAACTTCTTAGATCGCGGAGTTATTCCCGTAATATCCCCCATTGCGATGAGCGAGGAGCATGAACCTTTGAACATCGATGCAGACCGAGCGGCCGCGTCCGTCGCAGCAGCACTAAATGCAGACAAACTTATCATGATCACGGATGTGGATGGATTGATTCGTAACGGATCTGTTGTGAACAAAGCTAGAGCAGAAGAGATCAAGGAAATTAGTGGGGAAGTTGGAAATGGCATGGACAAAAAACTAATATTTGCAACACAAGCCCTAAACGAAGGAGTTAAGGAGATAGTCATATCAAATGGATATATTGATAAACCTCTACAAAACGCCCTCAACGGAAAAAGGAGAACTGTGATACTGAAATGATAAATGCACAAGACATCATGGCAATGGAGATGAAACATGAGGCCAGAACCTACCAGAAATTTCCCGTCGTTGCCGCTGAGGCTTCTGGTTCAACGATATGGGATGTAAATGGCAGGGACTACGTAGACCTTTCAAGCGGATACGGAGTTGCCATTCTTGGATATAACAATCAGAAGATAATGAATGCAATTATGAAACAGTTTAACACAGTTTCTATATTGCATTCCTCAATTTATAACGAAACACGTGCAAACTTTCTTGAAAAATTATCTTCAATCACACCTAGGAATACAACAACTTTTTATCTTGGGAATAGCGGAACGGAGGCTATAGAAGCGTCACTGAAAGCCGCCATAAAATATACGGGGAGGAAACACATGATCAGCATGAGGAACGGATATCATGGTAAGACCCTTGGATCGCTTTCTCTAACTCATTCAGACAAGTACACTCGTTCGTTCAAAGACTTCATTTATAATGGCGTCCAATTTGTTGATTACGGAGATGCCAATGCAATACGGGAATTGCCTAACCTAGACGAGATAGCGGCTGTCTTTGTTGAACCAGTACAGGGAGAAGGAGGGATAATTTTTCCAGGGAATGAATATCTGAAAGAACTAAGAGAAATCACGGAAGAACATGGCATCCTGCTCATTGTTGATGAGATCCAATCCGGTCTTGGCAGAACCGGGAAGATGTGGGCCTATCAATGGTCTCGAATTGAGCCAGACATAATAACTATTGGCAAGGGTATAGGAGGCGGCATCCCGATGGGGATTGCCGCAGGGACCGAGGAGATTATGAACTCTTTAAAACTTGGGGAAATGTCCTCAACTCTTGGTGGAAATCCGTTGGCGTGTGCGGCAGGAATTGAGGTCCTCAACCAATTGAATGAGGAATTATTGAGTGAAGTAACTAGAAAGGGAAAGTACATGATTTCAAGGTTGTCTCAGAGTCTTTCTGAATCCAGGATTGTCAGGGAAATTCGTGGCATCGGAATGATGCAGGCAATAAGCCTCAAGGTAAAATTCATCCCCGTCCTGATGAATATGATACGTAACGGTGTCATACCACTTTACTCCGGAATATCAATTATACGGATGCTACCCCCTTATGTCATTTCTGACAGCGAAATAGACCTTGCTGTGGATAGGATTATTTTGTCTGTAAACGAATTTGAAAATGGGACAGGTGTTACCCAATGAAGATCGGCGTTCTACATGATGTTGTACGATGGGAGGAGAAGGCTATAGCAGAGGCGATTTCACGAAAAGGGCACGAAGCGCTAATGATCGACACCAGAAAGATGGAAATGGACTTTGGTTCAAAAGTGGCAGAACCAGACTTATATATACAGAGAAGTGTGAGTTATTACCGCGGGTTGCACACAACCGCATTCCTTGAGGCAAAAGGAAAATTTGTTGTCAACAACCTGCATGCGATGCTGATCACTGGGAACAAAATGCTCACATCGCTTGCCCTTGTAAAGAACAATGTGCCTACACCAAGTACAGCAGCCGCAGTGTCAAAAGAAAGTGCAATGAACGTTTTTTCAAATAAATTTCATGGAAAGGCTGTGCTGAAACCAGTGGTTGGAAGCTGGGGGAGGATGATAGCTCTTTTGAATGACAAAGATGCCGCCGAAGCCGTATTTGAGGATAGAGAATACATGCATCCAATAAATTCCATCTATTACCTTCAGGAGTTTGTTGAAAGACCGCCAAGAGATATGAGGGTTTTTGTTGTCGGGGATAGAGTTTTATGTGGTATATACCGGTATTCACAAGATGGGAAATGGAAAACGAACACGGCAATCGGTGGAAGAGCAGAAAAACTAGAAATTACGAATGAGATAGAGAAAATAGCCCTTAATTCCACAGACAGTATTGGACGAGGTGTTTTTGGTGTTGACATGATGGAATCTGATAAGGGTTATCTCGTGCATGAAATAAACGGAACTACTGAATTCAAGAATACAGCCAGGGTAACCGGAGTAGATATTGCCGGTGAGATAGTGGACTTTACAATAGATGATGGTGAATGGACGAGGTAGTAGCGGATTATTTCATGGAACTCCTAAAAACTTATTCCCCGACTGGCAGAGAAGATAAGATAGCCAGAGTTGTAGAGGGCCAGCTCAAAACTTTAGGGTATGAAAACGTTCACCAGGATCGCGCAGGAAACGTGCTGGGTTCTCTTATTGGGAACAATGTGGAGGTCCTTCTCTGTGGGCATATGGACACGGTTCCAGGAAAAAGACCCGTAACTTTAAGAAACGGTTCATTCACAGGAAGGGGTGCAGTCGATGCAAAGGCTTCTCTCCTGGCCCTTATGCTAGGGGCCATTGACGCGAAGAAAATGGGTGCAAAGTTGGGAATCACGTTTGTGTCGGCGGTAGGAGAGGAGGGAGAGAGTAAAGGCATAAGGGAAATTATTGGTAGCAGTCTTAGTCCCGATTATGCAATATTTGGAGAGCCCAGCAATACGGTAGATCTGACAGTAGGCTATAAGGGGAGGATGCTTCTTGAGATGGTAGTATGCACATTACCGCATCACGCCAGTGCGCCATGGCAGGGAGTTAATGCAATCGAAAAAAGTGTTGATATTTTCCGAAAGATAGAAAGATATTATGGAAAAGGTGAAAGTTTCAGAGATGTATCTGTCAGCCTAACGGGTATGACATCAAAAAAAGCACATAACGTAACAGCATATTATGCCAGGAGTCTGATAGATTTAAGATATCCACCTTCGAAAGCAGATGGAGAAATAATGAGTGAACTAAACGAGCTTGTGAATTCGGAGCCTATTGAATGCGACGTGGAGTTAAATGTAATTAGCTCAGTTAAGCCATACGTTTCCAATATCAAAGGCAGCCTAGTTAAAAGCTTCAAGGTAGGAGTGGCTAAGGTTACTGGGAACTCAGCTTCCCTACTGTTTAAAAGTGGATCTGGAGATATGAACATAGCGGGGAACGAGACTGATGTTGAAACCGTAACTTATGGCCCCGGCGATCCATCCCTTTCTCATTCGGATAACGAGGTTATTTCAATTGAGGATCTGGAGAACAGTATAAAAATTATATCAAATGCTCTTCTTGAATTAGATTCCCTTCATTCAAGGTGATATTTCATGATAAACTGCCCACAATTACCGAGTGTTGTTATTATAGGTTAGAATTATTATAGGTTAGAACCATGAGAAATGCTCTGAGTAAGCCCCTTTCTGTTAACCGTTTCCGGTCGATGACATTCAACTTTGCTCTTTTTCTGAGCCGTCTTACCCGACCCTGTCGGTGGCCTAGGCGGGTCTGTTTAGACTTTCTCCATCCATGAAGGGTTTCCATCGGTATTCTGGGAAACGTCATCCCTTCGAAATCATACTTTACCCAGAACCGTTTTTTTCTTTTCCCTTTTTAAATCCCTTTCGGGATATGCGTTTGCACGCATTAGATTCCACCAAGGAGAGGGGACTTTCCTCACTCTTTCGAGCGTTAGTCATCCTAGAGCCTTTCTCAACAGTCCTGGCGTCCCATTACAGGATTCCAATCATTTCCCGTTTTGACGGAAAAGACCAGCATCAACTCGGATCGCCACTCCTACTTAGCTACCCCTAACCCCTAGGTCATAGATTAAGTTTTCACAAAAGATTCCAAAATCAGTTCAGGCAAATATATTAATTGTACTATCAATACTTGTAACTCATTGCTATTTCTTAATAGTATTTGCATTATTTTGTTAACATTGTCAAAAAATATAAAGTAGTCAGTGGCCCTTTTCCCAAGGTGAACAAGAAAGTATTGCTCTTATATTCAGGAGGGCTTGATACCTCAGTAATGCTAAAGTGGCTAAACGAGAAGTTAGGTTATAACGTTGTTGCGTTGACTCTGGACGTTGGTCAAAGAGAACTTAATCTTGATTCTGTCGCAGAGAAAGCAAGAAATATAGGGGCTTTAGACACAATAACGATGGACGTAAAGCATGAATTTGTCGACGGGTATGTATCCAAATCTATCTTATCAGATGGCCTTTATGAAGATTCATACCCACTTTCAACAAGTATAGCGAGGCCGCTGATGGCAGAAAAGGCCGTAGAGGTAGCCCATGATTACGATTGCAACGCCATCGCACATGGGTGCACTGGAAAAGGAAATGATCAGGTAAGGTTTGAGACTTCAATACATGCACTTGATCCCTCAATGGATGTTTTGGCCCCTGTGCGAGAATGGAACATGAACCGGGATGACGAAATATTGTATGCAAAAGAGCATGGTATACCTGTACCGGTGGGTGGGAAATACTCTGTGGACGAAAATCTTTGGGGGAGGTCAGTAGAGGGTTCTGTTCTTGAGGATCCGTTGGTAGAACCACCGGAAGATGCGTATTTTTATGTAACGCCGCCAGGGAAATGCAAGGATACGATAAAAGAAGTAAAGATCGGTTTTGAGAAAGGGCTTCCCGTTAAACTGAATGGACAGTACCTTCCTTTGATAACTATAGTGAACGAATTAACAAAAATAGCGGGAGAAAATGGTTATGGCGCTATTGACCATATAGAAAACCGTGTGACTGGAATAAAAAGTAGAGAATTCTACGAATGCCCGGCGGCGCTCAGCATTTTAGAGGCGCGTAAAAAATTAGAGTCTCTGGCCCTGAACGACAAGGAACTTAAGCTGAAGAAATATATTGACGACCTATGGGCAAACAATGCTTACAACGGACTCTGGCATGATCCGATAATGAGTCATCTAAATAAAACTGAAAAGAGCCTGAACGAATTCTTATCTGGCGAGATCGCTCTTAAATTTTACAAAGGCAATTGCATAGTGACAGGAGCTGAAAGCCCGAATTCCCTGTATAACTATTCTCTGTCGACATACGGGAGGGAGCAAACATTCGATCAAGGATCTGCTGCCGGATTCATAAAGATATTTGGGATGCAGACAATTCTTTCATCAAATGTAAGAAACAAAAACACCCATAAGTTGAGAGCCATAGAGGAAGAAGCGTGAACAGGAAATTATGGCAGGGCGGAAGAGCTTTTAAAGCCGGAATAGAGCCAAATAAGATAATGTCTGAGGACGATGTGGTCCCGGATAGTTACCTTATAGATTACGAGATTCTTACGCTTATTGCCTTCCAAGTAGAACTGTTCGGAGAGGGAAAGATAGAGAGAAAAAAATCCAGTGCGATTATTAATTGCCTGCTCGAAATAAGAGGGAAATATGACTCTATACCTACAGATTATGAGGACGTTCATTCATTTGTACAGAATATCGTGGATAAGAAAATCGGCGAAGACGCAGAGAATTTGAGGATCTTACTATCAAGAAATGAGGAAATACATTCTGATCTTAGGATGTTTTACAGGGACCATATAATTTCAATTCAAGAGGGACTCTATAGCCTAATCTGCTCAGTGAAGGAGATGGAGAGTAAGTTTGAAGGAACACTTCCGGGATATACGCATTATAGACAGGCAATGCCCGTATCAGTTAAGACCTATGCAGATTTCATTGCATCAGTGATGGAGAATAAGATCTATGAATTCCAGGGAATACTCAAAGATCTATCTACCTCACCGCTGGGTTACGGTTCTGGGTTTGGAAATCTCCTTGACATTGATTGGGAAAACCTAGCAAAGTCGCTCGGTTTCAATTGTTCAAACTCAAACCCGCTTTTTCTGGCTTCCCAAAGGCCTATAGACGACTTCAATATTATGGCGGCCCTTACCGCGACAATGCTTGACATCTCCCGTATAAGCCAGGACCTCATATTTCTCACTTCGGAGGAACTCGGAATTTTTACGCTCCCTTCTGATTACGTCACAGGCAGCTCCCTTATGCCCAATAAGATGAACCCTGACTTCCTAGAGATTGTTGAGGGATTCGCCTCAACGTTTGCAGGGAATCTCGCGGCAATTGCTTCCAACACAATCAATAAATTGAGCGGATATCACAGAGAATTTCAAATAGGAAAGAAACTCACAATCGATTCCATAATGAAAGCTGAAAAGATAATCGCTGCCTTATCAGACATGTTTTTAAGAATTTCTTTTGACAAAGAGCGGGCAAGTAAAGCCATTCAGAATTCTACATACGCAACAAATTATGCTGCAGAAATGGTAAAATCGGGCAATGCATGGCGTGATAGTTACAGCGAGGCGGGGAAAAAAATTGCAGACAGTGACAAAATACCTGTTTCCAATGTAAAATCTTTTGTCGCAATTGACAAGAAGAGAATAGATGCGTTAAAGTTTCTGATAGAGGAGAATCGTCGGAATGTAAATGAATCCAAGGAAAACCTACTTAGAGAAGCAGAGAAGTGTGCTGCGCAAATACAAGAGACACAATGATAAAGGTTAACCATTGAACCTTAATTATTTGTTCTCTGAGGCATTCGATGCACCAATTTTTACCTTCTTTGGTTTCCATTCAACTGCCATTATTCCAGCTATAAAGCCCAATACAAGGCCAACGAGTTCACCTCCATTCGTACCATAAATGCTTGCTATTGAGAAAATCATGATACCGATTCCGTAAGCCACATGATGGACCCTGTCAAAGTAAAGCATGATTCCGAGGAGAACTATAAGAATACCCCATGCCAACCCTGCCCATACCTCAACAATATCTGAAATAACAGCTATGTCTAATTTCCTCAAAATCAGTATGGAATATGCAGCTATGTATAACATTATAGCCCCTGAAACTATGGATATAAGCGTAGAATCTAATGGCGTATCTCTAAAATATTTTAAGGACAATAGAGGAAAATGCAATTGCAGTATTTAACTTCAAAGTTGTAAAGGTTATGAAAGTTCCTTGATCTTTGCGTAATCCATTTCATCGTCTGGGATAAATTTGAATGGAGTTCCGTTATCATATATCTTGAATTTAACATCGAATGTCTTTAGCAGATTTTCAACGGTCATCGTATCCTCTGTACTTCCAGAGGCAACAATTGATCCGTTCTTTATGAACACCACATCATCACACAGATTGTAAAGAAGATTTATGTCATGCATTACTAAGATGACGGTCTTGCCTGCATTCTTTAGGGATCTTATAATTTTCATAACCCTAAGTTCCTTGTCAATGTCAAGAAATGCGGTGGGCTCATCCATTATAACAAATTTAGAATTCTGATAAACGGCTGCTGCGATAATTACCAGACGCTTTTCTCCTCCGCTGATCTCAGAAAAACTTCTATTCCTGAGATAGCCTATTCCACACAGATCCAAAGCATCATCGATGTCCCTTTCTTCCTCGGAGCTGTACCCGGAGAGAGATACGACATCTTCAACCGTAAAATTGAAAGGTTCTGATATTTCTTGATTTACTACTGAAATTTTCCTTGCTCGATCAATAATACTGTAATCTTCCAAGACCTTTCCATCCAACCTTATCGTTCCGCTATCCCTATGTAAGAATCCATACATTACCCTTACAAGCGTTGTCTTTCCGGACCCATTTTGGCCGCCGATTCCCAGAACTGTATGTTCATTTACCTTAATGTCAATATTCTTCAGAGAAAAACTGCCTCTTCTGAAGTTCACGTTTTCCAGTTCAAGTGACATATCCACCCCTCGAGATCCTTCTAAGAAGATACATAAAAAAAGGTACTCCGACAAGACCTGTAATAATCCCAACAGGTATTTCAGTATAACTCAGTGAATCCCTTGCTATATCATTAGCTAACAGAAGGAATATTGCACCCAGCACAGCCGATGTAGGAATGACTATTCTGTTTGATCCGCCGAACAACATTCGGCTTACGTGAGGCATCAGAAGGCCTACAAAACCAATAAGACCACTGATCGACACAGCTGCAGAGACTCCAAGTGTGGTAACTAAGAGTGAAATAAGTTTAGCCCTCTCCACGTTAACTCCAATGGATTGCGCATGGTGTTCACCCATTTGTAACGCGTCCATGTCTTTGGAAAACGAAGTAAGGACTATACCTGAGATCAAGACAATTGTGAAAACGACAGCGTCTTCTGCCCATGTTACCCCACTAAGAGATCCGAGTAGCCATGCAAAGGCTTCAGATTCGAGTCTCTTGTTTGAAAATAACATAAGACCAACAATGGCAGAGAGGAAAAGCGAAATAGCAATACCTGAAAGAAGAAAGTACATCGGTGGTACCCTGCCGGAACGAAAAGAAATAGAATAAATGACAACCATAACGACGATAGAGAATGAGAAGGCTAGTACCTGCAGCGTGTAAGCTCCAAACCACATGACCTGGGTAGAAAGGGCAAACACTGCTCCTAGGGTCGCGCCACTTGAAATGCCAATTATGTAAGGCTCAGTTATGGGGTTTCGAAATACACTCTGAACGGAAGAACCACCCATTGCAAGTGCTGCTCCAACAATCACAGCGCCAAGAATTACAGGTTCCCTGACAAGAACGACTATGTCATATTCGACGCCTGTGAAACCCCAGTGTGCAAAATTACCCACCAGGGGGATCTGACTAAAAAATATTCGCGCAACAACAGGCAGGGGAATTTTAACTGGTCCCAGAAAAAGAGAGAAGATTATAGAAATAAATAATATTATTGTAATAACAATCGCTTTAAAAGGACGAGACCCATATTTCAAATTAAATTTCATTGAACGACATCATCCGTATATCCCTACATGGGGGGCAGGTGAGAGATCAAAGTGCGTGAAATTGTTGAACGCAGTAATGTCAGTCATGTTGATATGGCTCGGATATACTACACTGCCAATCCAGAACATAGCGTAAATAGTCCTGAAAGTTGGCTCATCTATGAAGGAATCGTTCAGGACTGTGGTATAATTCTTATCTTTGACTGCCGTTAGATTGGGAAAATCTTTCAGAAATCTGCTCTGATTAACGTATTCGTCGATCAACACGAACCCCGGGTTTCCTTTATAAACCAATTCCCTTGAAACCTCTGGATAACCCGTTGCGTTTATGATGTTTTTAATATGATCGATCTGGAACATCTCGTTGATAAATGTGCCGTTTCCCGCAGTATATATTCCTGAGCTCCCATGCCCGAGATCGTAGAATATTGAAGATTCATTTGTGATATTCTTTGTCAAGTTGCTCATCTCGTCTATATTCTTTTCCATCCACGCATTTATTATCGTTGCATTATGCGCTGTGTCTGTAAGCTCCCCCAGAATTGTATTTGTATTTTCAATCTGAGCAACCGTTTCGGGGTTAAAAACGAAATATGGTATGTTTAACACATTTACCACTTTGTTGATTTCCTGTGTTGTGAAGTATCCCGTAGTAGTCATTATAGCGTCTGGTGTTAGATTCACAATTGCTTCTATTGGAAGTGAAGATTCACCTATAGTGAGAACAGGAATATCATAATTTGACGGATTTGGATATGTGCTGAACTGATCTACTCCTTTGACATCCTTCTGATAAGACCCGAGTGCGTACAGCGTGACCGTTACGGACGGTATTAACGATACAATCCTTGAAAGTGATCCATGGATTGTAAATACGCCATTATTTGCACTTTTTGCATAAACGAAACTATTTGCTTTACTCAAATTAATCATGGTAGTACTGCCATTATTTACCAGAGCTATACTCGTTACAGGGGTAAGTGAATTTTGTGAATTGTTTGTCGAATGTCCAGAAAAATGTTCATAGACAAGAGCTCCGGCAACAATCACAATGGCCACCACAACCACTGTAGTTATTATTTTTATCGTTTTCATAAATACCTATCTCCTCCTTGTTAAGTGAACTTGAGTTTGGTAAAGTTACCTTAATATATAAGATTTTTCTAACTGGTTTTGAAGGGCAAAGAATACATGCGATTCCGTTTAATAGGACATAATAGTGAAAAAGAATTTAGCTTGCTGCAAGGAACAATGCAGAGCCTTTCCTCTTCAGGTCCGATAATAAATGTAATGGCATTGTTTCCTATAATCATAATCCTTACAGGTAGGTATGGTTTTCTTTCCATAGTACTAGGTTCAATTTTGGGCTTGTCTGTTATCTATTCAACAGTCTTCTTTGCTAAACACATAAGGTCGAATGGGGGTTATTACAGTTACGTTGGGAAGGAATTGGGGAAGAGAAGCGGAGTATTTGTTTCATTAATGTACATTTCGTACGCGGCTCTGGCTTTACCTGCAGTTGCAGTTATGGATATTTTCTTCCTTAATTCTGGTTTTATGGATAACGCTTTTCTTTTAGTTTTCTTCATCGCGTTGCTAATGCTTTCTATCTTAACTATAGGCTTCAGTAACTCAAGCATAACAATGAAATACATCGTAGTATCTACAATAATAGAAATAACATTCATGGTCTTTGTGGCCTTTTCCCTATTTTCAAGGGGTTCATTGCATCTTCCAAATTATTCCATTAGCATAATTTCCACTTTCAAGGCGTTACCTTTCACCTTACTTGCATTATCCGGAATAGGTTCGTCAATATTTATTTCAGAGAACATGGGAAATTGGCACAGGAATACTCACCTTGCAGTTATTTTGAGTTATATTCTACTCGCATGCGCAATGACGATTGTATCAATTGGGATAGACCTGTTTTTACCAGAAAAATTGCTTAATCAGTACGTTTCTTCGCCCCTGAGCATTGTGGAATACATTGGCGGGCCGTATGGTAAAATCCTCGAATACGTTGGGCTTGTGATCGTATTGAACGGTTCTGTTACTCTTGGTGTTGGATATATGAACGCACTTAAACATGCGTTGCTTAAAGCGAATAATGATTTTGTCTTTGGAAAGAAAATACAACAAAATCAGATAAAAAACATATTTTTCTCTGTAATATTATTTTCTGGGATAATGATATCATTAGTTTCTTTCTTGACCAACGATTCGTACGAAATATTTGCTGCCATATCACTCACCATGGGCGTGGCTTTCATAATAGTTCATTCATTTACTAACGCCGCGTTAGTAAAGTTGTTTTTGAGAACCCAACTTAAGATACGTATCATCATTCCATCGCTCTCAATCTTGATCTTCGGATTTATTATTTTGGAAAATATTATTGCTAGAACAGAGTTGTCTAAATATTTTATTTCTCTATTTGTCGTAATACTTGCTCTTACTGTGTTTTACTCTACTTTCAAGCTAAGTAATAGTCAATATATGAGAGACCTGAATTTTCATATGGAATCTGATTTTGAAGAGTAAAGTTCCAACGCAATCTCGTAATCTCTTAATGTGTTGACATTGACGCAAAAATCGGCATTGACATTAAAGCTTTCATTAGTCAATTCTTCATTTTTACCTGGACATCTCTTGAAAACACTTATCCCTACCGGCCTACCACGCTGAAGCAGGGTTATTACCTCAGCTTCGCTTGATTCTGCAAAACTTATAAGATCTGTGAGATGTGTTATATTGAAAACAAAAATATCTCCAGAGATTACCATCGCAGGGAAAATATTAAGCTTGCATAAGGCGTACCTTATCGCTTTGACGTAATCCTCCTCCTCTTCAGTGATATAATTTATCTTCATCTCTTCACAGTAATTTATTGCACTTCTCGATTCTTTTTTCGTGCATACTACAACCTTGTTGCTGAAAGTGCCAGCTGTTTTGAATATTCGGTACAATATTGGAATTCCTCCAATTAATGACAGATATTTGTCACTCCTTCCAAAACGCACACCCATTCCTCCAGCCATGATTATTGAAAGGGGAACTTTCTCTTTTACGGTAAGTCCCATAGCTAAGATAATGTGATCATCTTTTAATATAGATTTGCAATTCACTTTTATCAGATTGGGGAGCTTCGAAAAGAGGCTGAGAGGACCGTAAGGTCGACCCTGTGAACCTGATCCAGATAATGCTGGCGGAGGGAAAAGAATGACTGATCGTTGTTTAAGAATAATAAACGAAAACGTATGTTATGGGGTTTTTTTGTTTTTGCTTGAGAAGGAGATGGTACTCTAATGCACACGAGTTACCAGAGATTTCTCCTGATTTCCGTAACTGCAAGTTTCTTTATGTGGGGATTGATCGCAACTGTCGGTCCGCTATCCCTTAATTTCCCGTTTCTTGTGCATGAGTCCATTCCTGTCAAAACGGCGATACTTGTTACGGGGCCCGCATTTCTCGTTCTAGGAAATGTATTGATGGGTTTTATCGCCGATAGAATAGGCCGCAAGAAAGTATTTATTGTGACTATGACAGCTTATGCCCTTGGCATAATCATTGTTGTTCTGGCCACAAATTTCTTTATTCTGCTTCCAGGGCTGGCACTTTCCCAATTTGGAGTTGGTGGTGAAGAACCGCCTAGCCTCTCTCTCGTTGCAGAGGATTTTCCGGCAATAGAAAGGGCAAAGCAGTTAACTCTGGTCGCCAACTTCAGCAATATAGGTAGCGCCTTCATCTCCGGCCTCATGATATATGAGAGTTTCTTTAGCACTCAGCTTCATTCGTTTCTGCTCTCGCTGTTTGGCCCCTTGTCTTTTCTCTCGGATCTAACGTTCAGATTTTTCCTTCTCATCTCGAGTATAGCTTTGATCATTATCCTGGTTTACTCAAGACTCTCACTGCCAGAATCGTATCGCTGGTTAAGCGTAAAAGGGAGGAAAAAGGAAGCCGAGGATGAGAAAAAAAAGCTCAATTACGAAAACGATAGAGAAATCCTTGTCAAACCCGTGATATCATTCGCCATCATCATAATGGCCGTTGTCGGTGTTTCCCAGTACGCTACCGACGGACTTATGTCCTATATCGTCGGCCCTGTCGTTTTTCCGAACCTAATTGCGCAAATCATATTCGTTTCCAATGTTGGAGCTTCCATTGCCGGCGTTGCAGCAATGTTCATCATTGGAAGATTCCCCCGCAAAAATTACCTCCTATATTCATTTATTGGGGGCGTTATCTCCATAGGGATCATATTAGTTTTTTACCATTCCCTCACCAATGTAGCTATATTCTATCCTCTTCTGTTTATAAATCTAGCGTTCAGTGAATTTGCATGGTCTGCTAGAACCACCCTCGAACCAGAAACCGTTCCAACGAGATTACGCGCTACATATATTGGAGTTATGCGCATTGCCCCGATTACTGTCTATGAGATATTTGTGTTTCTTACATCTTATTTCAACGTTGGAGTCTTTGACTTTGTTCTCATAAATATGCTACTCTGGATCCTTGGACTTGGCGCAGCATCGTTGTGGTACTTCAGAGGTTATGAAACTAGAAATGCGGATATAGATTATCAATGACTTAATTGGAAAATCCGGCAGTTATCTAAATGTGAGAAAGCAAAAACGCCAGTGGAATGAAGTGCAACGGCTCAAAGAGGAAAAGAATTACAGCTATGAAAATAAAAAATGTTCTGGTTATCTCCCCCAAAAATCCTAGAACGTCACCATTAATTCCTCCAAACGAGCGTTCAATTCTTGTTTTTATGAAATATTGCATAACCAAAGATAGTATTGCAGCGATTAACAGGGATGGCGAGAAAATCACTGCGAGTAATATAAAAAAGGAAAAATTAACCAGAATCTGCAACCTCCAATTTTGCCGAACAGAAATCTTGAATTGTGAAAACATACCTCCAGGAACCATGTCCTTTGTTTTTAATGAATTTAAAATGTATGAATCTTTTGCAATAATCTCGGAAAGGAATATTGTGATCATGCCTTCCAATGGAATGAGGGAAGCAATGGAAGAGAAAGTCACGACGTAAATCACAAAGGCGAAACCAAAACCACCTGCTCCAAGAAAATGGTCTTTTAAAACCTCCAATTTTCTTGACGGGGGACCACGAACGAGTATCGCATCACCTGCATCAAGAACAGCATCAAGGTGGTTAAAGCCGGAAAGCAAGAGTATAAGGGATAGCGAAATTGCTGCTCCAAGAATAACATTAACATAGAAAGAAACAAAATAGAAGGCAGCTCCGGATATCAGGCCGATGATCGCACCAACCAAGGAAACATATCCAGAATAACCACTGTTTATGTTATCGCACTTGGAAGGTATGATTGTAAAGAAAGAAAGGGCACATTTGAATTTTTTGCTATCGAACATGCGTTACCGGTATTGACGTTAATATCTATGAAGTTAAACATACTTTCTATAATTGAAGTAGACTTTAAGTCATGGTATATATCTACATTCGTTGAAAGGCAACTTTGAGGGACATGGCGGAAACATCTGGGAATTTGCAAAGAAAAAACACTGTAAGCCATCCGAGGTTCTGGATTTTAGCTCAAATTTGAATGAATTTACAAAGATTGACTTAGCGGAATTTCTTATGAACAATGAAGCACTGCGATCTTACCCCGACATCAACACGAGAAGTTATCTAAAGCCCTTAGCAGATTATGTTCATTTAGATCAGGAGAACATACTTCTGGGACCAGGCCTTACTTATCTGATATACCGCGTAAATCAGCTCTTTTATGGAAGTAGGGTGGCAATCGTTGAACCTGCGTTTTCCGAGCATAAGAAAAGCGCACTTATAAACCATTCAATGGTATATGAAGCAACATGGAACAGAGAAGATGCCGAAGAAGATTTGCTTTTAGAACTCGACAGGGTTAATTATGACCTATTATTCATAACAAATCCCTCAAACCCAGTTGGCGATCTTGCTTCTGAAAATGACCTGGAGGCAATTATTGATCTTAATCACAAAAAGCACGCTTTGACATTCATTGACGAAGCTTTCATAGATTTTGTCCATTTTAGGAAAGCGTCATTTCAAAGGCGGATGATTGGAGATTATGGAGATGTAATATTTGGCCGTTCACTTACGAAACTATTCGGATACGCGTCTATAAGATTAGGATATCTGCTTTCAAGCAGAGAAATACTAACGAAAATAGAAAAACTGATGGAGCCATGGACTGTTGGACAGTATGCTCTCAACCTGATAAACGGCATTAACTACAACACATTCAAGAAACTGCCTTTTTTGGTTGAAAAAGAGAGAGAATTTACAGCAAACGGATTGACTTCTATGGGATTTCAAATAATTTCGCATCCGAAGGCTAATTTCTTTTGCGCTCTTCCACCCAAGAATATTAATGCTCACTATTTAGCTTCTGAGCTTGCAGGAAACAAGATACTTGTAAAAGAGATCAGGATTCCATACGAAAGAAGAATGGCCTTGAGATTCGCCGTCAAAACAAGGGATAGGAACAAGGTTCTAATTGATACGATTCAAGAGATAGTCAAAAAGCGTATGCCGAAGATAAGTGATCGTGAATGATCAACCTGCATCTTAATTTCTTTTTAGATCAGATCATAATACTTATGGGGGCATTGCTTCTAGATGTTGCCATAGGTGAATTCCCAGAGAAGATTCACCCAGTTGTCTGGACAGGAAAACTAATAGAATTTGTTGAACCCCATTTCCGAAAATCACAGAACAAATTGTTATCTGGTACTCTTCTTGTGGTATTCGTCGAGATATTATTTGTCGGTGCAATGGTGCTGATTAATTACGCGTTATTTTATGTAACAATCGTATACATTATTGTCTCAGTATTCTTCGTGAAGAGTTCATTTGCATTAAGAGGCATGAGAGATCACATTGAACCTATAATTTCTTCAATCGAGAAAAATGATCTGGAAAAAGCTAGATTATTTCTTTCCAGAACCGTTAGGCGGGAAACTGCCAACCTTCCCAGAGAGCTCATTTGTTCGGCAGCCATTGAGACAATTTCGGAGGGATTGGTAGATGGTTTCACCGGCCCATTGTTTTATTTTTCATTCTTCTTCTTACCAGGCTCATTCTTCTACAGGGTCGCGAACACGTTTGACTCCGAGATTGGATACAATGATGATAAAAACAGGTTGTTTGGGAGGTTCGCCGCCCACCTAGATACTGTGTTAAATTATATACCATCTAGGTTGACAGCTTACATATCCTACATTTCCGCATACATTATCGGATTAAGGCCAAGGTCGTTGCGGCTCTATACGGTTTCAAGAAAAACCGCAAGCAGGAACGCAGGATGGCCAATGGGGGCCTTTTCCAATATAATCGGCGTGAGATTAGAGAAGAAAGGAGAGTATATCTTGAATGATGATTTCCGATACCCAGATGTAGAGGATGTCCGCAAAGCACTAAAACTTCATTCGCTTACTTCGGCAATTTTTACTCTAGTTATAACAGTGCCAATGCTTATTTTCCTTTATATATTTTTATGAGATGACCTTAATATGAGTAACAAGTTGAGGCTAGAAAATTCGGCATTCGTGCTTCTTGCTGGGAACACGAAACTTTCACTCATTCATGGCTTAACTGCCGCTGGAGCTTCACCCGAGCTGACTTTCATGACACCAGCTGTAGACTCAGAAATACTCCTGAATGGGAGATCAATAACGATGAGAGAGCCACCCATGACTCCGGACGGAATCCCGACACCTGCTATCGTCACTAGAGGATGCTTACAACTCACGGACATACCTGTGATCGTTGTGAATGCGGGAATGGCGGTTAAGCCTAATGTACCGTTCATCGAAACTGGCCTTAACTCAGCAGAAGATCCAAGATTCACGATCGGGGCCCCATTCTTCGACATGGCCGTCAACACTGGATACTATATCGGGAGTTCTATTCTCAGAAGATTTGATTCCGTATTCCTGGCAGAAAGTGTGCCTGGGGGTACCACCACAGCCTTACTCACACTGCGATCACTCGGGATCGAGTTAAAAACAAGCACTACTTTCCGAGTTAATCCGGAAGAACTAAAGGAACAGATCGTGAAAGAAAGTCTGGGGATGAGGCTACTTTCCCCAGTAAGTTTCCTGGATTCTGTAAAATTCTATGGAGACTACATGATGGCCCTCTCTTTTGGGATCAGTGCCGCATTAAAGGATCACTGGATATATTTTTCCGGCGGAACGCAGATGGCAACAGTATACTACCTGGACAAGATGATATCAGGCTCAAACAACAGAAGGTCAGTAATTACGACTCGATGGATAATGGAAGACCAGAGGAAAACCATGAAAACTCTCTGTGGAAATAACCTGATAGAATCGGATTTGGATTTTCACTCGTCCAAAGAAGATGGCCTCAGGAAGTTTGAAGAAGGCCACGTAAAAGAAGGCGTTGGTATGGGAGCTGCATACCTCATAGCTAAGGAAAACAGCTCAGAGAAAACGATAATGAAGAGCATAGAAGAAACATACGAGCGACTTTCTTAAATAACATTAACAGATAGAAATGAAAAATTTTTTAATTTCGATAGCTAAGCTCAAACATTTTATAGTAAGTTAAGCATAACATGGAGCCGGACTTGGCCGGGAAGCCAGGCACTTCCTGTTACTCGAAGTCTACATGCGAGGGCGACAGTTTGGAGAGGCCTACTTGGTTTCTGCCAGGCCTTAGGGAATCGCTGAAGTTCTGTTCCTTTGGATCGGAGGTTCATATATCCAGAATCGAAGGAATCTGGGTATGCGATTTGACAGAGGAATCCGCCAGGACCGGAAGGGAGCAACGGTACTCTGGACTCTTGATGCTAAGGGAGTGCGGGATCGAGAGGAACTAAGGGGCACCTGACAGGACGCCAAGACCGATCCAAACGTGTCCGGTATTCAATTTATTCCAGCTAATCGGATTATAATTATATTCTTTACGGATATTCGTTATCGATGTCGGTTGTATAACAAGAGTTACAAAATAATACAAGATCCTTTGAACGGCCCGATAAAAATAAGCTCAGAGTTTCAAAAGCTGGTCGATTCACCAGAATTTCAGAGACTCAGATATGTAAAACAACTTGGTATGTGCTACCTCGTTTTTCCAGGCGCAAACCACACAAGGTTTGAGCATTCAATCGGGACCATGTTTCTGAGTGAGATGTTTGCTGATACCCTTCACGTAGATGATAAAGATCTTCTTATGGCTGCTGCTTTATTGCATGATGTGGGTCATCCACCCCTAAGCCACGGACTTGAAGATGTTTTCGAGTCAATAACTGGCTTAGACCATGTTGATGCTGGGGTTTCGATAATAGAAGGAAAGAATGAATTTGAAAGGAGCACAATACCGTCGGTGTTAGAAGAAATAGGTTTACGACCTAAGGATGTTGCAGATGTAATCTCAGGGAAAAGCGGTAAATACAAACTCATTTCCAGGATTATAAGTGGTCCTATAGATGTCGATGAACTTGACTATCTCAGAAGAGATTCACTCAACTGTGGCGTTCCAATAGGAAACATAGATTACAAAAGGATCCTGAATGTGGCAGAGATCCATGATAACGATCTAGCAATAGAAGAAAAGGGGCTGCCAACCCTCGAATCGATCCTCATAGCTCGCATACTAATGTACGGATCGGTCTATTTTCATAAGACCTCAAGGATCGCTCAGTACATGGTTAAAAATCTGGTAATGAAACAGCAGCAGGACTTTAGGAATCCATTCAGCATGACAGATTACGATCTTTTCTGGCTGCTGGAAAATGGAAAAAACTCTTCATCCTTCAAAAAAATAATATTGAGGGAACTGTTAAAACCTATCCTGAAGGTGAAGTATAACGAAGAAGATTTCAAAAAGATAACATTGACCATCGAATCCGAGAAGCTTGATCCTTCCAATTATGCCATTGATGTTATTCCTCCACTTGACTTTTCTGGCCCCGAGAGGATAAAGTCCAATCTTCAGGTTTTAATAAAAGATAAACTTGAAAGCGTAACCGAAATATCACCGTTGGTGCGAACACTAAGGGAATCTCTTGAGCATAGGTTTATAATAGTTTTTGCAGAGAGAAGCAAGGCGGAGTTAGTGAAGAAACTTCTTACCGAGTTCAAATAATTGATTGTATGCTCAAATGCCAGTTAATTACGATGAGGACATTGAAAGAAAACTTAAGAAAAATTGGAGTGGAATTTCATTTTTCAAACAGATAGTTCACTTCAGAACTTATGAAATTCACTTGTAGTTGGAAACTTCGTAAAAGTATGGGCCCCATGTTATGGATCCAAAAAAAGGTGTTTACCGTATAATCCTTCTGTCCATACGAAAATAGCATCTTGGTGATCTATTCGCAACAAATAGTCGCATTTATGATCATCAATGAATCCTGTTTCCTGCAGAAGGAGCTGTTAGATCCATAGATACAATAATAGGCCAGATAGATATACGAATGCGTATAATCGGAATCTACAAGTAAACTAAGTAAAGAGTGAGAACGAATATGGCAAAACTAAGAGAGAACATTACTTTGTTCATAGAAAAAAACTTGGTAAGAATGCTAAAATATTCTCTCTCGGGTTTTGTAGGTTTTGCTTCACTCGAGTTACTCACCTACCTTGGAATCTTATTATTAGGCTATGCGTACATAATTCTAATTGACATTATCGCATTTACGCTTGCAGTTGCAATTGAATTTATATTTCAAGAATACTGGACCACACACAAGATGGGGGAGCATCATGGCCGCATTTATGGTCTTATTATTAGACTCCTGAAATTTGAAATTCTTAATGTGATTGGAAATGCTGTCGCAATTGCAACCCAGTTTTCTCTCTTTAAGTACTTTGGCCTGTATCCATTGATAGGCAATTTCATAGGATCGGCTGTAGCATTTCCTTTCAATTACTACATTCAGATGAGGTTGGTATGGAAGATCAGAATGCTATCATGATCCTTGATGCTGACTTATCTTCTTTAAACTTTTAATATAAGTATTAATAATCAAATAAATAAAGGAAAACTCCCCTAGTAAAATCTAAGCTCTCGTTTTCATACCCAGACTAGCTGCTATTATTATTGGATCCCACACAGGGCCAAACGGTGGAGAATAACCGAGATCCGAATAGAACAAATCTTCCATTGTGATCCCTGCGTATATGGCTTCTGCTAGTGTGTTGAGTCGCCATGCTCCATTGCTTTTGGAAACTACCTGTGCACCAAGGAGTCTACCGGAATGTGAATCGTAGGTTATTTTAACGTATGCGTTAGAATTGCCTTCATAATATGCCGCTTTACTGCCTGCCTTAACAAAGATATCTTTGGGCGCAAAGCCATATTTTGTCGAAGTCGGGGAATCAATTCCGGTGAAACCAACCTCGTAGTCGAAGATTTTTACCAGGGTTGTGCCTATTCCGCCTTTGAAGGTCATTCTTTCACCGCCAACGTTAGATCCAGCGACCCTGCCCATCTTGTTGCTGATCTGTGCCAGAGGCATCCAATCTTCAGAATTTGTAACCTTATTTAACGAAGTAGCACAGTCTCCTGCTGCAAGGATTTTACTGTCACTGGTAAACATTTGATTGTCCACCTTGATGGCCCCGTTTTTACCCAAAGAGAGACCTGCGTCGAAAGCGAGCTGGGAGTTTGGTTTAATGCCTGTTGCAGATAGAACTAGATCTGCAGTATGTTGTCCCATTGTTGTTTCGACTTTAAATTCTCCATCGCTCCTAGAAACTGATATAAGTTCCGAGTTTTTTTCCACTTTAACCTTTGATTCGAACTCTTTCAGAAGCTCCTGACCAACATCCTCATCTAATCTTTTAAAAAGTGTCTTATGATGGGATATCATTGTAATTTCTTTCTTGGATTCTGCAAGGGTCGATGCCAGTTCCATTCCAAGAACCCCGTCGCCAATAATTGTAATCCTTTTCGATTTTTCAACCTCTGGCTTTAGGGCAATACCATCGGCTAATGAACGAATCGTTTGCACATCCGAACCACTTATTCCCTTTGGTTTCACTGCTGAGGCGCCTGTGGAAATTAACAGGTAGTCATAGGAAAAGACCTTTTTCCCGCTTGTTTTGACCTGCTGTCTTGAAGTATCAATCTCTGTCACGCTTTCATTGAGAATAACTTTAATCTTTCTCTTCTCTGTAAATTCAGTTAGAGGGTAATGCAAAAGCTTGGAATAATCCTCAAACATCCCGCCAAGATAATAGGGCATTCCACATTCTGCATATGATACAAACGGCCCTGCTTCTATCACGGTAACATCAATAAGAGGATTGACACGTTTTGCCTTTGAAGCAGCAGCCATGCCTGCAGCCCCGCCACCAATTATAATGAAATCCATGATTCTTCAATCTCGTCAATGAATAAATCTTTTGGCACAATTTTTACAAAGCTAGCTAAAATAACATACCCAGAAAGAAGATTAAAGCGCGGTAACACGGAACATTTCCATTTTTGAGTCGTCATTTTAATCTAAAAATATCTGAGACCATGTCTTTGAATGAGAAACCTTTTAACTGATGGTGGCTTGACTTTATTATGATAAAACATGGATTTGTCGAAAAAGATATAGAACCGTCTGCAGTAGCAGACCACATTAAGGAGTTACTTGTTAACGAGAATTTCAAGATCACCTCAGATGAAACCAGGGATGCACTTTGGGAGATCCATGCCAAGAAGTCCGACAGGGAAAGAATCGTTCTTGGAAAAGTAAGAGACGTTGATGTCGTTATCGCCGGTGCACAAGGCAAGTTTGAAGTACAGTTACACGCGGGTATCTGGGGGAGAGACATGGCTATACCCGCGATTGAAGGCGTTGCTACTTTTGGTATAGCAACAGCTGCCGAGTTGCATTCTGGGCACGAGTTTGAGATGAGGATCTGGGAGCAGATAGTTAAACAAATCGATCCTACTCTAAAAATTTGCAAACTGGATGGATTACTCTTCAAGACAGACGACGATCTCAATAAGCACATGCAGGAACACCAGGCCCAGAATTCTGGTTCAATGATGGGAATGGGGATGATGGGCATGATGGGTATGGGAATGCTCGGAATGGGCATGATGATGCCTGGAATGTGGATTTGAACGCGTAATTCATAATATTGTTCCATAAGTAATGATCATTCGTTGAGTACTATATTTTTAAATAAAAATACAATATCCACAAATCAGTATATCTATGTCAAACCAAACCGCAACTAAGAATCAGATTGAGTTCATCAAAAAACTTGAACAAGCGAGCACTGAACGTGGTACAATCCTTGAAAGATTTCTCAACGAGAAGAAAGTGATGGACGTTGATGAACTTACAATAGACGATGCTTCGAAACTCATAGAGGAACTCAAGAGAGTGAAAACGGACGAAGACAACAAGTCATTTGCGACAGGTAAACAAATTTCTCTGTTGAACAAACTTCAGGACACCGATGAGCGAATCAGAACAACGGAGCAGTTTTTGGACGAAAAACAAAAAGAGACCGTAAATATATTAAGCGTACACGAAGCCTCCGAGCTTATAGATAAACTTATGAAGTTGCCATCCGGAACCAAACCGGACACTGCAGGTAGCCTGGTCACGAATAAGCAGTTGAATTTCATAAAGAGTTTGCAGAATTCAGAGAAAAGACTTGAAGTTACAAGGACATTCTTGATTGAGCTGAAGAAATCCACAATTGATGAGCTCACACGTTCTGAAGCAAGTGCGCTGATAGATTCCCTTAAGGAATCATGAACCACTATTTGGGAATAAGGCAATGTTTATGCCGAAAACCAGGTTTGCTGCGCACTAAATTACTGAGGGAAATCATCAGAGTTTAGAAGAATCGAAAAGTAGACCGGTCAAATATATCAATGATTTGTCTAAGTTCTTTTTCATTACAGTCTTCAGAAGAGATTTTATCGAAAGAAATGCTGACTGTGATTTCCGTATTTGGACGAAGTTTAGAAATAGACACGTCCATCGAAACAAGCCTGTCCAGTTTGTCTTTTTCTGGAAATGAAGTCGAATAGACAACGATGCCATCAACCATTTCTCCCTTTCTTACATAAGATACGGAAATCTCATGGACATCAACTGTCCTTAAATGCTTTATAGCAAACAACTTCGAAATGTAGTCTAATATTATGGCGAAGTCATCATTTATTCGCATAAACGGTACGTGGGATAGCAAACGAAAATCATATTTAATACTTGCACAAAAGAACGGAGAATTGATTTTGCACTTTAATATCACCTAATTACTTCAAAAAGAGACATTGGCAAATTTTAGTTGATGGAATCTGTAGAGATTAACTAACTTAAGAAAAAAGTATATTATTGGAGAAGTATGTAAAACGGTTTTTAACTATCTGAATTACTGAACCAATGTCCCATAGACTGAAAAAATCAACTAAAAATTGACATACTCCAAAAAGAGAAAAACATAAAAAAGACGGATTATTCATAAGTGAAACATAATGATTCTTGCATTTCAATGACCAACAAGGGGGGACTTTAAATTTCATAATTTTTACCAAGAACCATTTAATAGTGAGAACAGATTAGGGATTAACTAAAAAAGAAGATTAAAAGTTTTCTAGAAGTTAGAGAAAGTGCTTAAAATGCAAGGATTCGGAAAATACGAGATTAACAAAGAATTATTGGATTCTCTTAATAAAATGGGTTTTTTGGAACCTACTGAGGTTCAGGAAAAAGCTATTCCAATCATTCTTCAAGGAAAAGATATTGTGGTTAGATCAAAAACTGGTTCAGGAAAGACTGGTGCTTTCCTTGTTCCAATAATAGGAAAGAGTAATAGGGAAAATTATGTAACTTCCCTGATTATAGCTCCTACAAGGGAACTCGCGCTCCAAACGTATGATGTAGCGCAAAAAATGGGGACAACCTCTGGTATAAGGCCTGTCGTAGTATATGGTGGAGTTAGTATAGATAACCAGATAAAAAAGATAAGAAATAGGTCGAATATGGTTATCGGAACTCCCGGTAGGATAATCGATCTCATGAAGAGGAAGGTTTTGTCGCTAGAACATGTAAAGTTTCTGGTCCTTGACGAAGCAGATACTATGCTTGATCTTGGATTCATTGAAGACATAGAATACATCATTTCACAAACTTCATTAACAAGACAGAACATGTTATTTTCTGCCACGATTCCAGACAAAATTCTGGCACTTGCTGACACATTCATGAGGAGCCCAACTTATGTGCAGATCGGCAATGATGCTGAGGTGACGGTATCGACTATTTCTAATAACTTTACCGTGTGCGAGAACGGCAACAAGGTATCTACCCTTCTGGCTTATTTAAGTGAATATAACCCCAGAAAGGCGATCATATTCACAGAACAAAAAAGATCGGCAGCGACCTTATCGGATATCTTAAAGCAGTACAACCATGTCGCCACAGTCATGCATGGTGATCTTACACAGGCTCAACGTGAAAAGGCTTTAAGTAGGTTCAGAAATGGGGCAAAATTACTAATAGCGACAAATGTTGCTGCCAGAGGGCTTGACATTTCAGACATATCGGACATTATAAACTTCGATGCACCATCAGAACCAAATATGTATGTTCACAGGGTTGGGAGATCCGCCAGAATGGGAAAAGATGGGAATGCATTAACAATAGTAGAACAGAACGAGCTAGAAATCATTGAGAACATTGAGAACTCACTCGACATCCGAATGAATCCAATTAAAGTGGATGAAAATTCTTTTTCCGAAGCTAAAAACATTGTTAGACCGAGATACAATAATTTCAGGAGACCTTCGTCGCACAGACCGCAGAACTCAAGATATGGTGGAAGGCGCGATTATCACCATTATCGCTCGTTTAGATCCAGAAACTACTGATCGAAAACATACTGAAATTCGATCTAACAGTGTGATTGTTCTGCGGTTTAATAAATTTTTATTTGTTGAGAATTGAAACAACAAGATTAATATTAGAAATGCATAGAGCCATTATGGCAGAATTCAAATGCTACGAATGCGATGGAAATGTTAGAACCGGAGAGAAATTTACGTTTACTAAGAAAGGCCCAGTTCATTTTGACTGTTTTCTTTCTTCCAAGAGAAAGGAGATATCAGATGAACAGAAAGAAAACTTGAGGGTCCTCTCTCTGCTTTTGGACAGTGAGCTTGATCACTTGTTGAACATACTCTCGATTCAGAACACATCAGAGGAACTAAAAGAGCAGATAAGACTAAAATACAAAGACATAGAGAAGGCTGTCGGTGAAACTACAAGGCTCATTTACGAACTTTCATAACTCCCCAGATTCGCGGATATACCTTACATAGCTTCGTTACTTATTTATTCAGTCAGGTGAAAATTGTGCCTCTTAAGGCGTGCAAAATGTACATCCTAGTTTTACTTCAACAGCAGATTGTTACATGATCTGCGTTCTCCATTATTTTCAATTATTTTTTATGACATATTCCCACATCCAAAAGGAGTAGACTCCTCGTTTCAGCGACCTGATTTACTCCTTACCGGTATTAGCTCGGTCTACTGGAGCAAGCTCGTAAGTACCCTCCACATTCATGTGTCCTTCTGGTTAGATTTACACACTTTTAGACGACCCAGCCCTCAGGCCAAGCCATTTGGCTTTACTTATGCAGGTATGCATGAAGCAATATGCGATCTTACCTGTTTCATTGCTGCCTACCAGTCGAAAATGTGATGTGTTTATGGAAGTAACACCGTTTCGCTCGTTTTCATTCCATCTTTTGCAAAATGAGACTTATTGCTCGTATACGTTTAAGTAAAGTATTTTAAATATCAACAATGGATCAAAGGACGAGACCATGCGTTTAATTTTCCATATCTATAGTTCAGATAACCATAGGGAGGAACTCGAAGGAATAAGAGATAACTTCAAGAAGGTCATTATTAGGAAAAACACCCATGGATTTGAATTAGATGTCCATACAGAAGAAGTAGAGAAATCAATTGAAGCTATCAGATCTCTGTTTTATGTCGGGATGATATCATTTCCAAACTTAATTGAACAATCGTTCAAATTAAGGAAACCCTTGAATGAAAATGAAACCCTGGAAATTCTCAGATTTTCAGAGTCTCTAATGCTTCAGGAAAGGTTCTGGGAATCCCACGTTATTCTGGAAGAGTTGTGGAAATGCTCGGAGGGGAAAGTGAAAACTTATTACCAAGGTCTGATCCTAATATCTGCGTCTATGGTTCACTATCAGATGGAGAGGAAAGATAAGGCGTTTGAGATGTACATGAGAGGCCGCCAATTTATCAAATTGTCCAGATTGGCCAATGGCATATTAGATGATCTTCCAATGGAATTCAACTATCCAATTGCATTGAATTTTAAACTGATGTTTCCTGATAGAGCCGATTAATCCGTTATACAAACTCTATATTCCCATTTTAGATGGAATTAATCCTGCTCCGAGATACTATTCAAGAAATTAATTTAAAGCGAACAGAGTCACTAGATATTATTTTAAGTCCGTTAAGGTATATTTTCCTAT
Organism: Thermoplasmata archaeon; assembly: GCA_021826925.1. GTDB lineage: Archaea > Thermoplasmatota > Thermoplasmata > Thermoplasmatales > Thermoplasmataceae > JAKAYB01. The sequence goes on along the minus strand of JAKAYB010000002.1, from coordinate 9,814 downwards.
GCACAATAGCAGATTATAGCTAATGCTCTGTTGGTCGTTTTGAATAAAATAATGATAGGTAGGTATCAAGAGTGTTGCCCAATTCAATACGCATACGTCATCTCACTGAGAATACTGTATTACTGCACCCTTAAGGCAACCTCCTGTGCAATGTAATCAGGCGTGGTTGCCTTTATCACTTCGCCCATGGTTCTCTCCAGACCTGAGAAGTATATCTAGACATTCCATCTTTTCCGTGGACGACAGATTCCTTGCATTCATTCTCTGAGGTCTTTCTGATGCGTCCGACTATTCTTGTCCTTGCAGGTAATCCTCTACTTTACGAGGATGCATTGTTTCTCGGTGGTATTATTGCATCCTTCCCGAATATAATTGTATATTGACCTTGAATCATGACCCTTGCCACAGAATATTCTCTTAGCCTTCCCCCTGAGCTTCTCTAGGATGTTTCTCCCCTCCTTGACAGCATGAAGCTTGGACCGGCCTCTTCTCTTTCTGTTCCATTTTGATCCAAGATAGTCGCCCCTGATCGTGAGGTTGAATCCTGTTGAATTGATTGCTCAGTCCACAGGTTTTCCCGGAGAATCAGGAATTGCAGGTACCATCTTTCTTATTCTCCGGAATATACTTGTATAGCAGACAGTTGCTATTCCTGTGATCGTCGCAAATATTCTGGCAATTCCATCCAGTGATCTGAAGGGAACACTGTCCATTACCCTGAATTTTACATGGAATGATATGAATGCATTTGGCGTCTGGTAAGGATAACCTCTCTTGCCGTGATTGTTTTCATCAAGCAGATTCTTCCGGTTCATCAAGAATGATTGATTCATTTGATCCTCAACTCTATTCACAATGGATCTGTTGTACCTATCACACCTTCTGCTTGAACCGATCCAATATCTTCTTGTGCTTCTATTCCGTGTTGCCTGTGATTGGTTTTGGTGTCATAAAGGGTAGAAAGATCACTTATTGTTTCCCATTATGGAATTTCCAAATTCAAATTTAATGAATAAATAAGCATTAAATCACAAGTCTGATAAGAATTCGGAAACGAGCATGTAACCTCTCTGCGCAAAAATCTCTTTTTCCTCTTTGTTAAGTGACTCCAAAAATTCTGCGTATAATGGTGCTCCTTCTGATCTCTCATTTGAGAACATTTTGCCAATTCTCTTCAAGGATTCTTGGATCTGCTGTTCTTCTAAGAAAGGCATAAACGCATTAGCTACTTCCTTCACCCCATTACCATAATGGTCGAGTACAGAAACTATGTCATATGCGTCTTTGTGTTTATAGCGGTCTCCCAGCGCAATGCTCTTCGTTCCAATACACCCGACTACATCAAGCATTTTAAAATCGATTTCCGTGACAGCACCATTAGGCATCTCTCCTTTCATGTGGTACCAATAATTATGCGATAAACCCAATTCTGCCCCTACCATAGTTCGTGCCATTAAATCGGATTGAACTCCCCTATAACGATGCTTCCCCTCCTCGTTCTTTTGTTGAGGCGTTAGAAAATCCACAGTTATATCCCTGTCAACAGTATCTTTACCCCTAATCTTCCTTTCGAAAGTAAACTGTTTACCCGGCACTTGTTCCCAACCAGTCTCCGCTATTAGTTCCACCATTGTTTGGTATTCATCATTACTTACACGATTAGGATCAACAATAAGGTCAATGTCAATTGAGCCGACATGTCTAAAAGTATCTTCCGGGACTTTATGAGACTCCAATAGTAAATATGGCACCCAACCACCAACCAAAACAATAGCTTCTTTGTAATGCCTAAGCGTTCACATCAATTCAACGAGAGCACTCTTAGATGTGGTAATCAATTGATCTTCAAAAGCAGATGAAAGGCGTGTTTTCAATATGGGCCAACCACCTTGATGTTCTTTTCAAGAATCTTTTCGGCCTGCTCTTGCCCGCGGGCTGGATATGTAAATAGATCTATATACAGTTGGATGTCACTGACTACTTTTACCCCTCTGATCTCCCTAGAGTCCATAAATATGCCTTCATCATAGGGTTCAAAAATCCTAATATTAGCTCCGAATGTTGTTGGTCTGAGGTCAAGTTTCTTCACTATATCATCTATGTCTCCAGACACATATACCCATACATCATTATACCGTACAAATGGTGATACCATTGAGGCTCCGGCCATTCCTGTAAATGCGTATTTTAAATTTAGTTCATCACCAGCCTTTACGACCTTTGATATTATCTCTTCTGGGTTTTTTGCAAAAGAGAAAAAACCGATTGATCTGCTCTTTTCAACTGTCCAGTTTGATGCCCAATCCTTTAGAAGTCTTTTTGAATCTACTAACTTAATGCTCTTGTCCTTTTCACGTGAGATGTACGCTTTATCTTCAAGTTGGTTTATGACAAAGTAAACTCCAGCAGGGCTCATTTTGCACATATTGGCAAGTTCTGTGATCTTCCATCCTTTATTTGGAGCATTAAGGATTGCCCTAATAACGCGTGTCGCCTTATTAGCAAATATACTTCGACTGAGACGTCTCTCCGTCTCCCTCTCAGCGTTGCTTATACGGTCGACGAGAACTGAGTCAAATTTCAGATACACATCCCCTATTAAATCAATATAGCCAATGTTTTCTGAGGCTAAAATTTCTCTTGATCTCTCACTAATGTAGGGTGCGACAAATACAGGATATATTCCTTTATTGCTTCCAACCAAATTTTTGAGTTGATAAATTGATCCCTGGACAATTCTTGGCTCCCCACTGGATTTGACCTCAATAAGTAAGTATTTCTTGAGGTTTCCAGTTCGAACTTGAACCATAACGTCAGCACGATTCCGGTCGTCTATTGGTACTTCTAATGATATGTCCCCTATATTCATGTTGGGCAGTAGTGATGGTAGTTTCTTAGTGAATGCAGTAATTGTTTCCCTCTCATTCATTGGATGGGATTTAGTAGTATACATATTTTTACCAATTGGTAAATTACCCAATAATATTTAAAACCAGTGTAGTTCTTAAATAGATTTTTCTTACACACCCTATTATCTATCATGCAGTATATGTACATATACTGCATAATGTACGAGTGAAAATTATTACCATAGCAAAAAAATTAAGTAGCTTGTAACTACTAATTCACATAAAACAAAAATAAAATACTCCTAATTAGTCAGTAGTATGTAGGAGTTAAAAAAACACAGAATGTCAATAAAGATAGTGAAAGCAAAAAGAAGGGAATGCGCTCAGGAAGTAGAATACCGATGGGACCCTATTAAAAAAGTTGGTAGAACTATACCCCTGAGACATTTAGGTCTACTCAAACCACTAAACCCTGAAAGGTACGTTCAGATTAAGTTAAGCGCCTCAATCGCCAATGACAAGATAAAAAAATAAAGAAAAAAGACAACACCTACATAGAGAAACAGAAAAAGAGTACAGAACAAAATAAAACGGATTTACCCCCTGACACCCACCTTCCGATTTAATTGCTATAGTTCTCAAGTTAGTAAAAGATTCAAACAAACGACTCAGCAGGAAGAAAGTGTACAATCTACTTTCGCAAATCAATCAAATAAAGTCAGATGATCGCCAAACTTTAAGGGCGCATATAGGGTTTGTTCTGACAATTCTCGAAAGAGAAGGAAAAATATCACGAACAGGTAAGGGCAAAATCGGGGACACTTATCTCTATTCATCAAGAAAGTTCGTAGGTGGTAACTTCATTATTATTCTGTCCGATTGCAGGATCGTAAAGGCATCATCGTCTTGATTTATGTAATGCTCTAAGTCATTTTCACTGACTATTTTCTATTTCGTGCCATTCTGGATTTGTTCCTGAAGATCCTCTAGAGACGAATTAAACTTCTTCATGCTCTTAACCTTAAAGTTATATACGTATATCATATGTATATCTGGTATGACAAAACCTGTAACACTATCCGATGAAGCATATGAAGCACTGAAAAGAGTCAAAGGGAGAGATATGTCGTTTTCACAGGTTATATTGAAGTTGATAGAAGACTCTAACAGTGGACACGATTTTAATAAATTTGCCGGTATTCTGAAGTCACGAACACATGAATTGGAAAAATTTAAGCTGCAAATTGAAGAAGATCGCGCAAGAAATGTTGAAAAGATGTGATTTTCTTGGTTGTACTGGATACAAATGTGATTATAGACTACTTAATAGGAAAGGAGGATGTAGTAAAGGAAGTTAATAGCTACAGAAAAGGTGATCTATCTACCACGTTTGTTAACCAATATGAGTTATTAAAGAACACTAGTAGAAAAATTATGGAAGATGTAATACAAAACCTTCGATTATACCATTCTGACGACCTATCGGTAAGGGCATCGGCAAAGGCATATCAAGATTTAAAGTCAAGTGGAAAGATGATGAGCGATAATGATCTCCTAATATTTGGAGTATGCATTGCCAACGACGAGGTCCTAATTACTCAGGACAAAGCTTTCGCGTACCTTAAAAGCAAGAACGTTAAGATCATAAAATGATTGCTAAAACCAAAATTAATGTGAAAAGTAAATTAGGCACAAGTAGATTTTGCGAGTGATATATAAAAATTGCAAATATCTTAATTACTTTTGACTGATTAGAAAAATGCCGTTACAGTAGTTCACAGATACATAAAATCAACTGTTTCATTTAGTGAAGGTCCCCCCAATCAAAGTTTCATTTTTAGAGGAGGTATATTCAAAAATAAATAACAATATAAACAGAGGATAGGTAGGAAACCAGTCAATTAATTAAATGGATAACCCCATAAGCTACTATATCTTGTTATAAGTACTCATAGTAAACTTTAACTATCTACGTATAATTACATCATTATGGAGACAACTATTCAAATTAAAAAGGACCTTAAGGAAAGGCTCAATGCTTTGAGACTCTATCCGAACGAATCTTATGATTCAGTCATAAGAAGACTTTCAGAACTGGCAGAGGACGAAGAACCTCTTTCTAAAGATACAATTAAGAAGATAGAAATGTCCCTGAAAGACATTAGAGAGGGTAGGGTCTATACAACCGATGAAGTGAGGAAGAGGCTAAAAATTGCCTGATTACGAAGTAAAATGGACAGAAACAGCTATCCGGTTCTTGGAGAAAATGGAAAGTGCTGACGCCGAAAGAATCTTGGAAAAGATGAAGCTTGTCAGCAAGAATCCCTTTCATTACATTAAACGTCTCAAGGGAATCCCACTTTATAGTTTGAGAACTGGAAAGTACAGGATAATCATGAGTGTAGAAATGGAGAAACTCGTGATCCTTGTGGTTGAGGTGGGAAACAGAAAGAATGTTTATGATGACTTGTAAAATTCATTCAGACAGGTTTTGACATTCTGGTCCATGTCTTATAAAATTCTTCGGATAGCCCTAAAACCTTTACGAATCCGCTTTTCTCGTAAAATTTTATCGCCGGTTTATTAATCAGTGGCGTATCTACGACAATAGCTTTCAACCGATCCTTTGGTATTCCTTTTATTAGAAAACTACCGATGCCTTTTCTTCTGTAAAGGCTATTGACTACTATCTCTTCGATATAAAAATCCCCTAGTGAACAGCTATGCTCAGAGAGAACTTCAGTCTTGCTGCTTCCGGCCAGCCATCCTGCAATTTCCGAATTGATCTCAACGACTAAACACAGATAAACATCTCTTTTCACATAATCTTCGACGATATTTCTGTCAATGATCAGTTGGAAATTTCTAGAGGAAGAGTTATTAACTGTCAGATAAGGACTTAGTGAGTTTTCCAGCATAATGTACATACTTTCAACATCTGCATCCACGGGATTTCTCAGCAAAAGTTCTATAGTCATCATTCTTTTTATGTAGCATTGACTTATTAACATTTTGGTCAGGAATTCTGCGTTTGATCTAGCTGAATCAAGTGAAAAAGGATAGGTAGGTATCCGATTATTTAATTAAGTGGATACCGAGAACGGACAAAGCATTGTATTTTCAAGGCTGGTTTTCTCTGACTTTAGTAATGCGTAGGTCTTCAATTGAAAACCTCTTCTACTTTCTTGACCTCCAAACCCATCTTCATGGCTTCCTGATACATTTTTTTATCGTCGGTCAACAAAGCCATTTGATGAAATTTACAGTAGAAAACATACGATGCATCATAAAAAGTGAGTCCCGTTGTGAGTGAAAGTTTCATTATCTCTGCGATATCCAAAGTCTTGAGTCTGATCACTCTGATATTGGCAATTACTTTCTGGATTTCTTTTGTCAAATCCAGTATGATCTCTCTTTCAAGTCCCCTTATATGACCATCATTTCCCTTTGTTAGTATGCTACCAATCTCGTAACCAGTCAGGTCCAACACAGAGGATTCTTTTAGAATTTTATGCACCTTTTCTTCCGAATCCAAGAAGAATAGGGTGAAGAGTGAACTTGAATCCAAAACATAACTCGAAACCACCCTATCACCTTTGATCCCGGTCTTCTCTTAAATCAGCAAGAATCTGGTTACGATCAACGTTCTTTAGCATTCTGTGTATCTTAGAAATACTTTCTAGTAAGTCTTTATCGTTTCTTCTCTCGATCTCCATCTTCAATGACTCTCTCATTACCTCCGAGTAATTTATCTTCAATCTCTTGGCTTCTGCCAATGTTTGTTCATCCACACGTATACTTACAAGTTTTGTCATACAATACTGTATGTTATTTTCCATATATATACTTTGTGAGCATTTCACTAATTTCTGTGGTTTTACGTTTCAGAAAAACTGCAAGCAATTGTTGGATATAATAGGACAATGACGGAGCATCCTATTCCACATCTTCACTGAAGAGGTCTTAACTAACTTTCTTAATTTCGTGAATGTCTACAATTTCAACCCCTTGATTATGCTGAAACATTAGGTCAGCCATTTTTTCGCCGTCTATCGATACTACTTTCTTAGAAATAGTGCCAATCCAACTTTCAGCATCTCTGGTGAATGTGGATGTTGTTAATATAACGCACTTATCGGCAGGTATCTCAGAATCGGATAAATAAAAAAGCCTGTAGTCTGGAACTGCCATAGGAAGATATCACCTTAATCCTTATTGTTAGTGTTTAGTTTCATATTCTGGAAATATAATCTAGATGAACTTTTGACGTATCGCTGTTACGCTATCTGCCATTTTTGTCTAGGATTGGCTCATTGTCTTTGAAACAAGCCATAATGGTACAAAAATTTATAATTAAAGAACAATCAAGAGGTTTGTCTTGAAAGACACCGATCTGAAGTTTAAAAGTAAAAGATATCCAATACTGGAGTTTGACCCAGATAGAATATCTGTTACAGGCCCAGAAAAAGAAACACTAGGATATTCTTTCAAAGTTCCAGAAAATTGTGTGCTATGTTTTTTCAACGATGTACTTCTTAGTCTTTACAAGAAAAGAGTAACAAAAATAATAGGAAATCTCATGAGCAGCATGGGTCCTTCCCCCATATATGAAGCCGAGTTCAACGGAAAGAAAATTGCACTATTTAATCCGGGTGTAGGGGCACCCCTTGCTGCGGCATTTCTTGAGGAAATTATATCACTCGGAAGTAGAAAGTTTATAGCTTGTGGCGGCGCTGGAGTCCTAGACGAAAAAATTTCCGCAGGTCACTTGCTTGTACCAACTTATGCAATAAGGGATGAGGGGACATCCTATCATTACGTGCCACCTGGAAGGGAGATTGGAGCAAACTTATCTGCAGTTAGAACTGTGACACAAACCTTAACTAACCACAACATCAACTATCTTCTCACTAAGACTTGGACTACCGATGCTTTTTATCGCGAGACCAAGGAAAAAATAAGGCAGAGACTATTAGAGGGGTGCCTGACCGTTGAAATGGAAGCCTCGGCATTATTCGCTGTAGCAGAATTCAAAGAAGTCTCTCTTGCAGAGTTACTCTACGCCAGCGATGATGTTAGTGGTAACATATGGGATAAAAGAACCACCAAGGAAAGAAAAATTACCAAACAGGATGTATTGTATCTATCTATAGAAGCATGTTCGATGCTTTGAAATTTTAGCCCAGGTTTTTGTTAATAGCACTGACTTTGAAACATGCACTCACTTCGAAAAAAAAGAAATCGAGAGCATATTTCAAGTTAAAATTGTCGCGAATCAGACACAACTCCTTACTGTGTGGAAATGGAAAAAAAATTGTCAAGAGGTTAGAAATCTGAAATCTAGAAATATAACGACTAAAGGATAGGTAGGGATTCGATTATTTAATTAAGTGGATATTGACCCTTTTATCCAAACTTCTCCTTTTTAGTCTCTGACGATTACAATCAGGGCTATAATTCTCCCTTGGTAAGCTCCTTTAATTTTCTTAAAAGCTTATTTTGTTCATTTTCAACGTTAAAGTTCTCAAGAATCTCTACTATTTTCTTTTCCATTTCATCCCATGGCAATTTCGGTGGAGTACCACATTTTACACCTGCTTTTGTAAAAAATTCGTGGACTTCATCTATAGTGTGGTTAGGGTCTTCATTTCTAAACTGTATGACCTTTATACCCATGTTATTTGCTTGTTCAACCATCATATCTGTTAACCTATCTGTAAGAAATAAGTCAACTTTTCTGGCAAGTGCTTCATCTCCTATTTCGGGATTTCCTATGCCAAGCAATTTAAGTTCAATGGATAGCGGTTTGTTCTCACGCCCAAAAACAATTCCGTCAATCTCTCTATCACCCGCCAATCCTTTTTCCTTCATTTTTTGGTAAATTATAACATAGGAATCATCATCTATCTTTAGAAGCTTGAATATAGTATATAGAAGACCTTTTTCGGTTTGCTTTCCAACTTCACTCCAAGCACCGCCTTGAATTGATAACTTCATTGTTGATATCATGTTTAGATAAATCGCGCTCTCTATTGGGTCTAGAACTACCTGTTCTTTGCCCTTTTTGATTGTTATTAGAATTTCATACTCACCTAATAACCTATCCGCTTCATTAAAAAGCCGTCTAAAAGTTGCAATATTCTTCTTGCCTAGGTCTAATATTACACTTTTTGAAGAGCTACCAGCCATGTTCCTTACGGTCTTATTATTAAGCCCGGTAAACCACAGAAGTTCAAATTGAGACCGCTTTCCCTCTCTCTTATATATATCACTCAGAAGATTATCAATCCAATCACCGCCCTTAAGCTTATATTCCAAGACCTGAGAAGTTAAACTTCTAACATTATCTAAGAATCTGCTATTTATTGTAGCCAAGACATATGGCCTATAATCTTCTCCCTTCAAAACTGACACAATCGTTTTTTGAATATATTGCTCCATATTTACGCCTTCAACTTAACGTCAATTTTTATGGTTTTTATTGCTTCGTCAATTTTTGTTACATTTTTCTGTAATCTCTCTTCAGTAGGTTTCCTTCCTCTTATAGAAGTCCCAGGGGTTTTGCTGATTTGTTCCCTAAAAGTTACCATCTCTGATTCTACATTTTTGGCTACAAACTCATCATCCGATGAGTTAACCGCTATATCATTTTCTTTCTGAAGCACTACAATATACTCCTCGTTTATTTGACCAATATCGGAACTAGTGTATTTCTTTGTTGTATCAATATTTCTAAATATTGTTTTTTTGTGGGCAAAGCCTATTTTTACAGCGAAATTCACAAAAAATCTATGACTTTCGATAAGTTCATACTCTAAGCTTGAGTTTCCAACTACAATTACACAGAATTTTCCAACTTTTAGGACTCTGTTCATCTCTATCATAGACCTCAACATATCTCCAAGATATTCAGATAAAAGCCTAAATCTGTTGTTAATAAAATGAGAATGTCCTCCGATTTCATT
>JAKAYB010000150.1 GCA_021826925.1 Thermoplasmata archaeon | reverse complement strand
ACCATTGCTGAAGCAGCAGTATTTTCACCATAAGCACCGGATCATAATTGGGTCTTCCGCCCTTCTCCGTGTCATTCTCATGCAAAGAGGAGAGGATTGGCCTGATCCTCTCGAAGTCAATGCGATCCGATATGCCGGTTAAGGGATCGCCAAGTGCTTCGATCTCCCTGTATAGTTCGGATAATCCTGTGTGGTAAAGGTTCATGGATATTGATCATGAGGTCATGAAAAAGGGTTTCGGTGGGAGTTTTTGGAAATCCTCGAATAAATCTTTTGTGATAGGCCTGAGTGTTATTATATGTTATACCTGGATCTGAGTAATGGATATATATGACTATAACATTTATGTACTATGAACCATACTACCATACAGGTTTCTAAAGAGACGAGAGAGAAACTCAAGAAACTTGGAAGGAAGGGCCAGACTTACGATGAAGTTATAGAAAACCTCCTAGAAATCAGTAAAAAAGCAATGTTCTTAAACGAACTTGACAGAATAGCTGACACAGAGGAGTTCATCCCTCTTGACAAGCTATAGTGTCCTTGTCTCAACCACTGCCTCCAAGGAATTCAGAGCCTTACAAAAGAAGGAGCAAGATAGAATAAGGGAGAAGTTGAAGGAGCTCGCGGAAAATCCCATCAACAACTCCAATAGGCTCGATACCAAGAAACTTTCTGGGACTGAACACGAATATTTCAGGCTGAGAGTTGGGGATTACCGTGTTATATTTTACCTACAGGAAAAAACAATTAGGGTTGTAAGAATTGCAATACGCTCTGATGCGTACTCATGGCTCGATTAAATTTAGAAAGATATGGTTTTGATTTGTATTCACTTCTATGAAAAAAGTTGATCTGTCTTCTGTTGTTCTCTATTCTTCATTAATGGGAATACAGTAGTTCTGTTATTTTGAGGCAGTAATGATCATCCCAAATAAACAGAATTTAAGCCGTAGGAGAGTGCTAACTTGTGAAGCTTTTCGTCTCCTGTGTAAAACTCATTACATCCAACTTCAATAGCACTTATAATCTGCAAGGCATCAGCAACGTAGATATGGTGTTTTATGACAACATCCCAGCTGCTTTCTAGTATACTTTCGGATAGGGCGATTATCCTTATTCTGCTTATCTTCTTAAGCCTCGCAGTTTCATTCGAGAATCTGCCCATAACTTCATCCAACTGTTTGCTTGTAATTCTTTTTTGCCTATGTGCCCTGTCAAATACTCCAAAGGCCTCTCCAATGTTCCAAACATTAAACGAAAGCAGAACGTTTCCAAGATAAGCGTCGTTGTATTGTGCACGAGTAAATTCCGAGCCAGTTTCATACACATACCTCTTTACGATTGCGCTACTGTCAAGATATGCGACCTTCTCGGTCATCCCTCATGCTCCTTACCAGATCGGATATTTTGCTTTTTGGTTTAATCGGATCAAAATCCAGGTCAAATCTGCCATACTTGGAATATTTCATTAAGGATTTGTCTAAATCTAAATACAGTTCGTTTTCGATGGCATCCTTCAGGATAGAGCTTATGTCCTTACCTCGTTGTAATGCAAGATTCTTGAGCTCCATCCAAATCTCGTTATCTATGGATATACTCGTTTTCACTTTCATGTGGATTCAAATAGTATATTGGTATAAGATTATTTACCTTCATACCAAAACTATAGGCAATGAAAGCTCTTCCAATAAAAATTCTGACACTTACGGCACTTTCTGTGTCACTGGCTAACGGGCAGTCTGATTCTGCAATGATCCACTTCAAACTTGCACAAAAATTTGGCGCAAACATGCTGGAGGTACTGGATTCAATAAAGGCTTAAAAGATGGGATTGATGTCATCCACGATGGCACTTATGGGAACAATACAGCCAATTGTGGAAAAATTCAGTGGACCTTTGCGCAATGGTGCTGAAACCGATAGTGTGCATTCTGGTCTCCCTGCTTTTACCACCACGATACCTTTTCAAGTGCCTCAAGGATGTCCTTCTGCTTCCTTGTCCTCTCCAGTTCATTAATACTGCCACTGGCATCCTCAACAACATGCAGCTTCTCCAGCTCCAGGATCATTTTCTCCAGAGAATACTTCCTCATCAGGCCTGATGAGATCATTCCCGTCATGAGGGCCGTCCTTATTATGAGCGATATGAAGAATATGAACAGCATTCCCCTGATTGTGGATTCTTTCCTGACCCTCATGGGAAATATGTCCATATCCGTTTTAAGCATGCGGAATGCCTTCTCAATGCTGTCCCTGTTGCGGTATAAGGAGAGGTATTCAAGCGATGTGTATTCACCATTGTAAACGAGCAGGAATCTTCCCATCCTGTTCTCAGCAGCGGAGATGGCGTTGTTCTTTGCCATTGTTTTGATTCTGCCATCCACTATCTTCCAGGTGAAGTATTTCCCGTAATGAGAAGCAATGGATTCTATCGTTTCTCTTATGCCTGGCCTGATCTGTAATTTTTCAATTGCGGATCTCTTCTCCGATAGTTTCCTGTGGAAATCAGAAAGTTCGTCAG
>JAKAYB010000051.1 GCA_021826925.1 Thermoplasmata archaeon | reverse complement strand
ATCTTAAAAGTAACATGAGATTTATATAAGAATATATTGGCTGATATATTAGTATGTTATGTATTTAAATCTAACAGTCCAGCACTTTTTCTCATCAGAACTTATCACATAGTCACTAAGGAAAAATCACGAGGGTTTAGATCAATTGAATGGGTTTATTTAAGATATTACTCGTAGAAATTAAATATTAAAGAAAGGTTAAATAGTGAGACGCTTTAACGTGCTAGAACGTATCATGGGCGAACAAAATAGTGATATAACAGTAATAAAAGAAGCAAGTACTATTGGTGGGCTGTTGAAGGTGGTCATACCTGTCGCGCTTGGAATGTTCCTTGTTGGTTTCGACGCCAACCTCTTCTTCTTCGGCGGGACCTTCATTGTTAGTGCCATACATCTAAGCCCGAATTCAATATACATAGGGATTGCTGGTTCAGGATTTGCGGCTGGGATAGCAATATTTAGTGTCATTGGTGGGTACATTTTCGACAAGATTACAACAAGGAACGGTATTTTGATTTCCCTAGCGATAATATCCCTTTTTTCTACGCTTACAGGTTTTGTAACTAATAAATACGAATTAGTTGCGTACAGGTTCCTTGTTGGTTTTGGCACAGGAATGATCCAGCCTGAAATAATTGCATTCCTCGGCGACATTCGACCGAGAGCAAGACAGACAGTTATTGCATCTGAAGGGATTGCTTTTGGCCTTGGGCTATTCGTTTCCCCTTACATCTATTCAAGGTTTTCAACAGCCTCTGCATTTGATATACCATTTATAATTGCCGGCGTAGCTGGTGTTGCTCTTATTGCTACCGTTGTAGCACTTGTCCCATCAAAGTACAAGCTGTACAAAAAACCGAAAGGAAACATCTTGGAGATCCTAAACAGTTCACTAATTCTCATATCTATATCTTTCCTGTTTTTCGGCATAGCCTTCTTTGCGTTCGAAAGTTACTTCACCCCCTACCTCATCAATTTTGGCTTTACCAAAACCGAAGCTACTTTCATATACTCTTTCTTTGGCCTTGCATACCTGATCCTAGTCCTACCAGGGGGAATTTTCGGAGACAGAGTGATGAGAAAACTTGTTCTGATTATTTCCGGGGCGTTGCTTGTTGTTAGCTCTCTAATACTCTTCCTAAAAACCCCGATAGTTCTGACAGCAGCCATAGGTACAATACTCTTCGGTGCTGGGTACGGTATATATTCCAACACTGCAGCATTTGCGCAAGAGACTGTTGAAGACCAATGGAGAGGGTCGGCAGTTGGATTCATGTTTCTTATATTTAACGTTGGAACAATTATCGGATCAAGCCTGATGGGAGCTATGATAAAGATGGTCGGCTACTACTTAGCAGGAATTTACGTACTCATAATTCCGCTTGTGCTTTGCCTGGTATTCATTGTAGCCACTCCAAAACCTTCACATAACCTTTCAGAGATTTCTTCTACGACCGAAGAGGCATAACAAAAATATTATCTCATTTTTTCTTGACTTTCACAATACAAAATGTTTATTTGTCTCGTATAGAATACTATCTGAATAAAAGTAGAGTGCTTGATTCAGGTGGCACAGAGAAATGATTCATAATCGCAGGACATCAGCAGAGAAAATATTTTCGCGTGTAACAGGCAAAGATGTGAAGGCAGGAGAATTTGTCTGGGCAAAACCTGATCTGGTATATCTTCACGATGTCCTTGGACCAATGACGATTGAAGCTATGAAGCGAATAGATAATGGGAACGTGAGATTTACCGGTCAGATCGTTGTAGTCAATGATCACATTTTTCCACCAAAGGATGTCACCAGCTCAAATAACGAGAAAAATCTTGTCGAGTTTGCAAAAAATAGAGGATGGATAGTCATTCCATGGGGTGAAGGTATCGAGCACACTCTCCTTATTGAGAAGGGAATCATTCTTCCCGGCATGCTTGTTGCGGGAACAGATTCTCACACTGTTACTGCTGGTGCGGTTGGAGCAATGGGCGTCGGCCTTGGCTCGACAGATATGGCCGCGCTCATTTCAATTGGTAAATTATGGTTCAAAGTTCCAGAAACTATTTTAGTCAAGGTCCATGGGAAAAAGGGAAAGTTCGTAACTGGAAAGGATGTAGTTTTAAAGATTTTATCTATCCTCGGTACTAATGGTGCAAATTACAAATCAATAGAGGTGAGGCTCGATAAGGAATGTGGCCTTTCCCAGGACGACAGCCTTGCTATAGCAAACATGACCGTTGAAGCAGGAGCAAAAACCTCCATTATCATGAACGAAGCTGTAAACAAGGTCAGGACAGATATTATTTCTGATTACAGATCAGATTATGAAGAACTGGATCTGGGGATGGAAGGGATGGTTCCACTTATTGCAGCACCGTATTTACCTAGTAATGTAAAGCCAGTTTCAGACTATGAGGGAATAGATGTCGATCAAGTTTACATCGGAAACTGTTCAAACGGAACGCTCTCGGACATGAGAGAAACAGCTAAAATCTTAAAGGGAAATCATGTTAAAGCTGGGGTTAAATTGATTATCGTCCCTGCAACAAGGAACATTTACAAACAAGCTCTAGAAGAAGGTCTTATAAGGGTCTTCGTGGAAGCAGGTGCAACTGTCGCTCCTTCAACTTGTGGAGCCTGTGCAGGTTTGCACATGGGAGTCTTGGCGAAAGACGAAGTATGCATAACAAACATAAACAGGAATTTCAGAGGAAGAATGGGTGATTCCAGCAGTAAGGTATACATTGCGAACTCTTACGTCGCAGCAGCGAGTGCAATTTCAGGCAAGATAACAGTACCGGGTGAGTAAAATGGCAAGAATATTTTTGTTTGGAAATAACATTGATACAGACGTTATTGCACCTGGCGGCTATCTGCATTTGCCTCTAGAGGCACAAAAAGTTCATTGCTTTGAATCCATTTACCCGCACTTTTCGAAGCGTGCAAAAAGGGGCGACATCATAATAGCTGGGGAAAATTTTGGATCTGGATCATCTCGGGAACAGGCACCAGCATTGCTCAAGGAAATAGGAATAGTCGGCGTATTTGCAAAGAGCTTTTCGAGACTTTTCTTTAGAAACGCCATCAATGTTGGGTTATTCATAGGTACATATGATTCTGATAGTACCTTTAGCGATTTCGATGAAGTGTTAGTATCATTCGAAAACGAGGAAATTCGTTCGCAAAACTCGGTGTTGCATTTCATCTCTCCGTCTGGTATACCAAAGGATATACTGATGGCTGGGGGCATGATCAATTTCGCTAAGAAAGTGATAGAAAATGAAGACGCAGATGAGGATAAACTAACTGGATAAAAAAAGTGTTAGAAATTAGTATGGTCTAATTTGCAATCTGTTCAACAAATCTTCTTGTGCTTTTTGGACCCAGCAGTATGAGAACCAGGGAAACTATGACAACCAAGACCCACACAAATGTGAATATGCCTGGAGCATTTTTCGCACCAATGAAAAACGCAATAAACAGGACAAGAATTGTTGTTGATATTCTGCTTATTGAATAGACGAATCCTGCTGCTGTTGTCCTAACTCTTGTTGGGAAGATCTCCGCGTTATATTGGTGCATGAAGTTTGAGAAATTCCACAGCATAAAGGCTGTCAGGAATCCAAATGCGACAACTTCATCTATTCCATGTATCACAGCAAAGAATGTTCCAAAAACCCCGCCAAGGACCGCGAACATGATAATTCCCCATTTTCTTTCTATTTTATCTATAATGAATATATTGAACACACTTCCAACGAGAAAACCAGAGAATATCACCGCAGCAGCACCCAATGGGTCGCTCTTAGGATAAGCGACTACGACCAATCCTGGGGCAAATGTGGCAAATCCGTAAAATATGCCAGACTGGAAAAACATGAAAATAGCCATCATTATAGTGGTCTTTCTCACGTCCTTTGCAAATATGTCTTTGTATCTTGAGACCTGAATGGGTGTCTCAAGAGTGTCTGTGACGGGTGGGAGTTCTTTTAATCCGGTACTCTTCTTCACCTCATCCTCTATTTTGTCCATCATCTGTTCGGCTTCTTTCATCTTTCCATGATTCGCCAGCCATCTGGGAGATTCCTTCAATCTGAATCTTACCAACCAGACAATTATCCCAGATATTCCCATGATCCAAAGTGGTATCCTGAAAGAGTAATATGGGATACTGGCGGTCAGCGATGTAATATATACTATCAAAGGTGCGGATGTTACTGCTATTGTATAGATAAGTGCAAGCCATGCTCCCCTGTTTTTTCCAGTGAAAACTTCAGTTCCATAACTGTCTACCAGCGGGAATTCTCCCCCAACTCCTATACCACCTATCAATACGAATATTGCCACAAGTTGCCAGTCAGTCATGAATCCCGCTATGATCATTCCAAGACCGAACAACAACTGATTAATCAGGAACACTGCCCTTCTTCCTCTGGTGTCTGCAAGCCTACCAAATAGGATGGAACCTACGAATTCACCAACAAAGAAAAATGCCGGAAGTGCATATGTGGATAAAACTCCGGTTAAGGCGAAAGCTGTTGCAACAAGTCCAAGTATGGCTCCATTTCCAAGTAGCATTAAGCTCTCAGCCCATTCTCCGCTGGTGAGCATCAGAGCAAATTTTATATGAAAACTGCTACGCGGGAGTCGCTCTAGCCTTCCTGCTATATTTTCAGGATCGTATCTAGGATCTACCATATTAAGTCACACTATTTGGAAATATTTAAAGTTACCTTGTAACAGGTTAAAGTTTTACTGGAAATATTGCAACTAATGAGGCAGCTATTTTCCCATTCATAAAACTGAGAACGGAAAAGTTAAGATGCGCTATGCTAGATTTATGGGTAATTAATTTCCCAAGAACTTCTGCAAAATCTTCCTTTCTCCATTTCTCAAGTGATACAGTACGCTGGTTTTAGATGCACCAACGGAATCTGATATCTTTGATAGCTGTGCCGTCCTTGGCCATGAGTAATAGCCGGCAGAATAGGCAATCCTAAGGATTTTCCATTCCACTGGGGTAACACTCACCAATGGGTAATAGTGCAATATGCTGAAGGAGCTCAGAAGAATATTCTCCTCAGTTATCCGATCATAATTCATTGTTTCGATCTTGTTGCCGGACTTAAAAACATTTTTTTCTACCGTTTCAATGCCTTCCAGATCCTTGACAACGTATCTGAAGTTCTCGGTTCCACTTTTTGCTACTACGGGCATCAACAACAATCCGCCCCCTTCTGAAATGGCTGAGATCATGCCATGCCCCTTCTTTTCTCCGTATATGAAAATCGCTCTCTTTATTTTTGAAATGTGGATATCGAGAAAATCCTTGGAAAGATCGTGCCTTATGGAATCTTTGTTCCGATCATCACTGAAGGCAAAGACCATATTTTTCCCATTTGATCTGTGGTTTACGGAAGTTATTATTATACTGCTTTCAGAGGTATCCGCAGCCATAGTTAAACCACACTGACTCGCGATTGTTAGATTTACCAGAAGCATAGTACTTCAATAGAAGCAGTAAATAAAGATTTTCTATATTTTATAGAATCCGATTCGTCATTCGTCGACATACCTCAAAGCAAAGTCCTGGTCTTTCGTAAACGGTCAATTTTTTCCTGTGTATAACCTAGCGATCTAAGTACGGTATCGGTGTCCTCTCCAAGATTTGGCACTGTACCGGTGTATCCAGTTTCGTTCACTGGAGTTGACGGCACTCTTAGCATTTCTCCGGTGTAATCAACAGTGACAAACTTACCCTTCGACTGATCGTCTTGCAGAAGGTCCCATGGTTTCTTAAGTATGGAGAAAACGATATTGTTCCGTTCAAGAATCTCTATCACGTTTGAAGAATTGAGTTGCTTGATATTTTCAGCTATTCTCGGTATTAGGGTATTCCTGTTGAGGTACCTACCATCATTATGTTCGTAAATCTTTTCATCGCAAAACCCTATATTGAAAGAAAGGCAGAACTTCTTCCACTGATTGTCAGTCGTAACAGCTATGAATATCTTTTTTCCATCTTTGGTGTCAAAAAAATCGTAAATTCCCCAGGCAAAACCGCTCTCATTAATAGGATCGAGCTCTTTTCCCAGCATTTCTTCAGTTACAATGTGTTGGCCTACAAGGAACATAGCAGTTTCAAATAAACCGATTTCTATCTTTTTTGCCTTGTCGCTTTCCTTTCTTTTAGAAAGAGCATCCAAGGCACCAACGACCCCGAACAGAGCAGACGCAATGTCTACAACTGAGGCTCCAACCCTAAGGGGGCGGCCCTTTAGGCCGTTCATAAAAGCCATGCCACTATGAACCTCTATCGGGAAGTCGAGAGATTTTCTGTTCTGTAGTGGTCCGGGACCGTACCCATGTATTGATACATAAATCAAATTATGCCGTAATCTTCTAAGGTTGTCAAAGCCTAGTCCAAGGGAATCCATTGCACCGTTGCTGAGGTTGTCTATCAAGATATCCGAAGTCTTTACGATATCATTGAAAACTTCTCTCCCTTCAGGTTTCTTCAGATCTATGGCAACGCTTTTCTTGTTCCTGTTAAATGTTGGGAAAGCGCCCTTACTTGATCCTTCTAATTTTCTAGCAATGTCTCCACCATCAGGGTTTTCTATTTTTATTACCTCGTGCCCAAGATCTGCAAGGATTAACCCTGCAGTTGGTCCAGCTACAATATGTCCAACTTCAATTACTCTCACCATAAATATCACTCCACATCTTCTTGAGTTCAGAAAATGAGACTGGTTTCCCTGCATCAACGGACTTGTCTTTAGCAAGATCCATTAATACTTTCAATTTTTTCTCGTCGATAGGCAGTCCTTCTGATATCAATATACTCTTTAGCATGCTGCGCCCTGTATACACATTGACGGAAAAGTTGTTCCCCACAAAAACATCGCCAAATGCTGCATGAGTACCTGCTGTATGGATCTTTACATTCTTCCCATAAATTGGAAAATTGTCGGCAAAAAAATCAGTTCCGATCTTTTGTACAATTAGGGTTTTTAAATAATCATATGCGGTCATAAGCTTTGGCATCATTATATCTGTCGGATTGCCCATAGAAGAGAGAATTGAAACAACAGAAGCAGTGTCCGATATGCCATTTCTTTCTCCTATCCCAAATATGGTTGTGTCAACATGATCTGCTCCCGCTTCTATGCCCGCAATCGCATTCGCTATTGATCTTCCAGTATCGTTGTGGCAGTGAATTTCGATCTCTGCGTCTGTCACTCCTTTTACAAATCTTACAACGTTTCTCATCTGTTCTGGAGTCCCCTTTCCCATGGTGTCCGGCAACTGTATTATGTCTGCTCCATTCTCCCTCAGTCCCCTGGCAATATTTCCAATATCTTTAAGAGAAAAATCTATCACGTCTACTATTGCAACTTCTATCTTTTTTCCACTCTTAGATGCGTACTTAACTGCGTCATACACCTTACTTATATCGTCGATCTTAAATGGAAGGTGAAGGGCTATGTTTGCACCTGTTTGAAGAATTGTGTCCACATCTTCCTTCATTGTACGACCAAGTGCGAATACTTCGTTGAATATATTCTGTTCAACAATTTTCTTCGTTACTGCAACTTCACTTTCGTGTGCTGACGGGTATGAAACAAGTGCACTTCTAATTCCCGCCTCTTTCAGAAGCGACGCCAATTTTAATTTTTCATCAATCGTAAAGGCCATTCCAGGAGCTTGCAGGCCCTCTCTAAGGGTGTCGTCCTTAATCATTGCAGAAATAACAACACATCGGATTATTTGAAACAGTCATATAACGTGTTAAAGTTTCATGGCCTGTGATCACCCGCAAGTATTGATAGAAGATCAATATTTTTGGCTGCGGTTTTTCTAAAGATCTCGCTAACAGAGATCTCTTTAAGATCGATACCAGAAAGAGTCTCAATAAAGTTTTCGAATGCAGTTTCGCTACTGCTCGTGATCGACTTTGCCAATAATCCTGAAAGTCTGTCCTCTTCCGTTAATCTCTTCTCAATTCGATCCTCATACTTTCTGATCTTGTCGCTGCCTTCGCTTTCCCGATTCTCCAAAATGAAATCAGTAGCAGCCACTGCTGTGGAGAACGCCTCACTGTACGATGTGAAAAAGAAGCGATTGAAAAGTCCAGAAGCCAATCCTACGTTAAGGAATCCTCCATTTCCATAATCGGTGTTACGCAACGCCTTAATTTTTTCAGTTCCAGAGGTCACACTATTTTCATAAAATTCTTCTCTTTGTCCCACCGTGTCAATTGAATCAACCAAAACATCGTTTATCCACGTCTTTGCTACTGGTATCTGGTATTCTATTAACCTTGAATCGCCAATGCTCATGCGAATAATGGGTTCAGGGTTTTCTGCTGAGTATATCCTTCGCGAATATGTGAAGTAGAAGTTATCAAATTCTGCTTCAGTGTGATAATCGTTATTCAGCAGAATTGGTTCTATTCCGCCAGTAGCATTTATAATATAATCTGCCTTTATTTCTCGATATTTTCCCATATTGAGTACATGCAAGCTGTAACCCTCTCTTTCCTTAAGAATGTCTTTAACCTCTGATCTTATCTCAATCGCTGCCCCTTCTTCAACTGCAAGGCTTGCCAACTCCTTCTGGAATCTGTCTCCAGCTATTACAGCATTGAAAACATCCCCGTCTTGTTTAGAACGCATGGAAAACGAAGCCTTAGATTTACCAGAGACAAAAGTTATCTCGTAAATATGGTCAAGTAATATACTGTCTTCATTTACATGCGTTTCTCTTAGTAAACTTGAATTTATTAGATCTGAGCACATGTCCGGAGCTCCAATCTCAATCTTTTTGTCGAGTACAATCACTTTCAGGCCGTTTTCGCTGAGCTTCCTGGCGGCGATAGTGCCAGAGGGCCCGCCGCCTATAACGGCAACATCGTATCTGGAATTTTCATCATATTTCATGTATATGGCAGGATTGATAGTCGCATTAAAAGCATAACTATTCTCCTGTGGAAAAGAACAGGTAGTATGACGCCACAATTTATTGCTAAATATTTTTATCGCACTGATGTTGAGATGGCTAGTTGACAAAGGATGGTGCAGCCATGAACCTCTCAAAGGTAACTGGTCAGTCTGTTGTGCTTGACAATTTCATCCCGGTTTGGCACTTCTTTTGATAATTGATGGAGCATCTTCTATGAAATTCCTACCTCTCAACTTTGATGTGTAATACACAGAGTATATCCTTGTATATATCTCGGCACCCCTCTCCGATCTCGATCCACCTGAGACCTTCCTGTAGATCACGGAAGGTCTCAGTGCCCTCTCTGCCCTGTTGTTCGTTGCTTCGACATCAGGATCGATGACGAAACGGAAGAGCCATTCCTTCTTCCGTTTCAGAAGGTTGTCCACAAACCTTCTTGATCTCCTGTGCTCATAATCGGAATCAAGAAGGAATACGAGCTTGTGGTATAATCTTTCAATATCATCCGTTGTGCCATGACCATTGAAGGCCTTTGCCTCCCCGAACACTGTCTGAAGAGATCTCTTTATCCTCGATCCCTCATAGCCGTAGAAATCCTCCAGTTCCTTGGCGTCGCATATGATGTGCGACCAGCAGTACTGCTGATCATTCCCTGTAACCTTAGCAAGTGTCTCGAATGCGGAATGTCTGTCATGTACATCTGTGCCCTCATGATCCTTGAGTACCTCCATCGGAACCTCATGACCGTTGCCCTTCGATATGTGGAATATAGCCTCGCTCTTCGTAAGGAATGTCCATAAATTGTATGGATCGCCGTTGACGGACCATGAGGTTGAGTCCATGTGCCTTGAGGGCGCATCCCTTATTGCCTGTAAGAGGGAAAAGTATTCTCTGCCTAAAGAATCCGAAAGCTGTGAAAGTATATTCTGTATCCCGCCTTCCGATATCCTTATCCCGAAGACATTCATCATTGTCGCCGCTGTATTCTCTATGCTCATCCTCATCCCTATGCGGAAGTATGCGACGGTTAACATTGCCCTCAGTGACAATGTGGCATTGGGAAGCGCATCAGGTATCTCCGGTTCGTAGATCCTGTGGCACTTGCTGCAGTACAACCGATCCATTCTGTATTCGATGATTTTTGTTTTTATTATGGGTATATCCTCTATGATGCGTTTCCTCGATCCCTTTCTCCTCAATGAGGAATGGCATTCAGGGCATTCATTGAGATCGAGATGTACCGTTGACTTTTCTGTCGGTCTTTTTCGAATCCTGAAGTAGCCGGTGTGTCCTGGCTGTGCTCCCGGTTTTCTATTCTCCGTCGGTTCTGGAATCAAGCTTTCAGATTGTACATCCCATGCAACCGAAATGTCGTATGTCTTTCCGTTCTTCACTCCTACATTGGAGGGATGTCTCTTCTTGTATTCCTCCAGCTCCTGCCTTAGTCTCCTGTTTTCATCCTCCAGTCTGTCAACGATCTTCTTTAAGTTCTCA
>JAKAYB010000149.1 GCA_021826925.1 Thermoplasmata archaeon | reverse complement strand
CCATTGCATATTCTATCGGAACGGGGGCACTGTATCCTTCAGCACATCTGAACATAACCCATGCAGCTTCACTCTTTGGCTCTGAATCGTTAATGATGTTTCTAAGGCTTGGCCCGGACCATTTTATCCCCTTTATGCTCCATGCTGTTACACAGTTAAAATCGCTAATATATTCAAGTTGCGGCATGCTTGAGATCTCCTTATAGGAGTACTTTCTGGGCTTATTAACAAGACCAGTAATTTCCAAGCTCCATTTGTCTTTGTTTATCTCAGGTTCGCCAAGAGCAGAATATATGATCCAGTCACTTATGTACCTCTGTCCAGGATTTGGAACACGAATTTCTTCTAGATCCATCGAAATGAAATAGTATCCCGTAAATAAGGATATTGTACAATAAGGCGCTAAATATAAATCCTTATTTGTTACCTATTAACAAGAAAATGGAAGTTGGCTTCCAATCCCATGAAATAGGTAAAATTTATGTCAATTGTTAGGCTTAACTACAGTAAGTGATTTTTATGGGTACTCAACAGTTAAAAAAGATAGAAGAAATTGCACATATTATTGGCCTTAATGATGATGAGTTTGAGAAATATGGAAATTATATGGCAAAGGTTTCGCTGAGCGTTCTTGAACGAGTAAAAAATAAGAAAAAGGGTAAATTAATTCTTGTCACAGCGATCAGCCCAACAAAAGAGGGAGAGGGTAAGACCACCACGGCTATAGGGCTTGCTCAGGGTTTTCAGAAATTAGGCGAAAAAGTAAGTATAGCTATAAGAGAACCCTCCCTGGGCCCATGCTTCGGTATCAAAGGCGGCGCTACTGGTGGTGGGCTGGCCAAGGTAGAACCAAGCGACAGGATAAATTTGATCTTCACTTCAGATTTTCCTTCAGTTTCTGCTGCACATAACCTTCTTTCATCGATGATCAACAACCACATTTATTTCAACAAGGAACCCAAACTGGATCCGAGGAAAGTTGTATTTCCAAGAACGGTGGACATGAACGATCGATCCCTCAGGGACATACTGGTTGGAGTAGGCGGCTCAGAAACTGGGGTGCTTATGAAGGATCAGTTCATTATCACCGCTGCCTCCGAGATAATGGCAATTATGGGTCTTTCATCAAGTTACAAGGATCTGAAGGAGAGGCTGTCGAGGATTCTTGTTGGATATACTTTCGACGGAGCTCCTGTTTACGCTTCAGATCTGAATGCCCAAGGTGCTATGGCCGCCCTCCTCCGGGATGCGTTACTCCCTAATCTTGTTCAGTCTACTGAAGGTGTCCCTGCCTTTGTACATATCGGGCCGTTTGGAAATATAGCCCATGGAACATCGAGTATAATCGCAGACAAGATGGCACTTGGACTTACAGATTACCTCATTACAGAGGCAGGCTTTGGCTCTGAACTAGGTGCCGAGAAGTTTTTCGATATGGTGAGTCGAATCGGGGATCTCCCTATTGATGCAGTTGTAATAGTTGCAACAATAAGAGCCTTGAAACTGCATTCTGGAATGCAGGAAGGTAAGGCTGATCCTGTTGAAATGCTTTCAAAAGGATCGGATAATCTTTTGAAACACGTTGACATTATAAGGAATTTTGGCATTGATCCGGTTGTAGCCATAAACAGGTTTCCCTCGGATACTAAAGAAGAGATCGATAAGCTAGAAAGTATTCTCAAAGAGAAAAAGATCGAATGGTCTTTATCAGAAGGGTTTGCCAAAGGGGGTGACGGCACAGTGGATCTTGCTGAAAAGGTCATAAAGAAAATTTCGGCTGGGAATGCTTCATTGAAGAGAACCTACGCGGAAGACGAAGCTGTAAAGGATAAGATTGTCAAGATTGCAAAGCAGGTTTACGGTGCAACCGGTGTAGTATTTGAGAAACAGGCGACAAGAGATCTGCGGAATTTATCTCTCACAGGGATGGATAAAGCGTATGTCTGTATGGCCAAAACTCAGTACTCAGTAACGGACGATCCAGCTAAGCTTGGATGGCCAAAAGATTTTACAGTTACGGTAAAGAAGATCTCGGTTTCTTCTGGTGCAGGATTCGTGGTTCCATTGCTGGGAGACATAATGACTATGCCGGGACTTCCAAAAATCCCTGCTGCGGAAAAAATAGATCTCACAGACGATGGTGAGATCACAGGTTTGTCTTAGGTACAAGGATTATAAGAAAGAGATAATACTGCATGAAAATGAGCTCAGGAATAGGTTTCGGAGAAGCTGGTCGCATAGGAGGTCTAACAATCAAAAATAGGATTGTTATGGCCCCAATGATCTCCAATCTTGCCAACCCCGATGGGTCTACGAACGAGACGCACATTGCCTATCTGCGGGAAAGAGCCATAGGAGGAACTGGTTTAATAATCACGGAGTACACTTACGTTGACAATATAAATTCAAAGGGCTCGCGGAATGAGCTTGGCATATATTCAACAGATTTAATTCCAAAACTGAAGAGACTTACGGAAATTGTTCATAACGAAGGTTCTAAGATTTTCATACAGCTAGTTCATGCAGGCGGTAAGGCTTTAGAATATTCTGAAAAACCCATGGCA
>JAKAYB010000050.1 GCA_021826925.1 Thermoplasmata archaeon | reverse complement strand
TATCTGACGAATTTCCGAGAATTCTGTATTCGTCGACGATCCCACATCCGATTGTGTGAGCAGTGCCTTCTATTCCTAGGGATATCATCTGTACCTTATTCGCCTCTATTATTTTACCGTTGATCTAGATTTCACGCCCGTAAAAGCTGTATAAATATGGCAAGTGAGCTCTTCATTTATCAAAGAAAGTATTAGTCCTTTTGCTACTCCGATATGTATGAGTCATTTGTGAACATAATTATAAATGACCTCTCTATATGGGAGGAGTCTAATATCGACAACAGGTGAGAATAAATGGGAACATCAATTGCGATAATCGCCGATCCAAAAAACGGGAAAACATACAAGAAAGAGGTATCTCAGGAGAACTTGAACTCTCTTTCAGGAAGAAAGGCCGGAGACGAAATAGACGGCATATTCTTTGATCTTCCAGGATACAAGCTTAAGATTACTGGAGGGACAACGAATGATGGTTTTCCGATAAGGTCCGATCTGCAAACATCAGGAAGAAAGAGAATTCTCGTCTCCTATACAAAGGGGAAGAGGGGAAAAAATGGCTACAGGAAGCGGATTACGCTTCGCGGTGCCATCATTGGACCAGATATATCACAGCTAAATTTGAAAGTTCTGCAATACGGCCCGGCACCTCTTGAACCACCGGCTGAATCCGCTGAAAACTCGGAGAATAAAGAAGAGGAAAAGAAGGAGTGAAATGACCTCTCTTCCGCAGCCCCTATTGAATATAGGTATGGTTGGCCATGTTGATCATGGCAAGAGCACACTTACGAAGGCACTCACTGGAATAAAAACAGATATTCATTCAGAAGAAATAAAGAGAGGCATATCTATAAAACTTGGATATGCCGATACACCGATATACAAATGCAGAAATGAGAATGGGGAATTTTACTCAAGAGAAAAATCTGGAGACGAATGTGAGCTTGTTAAAGTAGTCTCTTTTGTTGATGCACCAGGACATGAGACCCTGATGGCAACCATGCTGTCCGGTGCCGCTATAATGAATGGCGCACTTCTGGTGATTGCTGCCAACGAGAAATGCCCGCAGCCTCAGACTAGGGAACATTTGACTGCCCTCGAGATCATGGGCATAGAGCATATCATTATAGTTCAGAACAAGATCGACCTGGTTACGAAGGAGAGGGCCCTTGAAAGCTATAACGAGATCAAAAATTTTGTGCGCGGAACTATTGTAGAATCGGCACCGATTATCCCGGTAAGTGCGTACCATAATACAAACATCGATACACTTCTTGAAGCTATTGCAACGATCATACCTCAGCCATCTTACAATGTGAATTCTCCCGCAAAGATGTACGTTGCAAGATCTTTTGATGTAAATAAGCCGGGTACTGCTCCAAAAGATCTTGTTGGCGGAGTTATAGGGGGGTCGATCGTTGATGGGATGCTGAAAGTTGGAGAAGAAATAGAGATCGTGCCCGGAATGCAGCTGGCCAAAGGTGGAAGACAAATATGGGAAAATATCATAACAGATATTACGTCCCTGAGATGCGGAAAGGGCGAATATGATTCACTGAGACCTGGTGGTCTTGCTGCTGTTGGAACGAAACTTGATCCCTATCTTACCAAGGGAGACTCACTCACCGGAAGAATTGCCGGTCATCCTGGAAAAGTTCCAAAGATCGCGTTTGAAGTGACCATAGATGCACATATCCTTTCGAGAGTCGTAGGATTTCAGGAAGAACTCCCAATAGAGCCAATAAGGAACAAAGAAAATCTGATGCTTACAGTTGGTACTGCAAACACTGTTGGTGTCGTAACAAACGTAAAGGATGAAAATGTGGAAATAAGCCTAAAATATCCAACAGCTCCTTTTGAAAACGAACGCATTGCAATCGGAAGAAGGATCGCAAACAGATGGAGATTAATTGGCTACGGAAACGTAGTCAGGGTTCCGTAACGTGTGTCATGCCGTAGTCGCAGCTCTTCCTGACAGGACATTCCTTGCACAAGGGTGTTTTTCTACAGTAATCCTTTGCCAGGTATACTAATGCCCCATGAAAATTCTTTAAGGTTTCGACATCGTTCCCTATTTCAGCGATAACGTGACTTTTCACCGATTCCAGGGTTGGAACGGACTCTATACCGATCCTCATAGATATCCTTAGCGTGTATTTGTCTACTACAAAATGAGGCTTGTCGAATACGTAGAGCATAATCGAGTCAAGCGTCTCCTGCCCTACTCCAGTCATCGACGAGAAGAAGTCTATAAGTTCAGAGTCTGAAAGGAAAGCCATCTTGTCGAGGCCGCCAAATTCAGAAACAATCTTCTTTGAAAGTTCATGGAGCCTCTTTGCTTTCTGGTTGTAGAAACCAGAGCTTCGTATCGCCTGGGAGAGCTTTTCCACGGGGAGGGATGATATTGCTGCGAGATTACATTTCCCGAGACTTTTCAATTGATCAATAGACTTTTCAACATTCTTCCATGATGTATTCTGGGTGAGTATGGTACCTATGACTATCTCGTCCCTGGTTTCAGCAGGCCACCAACCTGTGTTGCCATATATTTTTTCGAGTTCCCTGTAAAAAATGCGATAATTTATCCTATTTCCTCTCTGTTTATTTTCTTTCCGAATTCCTTGTTTGTGCAGATTTCCTTGTTCTTCTGTCTGTTGCCTTGAAGTCAAGATTATCGCCCCAATATTGTGCAACATGCTTATAAGATTTGTATCGATTACCATTAATGAGCGAATTTGATGTTATCGTTGTTGGTGCAGGACCTGCTGGATCATCTGCAGCAATAAAGCTCGCTTCGGAGAAAATGAACGTTTTGTTGGTGGATCGCGCGGACCCACCTGGCTCGAAAAATATTTCAGGCGGCGTACTTTGGGGCAATGACCTAGAAAAGATAGTACCCAATTGGAATAAAATGGCTCCGGTTGAGAGATACATAACCTCCAAAGGTGTTGGATTCTTAACCAAAGATTCGAGTATTGATGTAAATATAAAATCTAGAAAATTTTTGCAGGGCGTTACAGGATACAGCGTTCTTCGTGTCAAATTTGATCAGTTCCTTGCAAAGAGGGCGGAAAGTGCGGGGGCTATGCTTGTTTCTGGCGTAACCGTTGAAAACCTCGCATTCAAGGATGGAAAAGTTATTGGTGTTGTCCAAGAGGGCGATACAATAACAGCCGATACGGTCATATTGGCTGAAGGTGCGAATCCTAGAGTAGCAATTGATTCTGGAGCAAGAAGACCGATAGCAGATCAGGATGTCGCTATAGGCATAAAGGAGGTAGTTAAACTTCCTGAGGCAACGATTAATGAAAGATTCGGACTCACAAGCAAGGAAGGATTTGCAGGCGAGTATGCTCTGGGATTCCTGGAAGACGGTGTTGAGGCTGGCGGATTCCTTTATACAAATCGTGAAAGTATATCCCTGGGGGTTGTTATTAACATGGGCCACCTTAGGGCTGACGACAAGACATATTCATTTGATATCATGGATCAATTTACCGACCACCCCTCAATAGCTTCGCTCATTGAAAATGGGAAACTTTCCGAATACAGTGCACACCTTGTTGTGGAAGGGGGTTATAACTCATTTCCCAAGCAATATGGCAACGGTTACATGATTGTTGGAGATGCAGCTGGATTGAGCTTCAGCAACGGACTGATGATACAGGGGATGAACTATGCAATCGCATCCGGTATACTTGCTGCTGAGACCGCCATAGAGGCTAAGAAATCCTCGGACTTCTCTGAAAAATCACTTTCCCGATACAAAGAAAAGTTGATGGAATCTTTCGTTGCGAAGGATGCATACAACTTTAAGGGAATAGAGGAAGTTACTTGGGGAAAACTCGCACACAAGATCATGCCGTCCCTTATGGAGGATGTCCTTGTGAATATGTTCCTTACAGATGGTACACCGAAGAAGCACTTGACGGAACTTATCAGGAAAGCCATGAAGGAGAATAATGTTAAAAGCTCGGATTTGCTGATGGAAGGATATAAAATGATTAGGAGGATGTAAACGTGAAAGTAGAAGAAAAATTATCTTTGCTGAATTATAAAACCGACCCTGAATATGCGCATATAACTATAAAACCACCTATCTGCGCAGTATGCCCAGATCATTTCTGCACTTTTGCCTGTCCGGCGAAATGCTACACACTTTTGAATGGCAAGCTAAATTTCAAATATGAAGACTGCGTAGAATGCGGGACATGCTTCGTGGCATGTGCACATGGCAGTGTTACGTGGACAAACCCGAAAGGGGCTCACGGAGTAAAATACAAGTTTGGGTGATTCTATGGCTTTAGAACTAGTTGTAATAACAAAAATCGTTCCGGACGGAAGTGAGGTCTTTATCGATCCCGTTAACCTCACGCTTAACCGATCGCTTGCGACAAATGTGATAAATCCCGCTGACGAGAATGCACTTGAGCTTGCACTCCAGGTAAAGGCGAGGTATGGCGGGAGAATCACGGTACTGTCCATGACGCCTCCATTTGCCATACCATATCTTGAGGAATGCGTCGGTAGGGGTGCTGACAGGGCAATTCTTCTCAGCGACAAGGCAGTTGCCGGATCAGATACTTATCCAACCAGTCTCGCTATTGCAGCTGCAATAAAACATATAGGGAAAGTGGACATTGTTTTCGCAGGTGAAAAGACCTCGGATTCGAGCACCGGACACGTTGGGCCAGGAGTTGCCGAATTCCTTGACGCTGAACTTGCCTCCTATGTTAGTTCTGTTGAATACGATGACGGTTACGTTATAGCCACACGAGAGTTTGAGGAAGGGACTGAAGTTGTGAGAATACCCACACCGGCGGTTGTAACGGTGCTTACCAACTCAAATAACCCAAGGAAAGCCTCCCTCAGAAGAAAAATCGATGCTATCCGACAGGGGGTTATAGTGTGGGACCTAAAGGAAGTAGGTCTTCCCCCAGATGCTGTCGGCCTCAGGAACTCTCCAACTATTGTAAAGAGGATGATTCCATTCCCGAGAAGGGATAGAAAAGGTGAGAAAATAACGACAGATAACATAGCGAAGCTCGTTGATGTTTTTGAACAGAATAAGCTAATAAAAGGCGGTGAATAAATATGGCGGAATTGGTTAAGGCAACGCCACCTGAAGATGTATCCCAATGGAAGGATGTAATGGTTTACTGTGAAACTTTCCAGAACAAACTCACTAAGGCTGCTCAGGAAATGATTGGCCGCGGGAGAGTGATGGCCGACAAAACAAAGACCAAATTGATCGGTGTTGTTATTGGAAGCGACATAAGTGATACTGCAAAGGAGGCCGGCTATTACGGATGTGACAGGGTGATTGCATTTCAATCGAGTGCTTTTGATATGTACAAGTCCAGGCCGTTTACAGACAACCTGACCGCAGCGGTAAAAGAGGCAAAGCCAAATATCCTTATAGTCCCTGGAACACACAATGGTCGCGACCTTGCCGCCAGGACAGCGATTAGGGTCCAAAGCGGTCTGACCGCAGACTGCATGGAAATAGATGTTGAAGAAGACACAGGCATACTTATTGCCAGGAGGCCGGATTATGGCGATAGCACCATGTCGGAGATCAGGTGTGAGAAGCATAGGCCGCAGATGGCAACATCGCGTCCCGGAACATTCGAGGTACCACCCAGGGATGATAAAAGGAAATTCAAGGTTGATCTCAGGGAAGTAAAGGTTAAGAAAGGTCAGATTAAGGAAGAGATACTCTCATTTAAACCCCGCAGTGGAGAGGATATATCTATTGCTAAGGTCGTCGTGGCAGGCGGCCTTGGAATGGGCAAGCCTGAAGGACTCAAGCTCTTGGAGGAACTTGCCAATGAACTTGGAGGCGTTGTCGGCGTTTCTAGACCTATTGCCGATCTTGGATGGATCTCCAGGAGCCACCAGGTAGGACAGACTGGAATTACCGTGAGACCAAACCTGTACATTGCAGCAGGCATATCAGGAAAACCACAGCACATGGTGGGCATGGCAAATAGCAAACTCATCGTTTCGATTAATACGGATCCTGACGCAGAAATGAACAAAAACGCAGATTACGTAATTGTGGATGATTTATACAACGTGATTCCGGCACTTATAGAGGAGATTAGAAAAAGAAAGGGTGCTGAGAACGTAGAAGTGGCCCCGAAAAAGAAGAAGAAAGCATAAATTTTCTTCATCTTTTTAACCCGAAGAATTATAAAACATCACACAGTCTGAACAGGATTCTTTTCATTGATCTCTTTTAGAACTGCCCCGATAAATTCGTTCACGGGCATAACCTTCTGTTCTCCTTTGCGGTTTCTAACTGAAACGGTATTTTCCTTCTCCTCCCTTTCGCCCACAACTAAGATATAGGAAGGCCTCATTGATCTGATCATCTTCAGTTTCTTGTTGAGAGTTTCCGATCCGAGATCAACCTTTGCCCTTATTCCTCCATTGGAAAGCTGAGAAGCGATATTTCTGGCATACGAATCGAATTTCTCGCTAACGGGGACAATATAAGCCTGAAGTGGACTCAGCCATGTCGGGAACTTTCCCGCAAAATGCTCTATCAGGATTGCCATGAAACGCTCATACGATCCATATATCGCTCTATGAACAATCACTGGTTTTTCCTGTGTCCCATCCTGGTTAACATAAAATAATCCGAAATTTATTGGCATAAAAAAGTCTATCTGGATTGTTGCTACCTGCCATAGCCTTCCAAGAGCGTCTTTTATGTGGATATCAATTTTTGGCCCGTAAAACGCTGCCTCGCCAACCTTTTCCCCGTAGACAATCCTTTCATCCTTCAATGCTGCCTTAAGCTGATCGGTAGCCTGATCCCAGTGAGTGAAATCTGGTTTGAAGTCCGTGCCGCCACAGTTCGGGCATGAGAGTTCGTCGGAAAGTGAAGCTTTTCTGGCCTCTATTTTTGTTCCGCAGGAAGAACATATGTAGGATATCAGGAAATCATCAGGTTTCTCCTTGTCTATGATGCTCAGATCGTAATTCATGTCGATCTTTCCAAATATAGTGCTGTAGACTATGCTTACCATCCGGAGTATCGACTTTACTTCCTGCAAAACCTGGTCGAGTCTCAGAAACGCATGTCCGTCGTCCTGCGTAAACATCCTCGGGCGAGTGAGTCCACCAACTTCTCCAGATTTTTCATATCTGTAAACGGTGCCCTGTTCGCTGTATCTCACTGGCATTTCCCTGTAACTCTTTGGACTCCTCTGGAATATTATTATGTGCCCAGGACAGTTCATGGGCTTGATGCCATACGAATCACCGTCATCAAGCGTGAATACGAACATGTTCGGCCTGTATTTGGCATAATGCCCAGATCGCTTCCAGAGTATATCCCTGTACACATGCGGAGTGGCAACCTCCTCCCAACCGAATTCTGAATTGAGACCTTTCATGAAAGTCATGAGCTCGTTTCTCACTATAACTCCGTTAGGAGTATAGAATGGAAAACCAAGTGCAACATCCGTGTCAAACATGAAAAGATCCATCTCTTTGCCAATCTTCCTGTGATCCCTCTTCGCGGCTTCTTCCCTGTTCTGAAGGAAACCCTTCAGATCCTTCTCGTTCGAAAACACTGTTCCGTATATCCTTACGAGTCTGGTCTCCTTTTCGTCACCCTTGTAATTGGTGCTCGCTACGTTCAGGAGCTTGAAGTACTTTATGTATCCAGTGGAAGGAACATGCGGGCCCAAACAGAAATCTCCAAAATCACCCTGGACATAAACTGTCGACTTAGACCCGTCGGGAACATTTGCAATCACCTTGTCTATCTTAAAGCGGTTTCCTGAAAAACGGCGGATCAACTCTTCCCTTGACATCTCCTTTCTGATTATTGGATAATCTGCTTCAGAGAGCTTGTGCATCCTCTCCTCGATCCTTGCAAGATCCTCTTCTGTCGGAGCCGGCATCTCTATATCATAATAAAAGCCATCATCTGTTGCTGGCCCCGCATTCAGCTTAGCGTCTGGATAGAGTTCCATGACCGCCTGCGCAAGAAGATGGGCGGCAGAATGTCTCAGTATTTTGAGGCCCTCCTGAGATTCGAGGAATATGGGTTCTATTGTTTCATCTCCAGAAGCGACTGCGGTTAAATCCTTAGCAGTTCCATTTACAAGAACTGCTATGGCGCCTTTTACGCCATTCTTCTTGAGTATGTCTCCAAACGACTCACCGGCAACAGAGGAAATTTTCATATTAAGCCAACTGGCATTTAATGCACCAATTTATTTTTTTGTCCTTCTCTATGTGATCGTTCAACGTCATGAATTATCCGTAGATGGTTACTGCAAATCTCTTTCATTACTGAACGAGGTGAGTTTTCCGGATTCCATAAGATCAATTATCTTGTTGATGTCATTATAGCTCGGCCTGTCATGAGTCAACTTCGGAACTTTATCGCGAATGATCTCCTTTACTTTTTGCACTTTCGGAGCTATAGGAAGAGTCAGGAATTCTGTACCCTGAGAGCCAAGAAGAAATTCTATAGCGATGATCCTCTCCAAGTTTTTGTTGATCTGTATTAACTTTAAAGCTGAATTCATGCCCATGCTCACATGATCCTCCTGGTTCGCAGATGTAGGGATGCTGTCCGCTGATGAAGGGTAGGACAAAACTTTGTTCATGTTGCAAAGAGAGGCCGCAACGTACTGAGGAATCATGTATCCTGAGTTATAGCCGCTGTTCTCAACTAGAAACGGAGGAAGGCCACTTAAGTTGGAATCCACCATCCGCGCTATTCTGCGTTCAATAATATTTCCGAGATCCGTCAACGCGATCGACACAAAATCACAACCAAAAGCCACTGGTTCGCCATGAAAATTACCCACAGAAACGTAGTCGTTCCCTTTTATGAGTGGATTATCAGTAACGGAATTTATCTCGTTTTGCACGACACTCTTCACATAGTTCAGTGTGTCGAGGACAGCACCGTATACCTGTGGGATACACCTCAGAGAGTAAGCATCCTGTATTTTTGTTTCCGAAGAGGCTTTAACATTTTTACTTCCGAGTAATATATCTCTGAATTCAGATGCAATCTCCTTCTGGCCGTAATGTTTCCTGGTTTCAATCGCCCATGCCGTGAACGCCCTATCCGTGCCTCTCAGAGCTTCAAAACTCAATGCAGCAGAATTTACAGATGTGCGCAATAGGTGAAAGCTTTTTGCCAGTTCCAGTGAAAGTATGGCGCTTATGGCAGTTGTACCATTTATGAACGCCACACCCTCTTTTTCTGCAAAACTATATGGCGATATACCTTCGCGCTCTAAAACTTCAATGGATGGCCTTACAGTGCCGTTGTCGTAAACTTCGCCTTCTCCCATCATCGCAAGAGCTATATGAGCGAGAGGCGCCAAGTCGCCGCTTGCACCAACTGATCCGAACTGCGGAACGACTGGTACTATTTTCTTGTTGAGCATATCGATGAGCGTAGTTATTAACTCCTTCCTTACACCGGAGTAACCTATGCTGAGGGAGTTGGCTCTGATCAGCATCATTGCCCTCACATATTCCGAGTCTAGCTTATCACCCACACCAGCTGAATGGCTCCTTATTAAATTTGCCTGCAGATCCTTCTCCTTCTCCCTTGAAATCCTAACATTTAATAGACTCCCGAAACCAGTATTTACCCCATAAACCATTTTCCCAGA
This sequence comes from Thermoplasmata archaeon, assembly GCA_021826925.1. Classification (GTDB taxonomy): domain Archaea; phylum Thermoplasmatota; class Thermoplasmata; order Thermoplasmatales; family Thermoplasmataceae; genus JAKAYB01. Next base: position 996 of record JAKAYB010000050.1, on the reverse strand, counting down.
TTGGATTAGATCTGTAAGGGATCTATGAGATCGTTCAATATTTTCCTCTGCAACTTGGGAGAGTGAGACACTCTCGAATCCTCTGGCAACCCTTAATGTTTTCTCGATAGTTAGCGAAGATCCATCAATAGAAACTGTCATGATCTGGAAATGCGTGATATATTTATAAAGAAATTAGGTCGTTGATACAGATCATTTTAGTGGAAATTTAGAATGAAAGCCAAAGATCCTGCAAATTTCCGTTTAGACATCAATGAAAAAAATTCTTAGGAACATCCATGTTAAAAGGGATACCGTTATATAGGGATCAATGGATTGATGCCACATTAACTTTTCTTGATCCGCCTAGAACCTCCTTCTTCATCCGTGATTGAAATATCCGATCATACACTTACCCGCCGTATCTCGGCACTATGGATAATCCGACTATCCCCTAATGGATTTCCTCAGTCACATAGACGATGCTTTCCATCTATTGAACAAGCGAGGAGTGTTGATGATCAGATATCAAGGATTGCCCTCAACAATAAGAGTGTTGAGAGGATCATGACAATTTCAGGAATGAATCTATACTCGGCCCCTGACATAACCTCGAAAATAGATAATGTATCGAGATTCGCAACAAAGGAGATCCCGACTTATACCGGCCTTGTACCAAGGCAGGATCAATCCGGCAATCGGGACATAAGAGGGCATATAACAAAACACGGACCGTCCATGTTAAGATTCATACTCGTCAATGCAGTACACATCGTAATCAAGCATTCAAAAAGATTGAAATCGAAATACCTCAGCATTGTACGGAGACTCGGAAAGAATAGGGCAATAGTTGCAATAGCCAGAATACTTATCGAGATGATATACACAATGCTGAAGAAAGACGAGGATTTCGTTGACGAGATCGATGCCTTGACAGAGAGGAAGATGAACTCCATGCGTGTAAGGGCAGAGAATCCATCTCTGATAAAGAAACTCGATGAGGTGATAAACTTTGTA
>JAKAYB010000001.1 GCA_021826925.1 Thermoplasmata archaeon | reverse complement strand
TTGCCCCGAAGTATTTTTCGGTTGACAGATTTGAGGCTTCAGGGTACAGTGGAGTAGTGGAGAATATAACTCTTAACTACACAAAGATACGCCTAGAAGGAGAAAATACAGTTACAATTCCAAATGGGGTTCTGATGCAAGCCTCTTTCACTGTTATGAAAGGAAGCCAGTGGATTCAGGTAAGGTTCGAAGTTCCAAAAACCATAAGATTTGATAATCTTCGAGGAAAATTGATCTCAGTTATAGAGAAGGTTGACGGATATGCCGGCGAATCAAAGCTTGCGGTGGACGAGACAACAATGACCTCATATATAATCATAGTAAAGGTCCTTACAAATAGCCGGGAACTTCTTAACGCCAAAGGTAAACTTCTTGAAGGGATAATGGATGTTGTTGAACCCCTTAAAAAGTGATTATGTACCCTTATAGGTGCCTCGTTGCACCGATCTAAAAACTTATTACTCAAATGATGATTAGTACACGGTGAAACAAAATGGCAGTTTATTTAGGTCAAAAGATTCCGGATATGACAGTTAATACGACGCAGGGACCAATTTCGTTCTCCCAGTTTAAAGGAAAGTGGGTCCTTCTCTTTTCCCATCCAGGTGACTTCACTCCTGTGTGCACTACAGAATTTATGGCATTTGCTGAACATTATGATGAGTTCAAGAAACTTGGTGTTGAATTAATCGGATTGAGCGTTGACAGCCTTTTCAGCCACATTGCGTGGCTTAGAGATATAAAGGAGAAATTCGGGATTACTATTCCCTTCCCTGTTATTGCAGATCCCAACAAAGAGGTTGCTAAAGAATTCAACCTCATGGATGAAAAGGTTGGAGCAACGGTAAGGGGCGTTTTCATCATCGATCCAAATCAGGTAGTAAGATGGATGATATATTACCCTGCAGAGACCGGAAGAAACATAAAGGAGATTATCAGAGTAATCAAAGCGCTTCAATTTAATTGGGACAAGAAACTTGCTACTCCAGTAGATTGGGAACCTGGTGATGCAGGGGTTAAAAGTGCTCCTGGAACAATGAAGGATGCCGAGGAAAGACTGAAAGAACCTGGAGCAGAAAGATGGTATCTCACAAAAGTAAAAGCATGATGCCAATTGACAGAATGTGTAATGTTCAATCTGGCCATAGGATCAATGCACCCTTCAGTCATCTGCGTTGAATTGTCTAGATTTACCGATTCTTTGAACGGGTTGAAAGAGGTCCTTGAGAGTCCGTATCCTGAAGAAGAACTGACCGAGTTTATCGAAACTTATGCCAGAACTGATGAAATACTCCCAAGCGACAAGACGATCGGTTTCGTTATTGCAAGCAGTACAAAGAAGATAGTGTCTTTTTCTTTCAGTAAGTTGCCCGACGACTTGAAGAGAGAACTCGATGCTTCATCACGATCTTTTGAAACCATTGGTTATACTGTGGAGATCGATTCTCAGTGATTCTTTACCTCTGATATAAGATCAAAACTTTTTTCCAGATTCAGGTCTATTTTTTTAAGCAATAACATAAGCGTATTCTCTTCCTCGTCAGTAAGGAATTTTAACGATTCGTTAACAAAAGACTCGTGTATGCATTTTATTGTGGAATAAAATTCAGAGCCCTTTTCAGTGGAACTTATATTGATCACGCGCCTATCGAGACTACTTCTTGTACGTTGCACATATCCTTTTTGCTCGAGTCTGTCAACCAAGCTTGTTGTCCATCCTTGGGTAATAAAATTTAGCTTGGCGAGTTTAACCATTGGCATATCTCCTCGTTCGTTAAGATCACGCAAAATGCGAAATTCTACTATAGAAATACCCTTATCATTAAGCTGTTTCTCTGATTCACGAAGAAGTCTTGAACTGATTGTTGATATTTCACGCCATATTTCTATTCCGCGATTCATTTTTTCCCCCCATTTTCTCTCCATAGCTGTTTGTAACTACCAATTGACCCATTACTATCTTTAACTGTGCTCTTTAGGTCTGTATTGCTTATTTCATTTTCGTCTGAACTGTATAAAGCTTCCTCCGATACATATTTTTTTCCTCTAAATATCGAAAGTACAGCAGCTGAAAGTGAAAGAATCAGGCCTATGTAAAAAGCTATCCTGAGAGAGGACATGAACGATGGTGCTATGGAGGTTGCAAACCACACCGGTTTATCTATTATAGCAAAACCCGGTCCCAGAGAAGAAATCGAAATACCGAGAGCCTGAAGTACTGAACGTATAGGATCGACGCCTAGGAATGCCGAAAAGAGAGCAACTGTCGGGGGAAAGTGTACAGACAGGGTCGAGGCTATAGAATTTGCTATACCCGCAGAGATTAACCTTGGATACAAAGTTGTTGGGAGCCCTTTAGAAAGGCCAAAAAGAACAATGGTGAAGAATATTCCCATACTGGCGGTCATACCAGCATTCTGCATTGTCGATCTCATGCCAGATGCAACTCCCCTGAGATGTGCAGGAACAGAATTCATAATGGAAGCCGTATTGGGTGCAGCAAAAAGTCCATTTCCTATACCCATCACGAACAATGCAATAGCAAATGGGATATAATTGAAATCATAACCGAGAAATGTGAGTGCAAGGAAAGCAACTGCAACTACTATCATTCCAAGCGTGGAGAGTACTCGTGCGCCGTGCCTGTCTGAGAGTGTACCCGCCAATGGCCCCATGACTATAAATCCTGCGGTCATTGGAACCATATATATGCCGGCCCAAAACGGAGTTACAGCATAAGAATATCCATGAAGTGGAAGCCAGATTCCCTGCAAAAGAATTATCAGTATTATCATTACACCCCCGCGAGCAAGAGAGGATGTGAGTGCGGCAAGGTTACCCATAGAAAACGCCCTGTTCTTGAAAAGCTCCATTCTGAACATAGGATGCTTAACTTTTAGTTCAATAAATGGAAATGCAACTATTAACGCGATGCCGACAACAATTGACGCTACGACTAATGGGTTGCCCCAACCCATGGTGCTGGTTCCATAAGGTAGAAGACCGTAGGTTATGCCTATTAGGAGCACAGTCAATCCAACCGCAAGACTGGTATTGCCGATATAATCTATTCTTTGACCTGCCTGCCTTAAGGACGTTTCACGGAGCTTCAGGTTACTCCAAACTGCGCCAAGAATCCCCACTGGAACGCTCACAAGGAATACATAACGCCAATTGAATATTGCAAGAACTCCCCCCAGAATGAGGCCTATGAAGGAGCCGGAAAGCGCCGCAACCTGATTTATCCCCATCGCTTTTCCACGCTCAGCAACTGGAAAAGCGTCTGTGAGGATTGCAGTGCTATTGGAAAAAAGAAATGCAGCGCCGAGAGCTTGAATGATTCTGAAGCCTATCAATTCCATTCCTCCAACATCACCTTTTCCAGGCGTTATGAATAATAATACAGATCCAGCAGTGAAAATTATGAAACCAATATTAAACAACCGCACTCTACCGAACATATCTGATAATCTTCCGAAAGTTACCAGCAGAGTCGCGGTAACAATATTGAAACCCATAAGTATCCAAAGAAGGTAAACAAACGATCCAGGAGATGTGGGACTTAAGTCTATTCCTCTGAAGATTGCAGGTAAAGCGATGAGAGTGATTGTTCCATTGATTGATGCCATTAGAACGCCGATCGTAGTATTAGAGAGTGCGATCCACTTGTATCTGACCATAAGACCAAATATCGGTATCAATGCTTCATTAATAAACTAATTGTTACTAAATCATTAAAAGAGAAACCTTATCGTTTCGCACTCAAGCTTTCATCTTTGAAAATGTATTCCAGAATTATATTCAAAAAAAGTAACAGCAAAGAGTTAAATATTGAGTTTTAATTATAACTTTATGTTTGATTCTGGTATTGAGATTTTAATAATAATAGTTGCGATATTAATATTGTTCGGTAGTGCGAAAAAGATACCGGAATTCGCACGGAGTCTTGGTAGAGCTACCGGAGAATTTAAGAGGGGACAAATGGAGTTACAAAATGAGATGAAGAAAGCAGCATATGATACTCCAGAACCTCCTGCTCAAAAGATGAACTATTCAGAAGCGGCGAAAGCTCTTGGGATAGATCCTACTAACAAATCTGATGAGCAGTTGATAAAAGAGATAAACGAAAAGACAAAGATTAACTAATTATGGATGACAATTTCTTTACCGTTATTTCTCGGCATATTGCTGATCTAAGGAAATCAGTTATCCACATTGTTTATTTCTTTTTGGGAATATTTGCATTTTTCCTCCTTTTCGGGATCCACAAAGTTACGATCTTTGGGCGCTCTTTCCTTTTTCTTTACCCGGACGTTTATAGGAATATGCCCTCCCAACTCCTCGTAATACTTGAGGACCATGTGCTTCCTGCTGGTACTAAGCTCATTATAGTAAGCCCGACCAACGGTGTTGTAGCGAATGTTTACATTGCGCTTTTCATAAGTCTTGTTGTCAGCATGCCCGTGATTGTCATCGAACTTGCAAAATTTATTGGTCCAGCTTTGAAGAAGAGTGAAAAATCTCTGATCAAGACAATTACGATACCTGCGACTATATTATTCACAACAGGGGCATTTATCGGCCTCTGGCTGATTGCACCAGCATTGTTTATAATTTTTAAGGAATTTGACATTGGAGTTAACTCTACCCCGACAATGGGAATTTCAAATTTTACGTCTTTTCTTCTACTATATATGCTTTCTTTTGGATTGGCGTTCGAGACCCCAGTTATAATGTACGGATTGACCCGTGCTGGAATGGTTTCTTCTGGATTCTGGATCAGCCACTGGAGATATGCTGTTATCGGAGCACTCGTTTTTGGATGGATTTTTTCGCCGGGTGTTCTAGGATTCACCATGATTATCATGTCCATACCAATTATCTCCCTCTATTTTCTTGGAGCGTATTTCTCCAGAAGGTACGAGAAAAAGGCGGCGGCGCAGAATACAAGTTTCACCTCCGAGTCCTAAATACCTTTTCAACTACAGTTAAACAAAATAAAGTGATATCAGTGTTATTGTAAGCACTGGAATGCAGATGATTAAGCCAACTTTCATGTAATAGCCATATGAAATCTTTATCCCGCTGTTTTTATCAAGCGAATTCAACCACAAGAGTGTCGCAAGAGAACCTATAGGAGTGAATTTTGTCCCTATGTCATTCCCTATTATGTTTGCATAGGCGAGATGAGTATTTGACAGCGACAAAGGGATCGCGAGGTTGCCAAGCATAACAGAGGGTAGATTGTTCATTACTGATGCCATGCCCGAAAAAAGGTAACCAGAAAGTAACAGCGGCAATGGACCTGGAAAAGAGGAGATGCGGAGAATGAGGCCAGAAAGTAGACCGATAAAACCATTGTAACCCAGACCGAAAACTATGATATACATTCCAATCGAGAAAAGAACAATTTGCCAAGGGGCCTCTTTTAGCACTCTCCGTGCACTTACTGATTTTCTCAGTGATACAATAACAAGAAGAATTCCAACAACAGGAACGGCGATAAATGATATCGGAATTCCATAGACGCCCGTAATCGCATATAGGGCGATGAGCGAGACCAGAACTGGTATACCCGCTTTGATCATAGCCGGATCACGGACTGGGAGTCCACTTGCAGGAGGTACTCTTGGCGTCACTGCTCTCGGAAGTGACGAATGGAAAAATAACCAAAGGACCGCTAGCGACGCAAGAACGGAAACGATATAAGGCAGATACATAACACTAAAGTATTGTATAAAATCAATTTTGAAATATCCAGCCGTTATTATATTCACGAGGTTGCTTATTGTCAGCGGTACGCTTGCGGTGTCTGATATGAAACCTATGGAAATTACGAAAGCTATCTGTGCCTTTTTGTCTAATCCAAGATTCCTTACAAGGGAGAGTACTATAGGGGTCAGCACAAGCACAGCGCCATCGTTGGCAAAAAGTGCAGAGACAACTGAACCGAGAAGAATCATCAACACAAACAATAGTCCTATTGATCCATTTGAGTAATCCGTAATCTTTTTGGCTATCTCGTCGAAAAAACCAATCTCATCGTATATCATTGAAAGAACTATTATGGCGATGAAGGTGAATGTGGCGTTCCAAACAATATCCCACACAATTATGACCTGATTGAATGTCGTAAGCCCGAGGATCAGCGTTAAGGCCGCCCCAATAAGGGAGGAATACCCTATACCAATCCCGAAGGGTTTTTTGATTACCAGAAACATAGTGACTGAAAATATGATCAGCGACTCTGAAAACTTTAAAGGGTCCACCCTTGACCAACAGGCTGGAATAACAACGTTGGATATATACTTCATAATAGCGATAGATTTATAAACATATAATATGTGAGATAATAAATGGAGAAAGCACAAAATCCTTAATGCGTAGTCAAAAACACTTTAGCATATGCAAGCAAAAAGCCTTTTTCACAAGAGGGAGTAGGAAAACGAACGAAACTGCCTTGTTTCCGTAAACACATCACGTTCTCCACTGGCTAGACAGAAGTGAAATAGATCGGATCGCATATTGTTTCATGCGCACCTACAGCCTTAAAGTTAGATGGCTTGATATGAGGTACAGACTATTTTCGGGTCGAGGAGAATTTGAGTCCGTGGCGATTTCACTGGCAACTTTTGAAATAGAAAACTCAACTTCAAAGTCGGGAGAGAATCCACTTTTGCATCTGATATCTAACGAAGTAATGCTGTTTGGGGACCGGATGGATGCTCGTTCAAAAGCGTCTCTGCAAGGAGCTCACGAATTTCTGGATAATCAGCCTTATCATGTCCCCAGTGCGTTCTGAGCTCGGTTTTCCATTCATCAAAAAGAAGACCAATTCCTACTATCAAAAGACTGAGTAAATTTGCATAATTCTTCTTTACTTCCCACTTCAGTTCATGGTCCCCGCATATTTCGTGCGATTTTATACTCTTCAGTTCATCTTTCACTGCACGAAGTAAAATTTGCTGTTCACCATCTGGTTTCGACTTTATATTTTCTATTTTCTCTATGAATTCCATAGACCGATCTATCTTGTTTTTTATATCAAGATAGGTACTCTTATCAATCAACCCATTCTGGAACTTAAATTCATTAAGTTCTTTGGAACTCAGATATGTAGCTCTAACAATATCCGCGCGTGTCATCAAATCTGTTTCATAGCTCAGGGTGTATTCCCACGAGGGTTCAAGCAATAGATTCACGTGATCATCTATGGTTTTTGCGAACTTTTTGTAGCCAAAAAATTCCGGATTCTCGTAACCTTTACTCGCAGGATCCAGAAATGGAGCCAATGGCGCTATGAAAAATGAAACTTTCTTACTTTTTCCGCATCTGTTAAATATCTCCTTACAGAAATCCACGTTTTTCATTGCACTTTCAAAGGATTGATGTGGAAGGCCGACCATAAAAAATAAGTCGATTTTCATGCATCCGTGCTTTAGTGCAAAATTCAGTGTATCTATTAGCTTGTCGTTTGAGCTAACAAATTTTCCATTCTTTTTTCTCAACTCTTCGTCGTATGTCTCGAGGGTGATCTCTATACTATAGCGTGGAACTGAGCGTTCTATTTTTTCAAAAAATTCCTCATCCGCGTACTGGAATAGCTCAAAAACAAATTCGTTTTTCACCTGTACAGAAGATAGTAATTCAAGGAACCTGTCCGAGTATTTCTTTCCAGTCTGCCTGATATCACCTATAACAAATATCGGGGCACGACTGAACCTTTGAACGAATTTTATATCTTCTATAAGTTTCTCAGGTGATCTTGGGGATACATGATTTCTTTCACAGTTCATTGCATAGCCCGTACGGGACCCACCACAAATTATACAGCCTTGCGTACACCCACGAACAGTTAGGAGGGCGGTGTTCGGGTAGTTTAACCAGTCCCTGTAAGGTAGAGGATCAGCAAAGTTCCAATATTTGAAGACAGATCGAATTGCATATCTGTAGTCTGGAACATTGACGTAATCCAGATTGTCTGGAATGAATGTTACAGGATTTACGACTATCTTTCCATTCCTGTCCTTCCATGTAAGGTTTGGAACAGGGGAGAAATCGTCCTTTCCAAGTTCCATTAATCGCATAAATAATGCAATGGGTTTCTCCGTAGAATCACCACGAAATACACAATCGATGTAGTCCCGCTTGATGAGATCCATGTGAAAATAAGTAGAAGAAAGACCGCCAAAAATAATCTTTGCCTCAGGGTGATATTTTCTGACAATCTTTGCCAACTCCAAACTTCCTTGTGCATGAGGGAGCCAATGAAGGCCTATTCCATAAACTCTGCTCTTTGTAGCCTTTATCTTCTTTTCAACATTGAAATTTGGATTCAAAAGCATCCTGTTGGCTATATTAATTATCTTAACCTTATAGCCAAGACGTTCCAGATAACCACCTATACTTGTGAAACCGACAGGATACATCTCGAATACGGATGTCGAAGGAACGACATCGCTAACTGGACCCATGAACTGTATCTTGTCACGAAAGTCATAAACACTTGGAGGGTGCAGAAGAACGAGATCGTAATTCATAAGTCTATATCCCCCAGTACCGAATCGTATAAAAACACTTTTTAGCAATAACGAGAATTTCCAGGATCATTACATCAATACATGGTCAGATTATACTTTCTGTCCGCTTTCTGATAGTCTTCAAGGGTCTTTATTCCAAGTAGATCCGAAAGCCTCTGCATCTTATCGACAAAACGATCATCATAGATCTCTCTCCCAAGAGCAAGTCGGCCAAACTTTTCGCTGAAGAAAACTGTCTCACCATTCTTCTTGAGGCAATGAATACATTCTGCGGCAGATAATGCATCCTCTTCGATATGATCAAAACATCGCTCAAAAGAATTCATGCGTCGTTGCACCTCTTTTCGTCATACACAGGGTACTTGACATCGTATCTATCTATAGATATGTTAAGAAAATAGCAGAACGAATCCAGAAATTGTTTTATAGCCGAACTATCCTGTGAAAACCAGCTATCATATGCATTAGTTTCAACAATTTCCCTGAATTCGTCAACTGAAATTTTTCCGGAAAGTGTGTCTTTCAGATACTTGAGGAACTTGGCGTATCTCTGTTTCTTGTCGTTCTTTCGATCGGATTCATATCTACTAAATGACCTGAGTCTGTCATCGATCAAGGACACTGCATCTCCGATATCTCCATACATAATCGCACTTTTAATTATCTCAATATCAGATGAGAATGGCATTTTGACACCTCATGAAAATAACCCCTTCGCTGCTGTCTCCAGGACCGGTAGGTATATTATTAGGATCGAGAGACCAACGGTTATGAAAGCTGAAACAATAACCGGGACCTTTGTGGACGCGTTTAGGATCATATTATCACTCTTTTCCGGGGACTTACCAAACATGTAAAGTATTACCCGGAAATAATAAAAGACCGAAATTGCACTATTTATGATTGCTATTATTGCAAGCCACCATAGGCCACCAGCAACCAGTGATAGAAACACGAAATATTTAGCGAAGAAGCCTCCTGTTATCGGTATTCCTCCAAGCGCAAGGAGGAGAATTGCAAAACTAACCGCTGTACCCGGGGCCCTTTTGCTAAGCCCAGAGAGGTCGGATATCTGTGCGTTCTCATTCTTTAGCGTGTTGATCATCAGGAATGATCCACCTTTCATGAATATGTACACAAGAGAATAATATATTGCGGACGCAATAGCAAGGTTGAAAACACTGGTATCAGAGATTCCAACAGCCCCAATCAACGCAGGGATAAGGATCAAGTAACCAGCCTGGGCAACACTGGAATATGCAAGCATTCTCTTTAAATTTGTCTCGGAAAGAGCAACTATGTTACCATATGTCATTGTGAGAATTGACAGTATAACAAACAGGTAATACACGTCTACGCCATCCGATGAGAAACCGACAATAAATACTCTTAGGATAATAAGATAAGCCAAGATCTTGCTCCCTGCAGCAAGAAAAGCGGAAACGGAGTTTTCCGTTCCATCGTATGTATCAATTGCCCACTGGTGCATTGGGAATATGGCCATTTTGAAACCAAAACCAATGATCAAGAATATCAAAGCAAGTGTAATTTCAGGGGCAGGTTTAACAGCGCTAAGAACAGAGAGATTGAACGATCCAGTGCCTAAGAAGAAGAATGATGTTCCGAAAAGGATAAATGCTGTTGCTATTGTCCCAGTGAAAAAGTACTTGATGGAACCTTCAAGATTTCTCTTGCTCTTCCCAAAGCTTGAGAGGACATAGGTACCTATACTTACTGATTCAAATGCAATAAATATTGTAATCAGGTTAAGGCTGAATGCAGCAATTACCATACCTACTGAGACAAATATCAGGGTGGAGTAGAATATCTCGCTCTTCTGATGAATTCCGATAAGAGCAGGAATCGTCACAAGCATTCCGGAAATGAGCATTATTATTGCGAAATATATACCGAATTTGTTAAACACAAATGTCCCATAATAAAAAGTCGAATTGGTTGGCTCCATAAAGTAGATTAGAATGGCTGTAACTGCAAGAACTGCAAACGTGAGCCACGCAACAATCTTCTTTGGCGCATTCACAAACCCCAGCGATAGAACTATGAATCCAAATATTCCAAGAAATATTACGGGAATAAATGCATAGAATATATTTGAACCTAAAGCAGAGAAGAACTGATCGATCATATCAAAGCCCCCAGATAAGCGAGAAAAGAACCATAGTATAAATTAGGAACGATTCCGAAGATGAATATTGCAATCATCATAAACAGAAGTATTGAGAACTGAGCGGCGGAAACATCCTTTATTGCTCCAAGATGCTCATTATACGGCCCATACAGCGAACGCTGTGCGGCCCAGATATGATACGACGCAGTTATTATCATAGCAAAAATGACAAGAATGATAACCCACCCAATAGCCTGGAACGAACCCACGAGTACCGAGAATTCTCCTATGAAACCTGCAAAACCGGGTAAGCCCAGTGACGCAAGTAGTCCCACAAGAAGGCTTGAACTAAGAACTGGCATCTCCCGGAATATACCACCCAGTGAATATATGTTGTCACTTCCTGCTTTCTGGTTAATGAAGTATAATGCAGCAAATATCAGTGTCATAATGAGCCCGTGGGCGAGTATTTGATACATTCCTCCGGCAAGTTCAAGTGGTTGTTCTATACCGGTTTCAAGAATACCGGCCCCGAAGGATAAAGTTACGAAGCCCATGGCAGCTGCACTTGCAAATGCCATCATTCTCTTCAGGCTATACTGCATCATAGCTGAAAGCGCAAAATAAATCAGGCTTATTATGCCAAGGCCGATCAGAATATACAATACTGTGTTTCCAAGGAGCGACCCCACAGGGAGCAGTATCCCGAATAGACCGTAGCCTCCCATTATAGAGAGACCGCCAGCCAGGATAACTGTACCAGGATATGGAGCAGTTTCGTAAGTATCAGGAAGCCATGAGTGAATCGGAAACGATGGAAGTTTTACAAGAAATGAAAATAGGAAACCAAATATTGCGAAATACTTGAGTGTTGTCGGTATCATCGCGAAGTATTTCACCGACATAAGGCTAGATATTTGGAAAGTAAAAATTCCCGTATGAATGTAATAAAAGGAATAAACAGTGAATATCGCAAGCAGAAGAAAGACCGATCCTATATGGGTGTATACGAAGAACTTGAGGGAAACGTGATCCTTGTTCTTGCCCCCAAACTCGGCAACAATGAAATATGCGGGTATCAAAACCACTTCCCAAAAAATGTAGAAGAAAAGAAAGTCCCTTGATATAAGAATACCAAAAAGGCCTATTTCAATGAGGATCATAAAGCTGTAGATAGATGGGACATAATCCTTCTTCCTAGTTATTGCAACTGCAACAAAAATGACTATTGCTGAAAGCAGGAGAAGCGCATCACTGAAGCTGCTTACGCCTATGGAGAAGAAGATGCCAATCTTGCTCGCGAGGCCGTAAGTGAAAGTAGAGATGTACCCTCCAGTGTATCCAGAATGAAATCTGAGCACACTGTAAAATACTATTACTATAAGTACTGCAGCTGAAACGCCAAGAGCATACACAAAGGCATGCTTCTTTAAGAAAAAAGATGCAATTGCGGCGATTACCATCAACGAAAACAATAAAAGTATAATCACCTTAAAGCACCCCTTCAAGTATCATTATAAGCAATATGATTGACATGCCGATCAATATGATAACAAAGTAATTCTCGACAATACCGTTTTGCAACTTCCTCATGCGACTCCCTAGCCCGACAGTCCCGGTTCCTATGGAATCAATAGCTTTATTGTAAGCGCTCTCAAATGCACCGAATCCGGCAGACACGGGGGCTATGACCCTCTCAGCAATTATATTTGTGAAAAGAGTGTCGAGATAGAATTTATTTCTGACAATCTTGTACCAAGGGCTCTTGTCAAAGTGGAGTTTTTTCCACTTGTCAGTGGCATAGAGGAAATATGTAACTACAAGTCCTATGACCATAAGCACTTCTGGAAGATATTGTATGTAATAAGGCAGAGATGGCATTACGTAATCCGGATACAAGAATCCATAAAACTGAGGTTGGACGATCCCCAAAAACAGGGCCCCTGCTGCCAGGAAAAACAATGGAATTAAAGGAAGGATCTTTGGATCCTTGGCATGCTCTGCTAGATCCGACCTTGGTTTACCCATGGCAACGAGGAAGAACATACGGAATGTATAAAGAGTTGTAAGGAGTGAGCCTATAAGAAGAAACAGCCATGGAAGTAGAGAAGCAATGTTCCCACCTTGAAGGTAATAAACGTACGAAGCAGATATGATCGTATCCTTCGAGAAATATCCAGATGTGCCAGGAAAGGCTATAAGGGCTGCTGCGCCAATTAAAAGCAGGGTAACAGTCATAGGCATCCTTTTCCACAGCCCTCCCATCTTCTTTATATCCCTTAACTCAAGTAAAGCTATGAGTATAGCTCCGGTCGAAACGAATAGCAAAGCTTTGAAGAATGCATGAGTTACAAGCTGGAATATACCGTAGGCAACTCCGGAATAACCTATGATTCCAGCCAATCCGATAGCTGCCATCATGTATCCTATCTGGCTTATTGTTGAATAGGCTAAAACCCTCTTTATGTCGTTCATAACAAGCCCGAGTATCCCAGCATATATGGCCGTAAATGAACCGAGAATAGCGACTGAATAAAGAGCAAAGGAAGATGATGCTTGAAATATTGGGAACACCCTTGCAACTAGATATACGCCAGCGGTGACCATCGTTGCAGCATGTATCAGTGCAGACACAGTAGTTGGCCCTTCCATTGCATCCGGAATCCACACGTGCAACGGGAACTGAGCGGATTTACCTGCAGCACCAGCAAGGAATAATACTGAAACTATGCCCAGAGTTGTGGGACCGATGGCTGCTGCTATAGCTTTTGCATTTGTGATCAGATACGGTATGCTAAGAGGGCTGTTTGCTCCAAGGACTGATATGTGTGCGGAGAGTGACGCATAAAGGATAGCCATTCCAACCAGAAATAGGAGATCGCCGACACGTGTAACAATAAAGGCCTTTTTGGCCGCAGCAGTAGCATTTGGTTTGAAGAACCAGAATCCTATGAGGAGATAAGAACAAAGACCGACGAGTTCCCAGAATAGGAAGAATAAAACTAGGTTAGATGCCACAATAAGCCCAAGCATTCCAGCAGTGAACAGCGAGGTTTCAGCAAAATACGTATGCTTGTTGGGATCGTCTTTCATGTAGTATATGGCAAAAAGATGTATCATCAGAGACACGAACGATACCATCAAAGCCATTATTATCGCTAGATGATCAATGTATATTCCTGCATCAATATTAAAAAACCATTTAAAGTGATTATATATTGGTTGCCCTGAGGAATTTATCTTTAAGAGCGTAAGGATAGAGAACACAAGAGAGAGACCTATCGCAGTAGACGCAATTATTCCTGCAGTTATTCTGTACTTGCGCCCTGCGATATAACTCGCAAGGAAACCAACAAGAGGAGAGATGACTATTAACCAGCCATACCAGTATATTGCTGCAGACATCGCTTTACCACCTTATCTCCTTGAGAAGAGAGATAGCGATCTTCCCAAAACGCCTGAAAGTAGCAGAGAGCAAGCTTAATCCAATAACAGATTCAACTGCGCCTATACCTATGCCCATAAGAGCCATCACAATTGGCTGTACAGAAGCATAATAAATTGCGATAATAACCAGATTCAGGATTGCCGAGTTTATCAGTATTTCTATTGAGATCAACATCTTTATACCTATATTTGAAGTCATAACTCCATAGAGCCCGACAATGAAAAGTATCAGGGAAAGCATGCTGGCAACAAGTATGTACATTAATCTTCCCTCCCTGCAATGTAAAACATTCCGATTACACCTGCCACCATAATGAGAGATAGTAATTCAAATGGCACCACGTATTCATTGAACAGAAGCTTTCCGATTGCATTAAGGTCCTGCGATGACGGTATGAACGAGCCCTTTATGCTTACGACCTCAAAGCCAAATACCAAAAAGAATATTATAGAGGCTAATGCTGCAATTCGTTTATTCATATTCCTTACCTCCCGTCAACATCAGCGTAAATACTGTCAGTGCAGTTACAGCACCAACAAATACTAACACTTCGACAGCACCTACAATTGACGCACCAAGAAATATGAAAAGTCCCGAAAGAACTACGAGAAAAACGAATAAATATATTACCGAATGAAGCAGATTCTTCTCTGAAACAGATTTTAAGGCCAGTGGAATCAATATAATAGCAAAAAGGGCGTAAATAATTGTATAAATCATTTGATTACCTCATCTTCTGGGAGTGAGAGCTCTTCTGGGGAGTAAGTGAAACTGTTCCTGGTGCGTGAGGTCTCAAATACGTGAGTGAGATAGATTGCGTCGGTAGGGCAGATCTCCTCACAGTTCCTGCAAATCGTGCATGTTCCAAAATTCACATCCGGGTATATCTTTCTCTTGTTTCTTGGATTTGCCCTGTTCAGACTGGTCATGGCGATGCTCTTGTTCGGGCATACCTGCTCACAGAGCGTGCAGCCAACACAGTCATCGAGCGAAAGGAAAATTCTGAATTTGAATCGATCTTCTATTATCCTTTTCTGCTCAGGGTACTGAGTTGTTATTGGTTTCTGAAAAAGATGCTTGAAAACTATAAACATGGCCTTTAACGTCCCTATGACAGGGATTTCTTTCTTAGGTTCCTTAACTTCGATCATATTCCCAACCCCAGTGTTAGCACACCGCTTATGATTAGATTTATTACAGCAATGGGCAATAGGTACTTCCAACCCATATTAACGAATCTATCGATCCTGATCCTTGGAATTGAAAGCCAGACAAGAAATGCTACAAGCACCAGAATAAGTGTTTTTATAAGCAGGTAAATGAAACCTGCATAACTTGAGAAGGGCCCGTTATAACCGCCCAGGTATAATACTGATACAAGCATTGATCCTAGAAATATGCTGCCAAATAGGCCCATATAAAACATACCAAACCTCATACCGCTGTATTCTGTACTGTATCCAGATACAAGCTCGCTGTCACTCTCGCCGAGATCGAATGGAGAATAGGCTGCTCTGGCGATCATTGCAATGAAGAAAACGAATAATCCTATGACTTCCGGAATTCCGTAAGGTATAAACTGGACACTGGTTAAATCCTCAAGATTCAGGCCATTGGCAGTTCTGGCTGATGCCATCATAACGAGCGCAATGACGGAAAGCATCATAGGAATCTCGAATGAAATATCCTTTGCGACACCTCTTAAAGCACCAAGAACGGCATACTTATTCTTTGAACTCGCACCCGCAACTATCTCTCCGATTGGCATGATAGCCAGTGCTCCGAAGATTAAGAGCAAGCTGACATTAGAATGCGTTATCGTCAGAGAACCTATCCAGTAAAAGCTACCATACGGTATGATAGCAAAACCAACAAATAACCCTATGAATACTATAAGTGGAGCTACCCTGAATGCAAAGTCGTCTCGCCCGCTAGGCAAAATACTCTCTTTCCCCATTAACTTAAGAGCGTCGGCAATAAGCTGCAAGGATCCGAATTTGCCTACTCTGTTCGGACCATACCTAAGTTGCAAGCGTGCCATGTACTTTCTAAACAGATATATAGTAAATATGAGGACAACGGCTACAAATATCATGAAAAATATGGTCTCAAATATATAGGCCAAAAAGTAAGACCCATAATGGCCTGCGCCTGCAAAAAAGAGCGCCAGTCTTAATAGGATATTCATCTGTCAATCTCTCCAAAAACAAGGTCA
Organism: Thermoplasmata archaeon; assembly: GCA_021826925.1. Taxonomy (GTDB): domain Archaea; phylum Thermoplasmatota; class Thermoplasmata; order Thermoplasmatales; family Thermoplasmataceae; genus JAKAYB01. The sequence goes on along the minus strand of JAKAYB010000001.1, from coordinate 24,008 downwards.
AAAGTTCCCAGAATGGCTATCAGATCGGCAATCATTTGATCCTTTACCAGCACAGGTGCAACACTGAGATTCTTGAAAGTCGGACTCCTTACACGCACACGGTAAGGTTTCACACCACCGTCTCCAACAAGGTATACGCCAAACTCCCCTTTAGAAGATTCAGTCCTAGCATACACATCGCCATCCCCTCTCAATCTTATCATCAAAGGCTTCTTCGCCTTAGGATTGAAGTACGGGCCATCTGGTATCTTCTTTATTGCCTGCTTCAGTATCTTTATTGATTGCCTCATCTCCTCTATCCTTACGAGGTATCTTGCGAGGTTATCCTTCTTATATGATACAGGAACATCGAAGTTGACTTTATCATACATAAGATACGGTTCCTTCTTCCTTATATCGTAGTCGATCCCAGATGCCCTTAGCATTGGACCCGTAACACCATAATCAAGAGCAACCTCAGGCTCCAGTATACCCATTCCCTTATTTCTTGAAATGAAGATATCATTTTTGATGAAAGTCTTGTTAATATCCTCCAGTTTCTTGGGAAATTGATCTATAAATTGTTCAATATCGTAGATAATCTTGTCGTTTATATCTTGGTATACGCCGCCAATGCTCATGTAATTGAGCTGCTGCCTCGATCCGCTTATATCAACAAATATACGCTGTATTTTTTCCCTCTCTGCAAAGCAATAGAAGAAAGGTGTAAGCATACCAAGATCCAGACCAAATGCACCTGTCCAGACAAGATGCGCTGCAATCCTGTTCAGTTCAGCCATTATAAGTCGGATCCACTGTGCTCTTTCAGGAGGAGGTATATCTAGCAACTTCTCAGCCGCCTCAAGATATCCGACCTCCATGTTCATTGCCCCCACATAGTCCATTCGATCAAAATAAACAGTCGCATCACAATAATAATCAAGTTCACACAACTTTTCGGCATTCCTGTGAAGGTAGCCAATAATTGGTTCGCATTCCTTCACTATTTCTCCATCTAACTTTACCCTTAGTCTAAGTACACCATGCATGGACGGATGTTGTGGTCCCATGTTGAGCTCAACCCACTTATTTCCGTTTGCGGATTCGCTATCCTCTTTAAGCATTACCAGCCATCCCCTGGATCAAAAGTTGCATAATCATCGCCATTCTCGTCCATATTGATATACTGAACTTTTGAAAGATCGTAATTCTTTCTCAATGGATGCCCGACCCATGATTCTGGCAGAAACAGCCGCTTGAGGTTGGGGTGGCCTTCAAAGACGATACCCATGAGATCATACTGTTCGCGCTCATCCCAGTTGGCACTGCTATACAATGAAGTGAGACTTGGAACACGTTCATCCAGCGTCTCAGTCTTTATCACGAGGTACTTATCTTCCTTCATATTGTGCAGGTGATACACAACTTCAAGCTTGTCCTTACGATCAATTCCTGTAATCAAAGAAAGATGATCATATCCCTGTGATTTCAAATCTTTCATGATGGCTATTAAATACTCTTTTGCAACCTTTATTACTTTTCGCCCATCCTTACCAATTGATTCTTCGATTACTTCAACCATGAAATCACCTGTCCGTCTCATGCCTTATTTTCTTTTGTAGCAGTATGAGGCCATAAGTTAGCGCTTCAGGAGTTGGCGGGCATCCAGGAACATAGACATCCACTGGTATTACTTTGTCGACGCCTAGGACAACAGAGTACCCCTGGTTATACGGACCTCCCTGTATAACACAAACTCCCTGAGCGATAACATACTTAGGATAAGGCATTTCATCATACAACCGTCTAACACGCGGAGCCATCTTTTTTGTTACGGTTCCTGATACAATCATAAGGTCAGACTGTCTCGGCGAATTCCTGAATATTTCACTCCCAAATCTCGAGATATCTAGGTCAGACGCTTGAATGGCCATCATTTCTATTGCGCAACAAGCCAATCCGAAAGTGAGCGGCCAAAGAGAATTACTTCTACCCCACTCGAGTGCTTTCTCAAGTGTGGTCGTGAGAATTCCTGTTTCTCCCGTCTTCATTTCATCCACCTCATGTAACCTTCCTTAAATGCATATAGAACAATGAATAATGGCATAGCAAGAAAAACGAGTGTCTCAATAAACGGTAAGATCCCTAGGGCTTTGAAATCCATTGCCCACGGAAAAAGCAGTACGATGTCAATGTCAAAAACAACAAACAGGAGTATTATTACGAAATATTGAACAGTGACAAACTTACCAATTTCGCCACGTGCCACTTCACCAGATTCATAAGTCTCCAGATACGCCCCGTCCTTAACCTCCGGACCTTTTTCCCTGACCATTGAAGAAACTATGTCATCAACTTTTAACGAAACGCCTTTGGATTTCTTATACCGCCCTTCGCTAAGGGACGGTAAAACACTGAAAAGACCGATCATCCCTGCAATCAAAAGTACAAGGACGATGAGTAAAGGGATGTAGCCGTCCAACATCTTTTCAGTATAGTTGGAATCTATTTAAGTATTATTTATCACCAATTAGACGCGGGTTCCTAATTGATCAATGCATGCCATTTATTGTATCAGATCTTTTTTTCCCAGAGCCAAACTCCATAACGATCGCAGTTATCTTAACAACATGTCTCGAGTTGTGGAGAGACGTATACTGCCCCTATTACAGCACGTCAAGCAAGTCATCTTCGAATTCGGTTTATATGATATTAATGCTTTAATCAATTTTGCCCTGAGAGCCGCATCAGTGCTTAAGGTAACCATTCACAACATCATCATGAGCATAATTATTTCTGAGATAGCATCTTAAAAATATTGACAGCATCTTTAGGATCAAATATTCGGTTCTCTCTCGCTTTTATCCTAGGGATAAGATTCGCCATTGTGACGTCATTTTCATTCGAGATTAGGTCTTTTATGATCTTCTCCAGCTCATTATGACTCACTGCCTGAAGGTCCGGCATACCAGAAAGATCTGCGAAACTCACTCCATCAACAAAATGCCTTAAAAGTGCCCTTTCAAGTCCAGATGAAACAATTCCAATTGAGAAAGACATTTCTACAGCCTCGACAACAGCACCAGGCAAAACGGGTGTCGAGCCCTTCTTGGTTATCTCAGGGATAAGCTGATTAAGAATTCGAGATGACAACCGTGCATCCCCAGTGAGTTCTGTAAGTTTTTTAAAAGAATCGGTGAAACCCTTGTTTATGATAGAAGTGGCGTCCTGCTTTGAAATCGCGTAAGCTTTCGTGAGATCAGCGATCATCTGATCCTCGCTTTTTGGTACAATTTTCTTGCACTGTTCAATGATGCTACTACCGATCGGTACAGTAGCAACATCCGTTTCCGGGTACATCCTTTCACGTCCTGGAAGTGGCCTAAGATAGTGCGTTATTCCGCTGTCGTCCACGAATCTGGTCTCGGAAAGATCAAGACTAAGAATTCTGGATATCCTATTTCGTATTTCTTCAGCTATGATCTGTATTTTTTCTTCCCCGCTAACAAGGATTGCAAATGCATCGTTTTTATTTGGCTTCAAGATTGATATAATCGGTGTAATCTCTTTTTCCACACCATAACCGGGGAGTTCATCAGAGTGCATTATTCCTCCAGCACCGTACAAACGGGTTATATCAGCTATTTCAGCACCAAGCCTATAATTACCATTCTTCAGGTACCCTTTCATTGAGGGAAGAACCGTTGCATATACCTTATTTCCGGAACGCAATCCGGAGAGAATGATTTTCGATTTTGTATCTTCAAAAATTCCAGTAACGTCTATGAAATGTATCTTTTCTGGATCAAATCCTGATTTTATCTTTGACGAGATTTCTGCTAATGTTGAGTGCCTCCGACTTTCATAATCCAGACAGGTTTCAATAAGTGAAATCTTCTGGACTCCCTTAATTTCTACTCTCCCGAACCCTGATGAGAAATTTACATCCTGCCTAATCGCCTCTGCACCTTTTCGAGCCCATCCAGGCAGCAATGCAAGTTTTCCTATTTTTTCAGCTGTTTCAATAGCGTGAGCAGCATCGATTATATCTGGCTCAGTTGATATCTCGACTAGGGGTATACCGAGCCGTTCCAGTGAGTAGGTGGCCGCTCCGGCGTTATCTGAAAGTTTGCGAGCAGCATCCTCTTCAAGGCAGACTGTAGAGATCCGTACCTTTCCTCTAGACGTCTCGAGAAAACCACCAAATCCTATGATCGCAGTTCTCTGGAACCCGGTCGTATTAGATCCATCTATAACGATTTTCCTCATGAATGTCGCATAGTCTACGATTGAACAGTTAAGAGACATAGAAAGAGCTATTGAACGTTCCAAAGCCTGGTTGTTTACATCATGCGGAGGCTCCTCATCCACGTCGACCAGACAGTTGTTTCCGTGAAGATGATAAATAAAACCACGCGAACGTTGGGTCTCGTACTTAGCTGCCTGGTCGAATTTACCTGTCTCACCCGAAGATAATCTTAGGCTCCTTTCGACAACCTCTTTCAGCTCATAGGAGGATTCGGTAGGACAACGGCAAAACAGTTTTTCGCCCTGGAGCTGTATGTGAACCTCGAGGCCGATTTTTTGCTTCCTTTCGTTGCTCAAGTTGTCTCACCACCAAAAGGAACCTCACGATCCATGATCTCACCCCTCAGGTTCTCTTTCATTTTCCTGTCCACTTCATCAGGGTCATAATTTGCGAATACAAACATGCTTTTTACTAGGGCCACTTCGGAAAGCATATTTCCTAACGGAATCACACCCGCTGAAATAAGTTCTCTGCCTGTTGAATACACGTTCATGTTCACGCTTCCGTATATGCATTGTGTTGTCATGTAGAATTTTATACCACTTTTGGAAAGTTGCCGTATGGTAGGGACAAATCTATTTGAAACGTGCCCAAGGCCGGTGCCTGCCAAGACAACTGCACGTTTATTAAAAGCAAGTGTTTCAAAGTCTTCATTGGTTAGAATGGGGTTAAAATAGATTAAGGAAACTCTAGATTCAAGCTTGTCTCTAAGCTCGTTGCTATCATCTCTTTCCTTATATGATTCTTTGAATTTTATTCCTCCTTTTGAATATTCTGCCAATTCGGGACCACCAATGGATTTGAACGCATCTCTCCTTGAAGAATGCATCTTCCTTGTCCTAACACCCCTAAGCAGGTTAATTGTAGTGTCAGAAAGACCCTTATGCATCGCTATGCAAACTTCACCAAGGTCCGTTGAGGCGAACTCCAATGAACCTTCTATGTTAAGGAACGCGTCGCTGCTAGGTCTATCGGAGCTTCTCTGCGACCCAGTAAGTATTATCGGCCCAGACTGTTTTTCGAACATAAATGCTAGCGCACTTGCCGTGTAAGCCATAGTGTCTGTTCCGTGCATTACAACTACTCCCTCACTATCCTTTAAACCGGCGTGTACAGAGCGAGCTATCGTCTGCCAGTTGAGAGCTGTCATGTCTTCGCTGAACACTGGAGGGAGTATTTTTAATTCTAACTCAAAATGCTCAAAATTCGAAATATTTCCGCGAAGGAATTCTGTTCCATCGACAGGTTTGACAGCCCCAGTAGAATAGTCAACTCTGCTCGCAATTGTTCCTCCACTACCTATGAGGGTTATCTTCTTGCCCTTCCCAGAGAGGATCCTTTCAGATTCACTCTGTTCTGGCCCGCTTAGTTCGTTCCTATCTAAGATATTGATTGAATCTCTGGGTATTGTAAGGTTATACCCGTTACTTAGCTTTACAAGATAAGTATCCCGGTCTTCTGCTATCAGAACTCCCTCAAATTCGGAGCCTTTATATGTGAATTTCAACCGAGTTACAGAATTATGTTTGCTTCTTACCATATGCTCACCATTCAGGAGAATTGCTAAACTTCCAGGCGCCTCCAAGCAACGCCATTACTTAGATTAAGCATTTCTGACATTTCCATCGCGTTAACAGGTGCATTTCCATTCGGGTGGTTGTTAAAATATACGAATATTTCATCATTGTGCCCTATGCTTTCTTTAACTGTCGATGACAGATCAGAAAGTTCTTCCTTGGTATAACGATAGCTATATTTTCCCTGGCCCGACTGAAGAGGGGAGAACCATTCTGCACTATTTCGGCCATGAAAACGATAATAGACTTCCCCAAAATCATCTTCATAAAAATCTTTGAGCATGATATCTGGACTATCGATACGCACTATACCCACGTTGATTTCATTCAAGCCCTTTCTGATACCTATGTCATTGTACAGAGCTTTATTTCTGAATTCCACGAAGAACTTGGTTTTATAAGTGTCCACATGGGAAAGGATACCAATCAGTACAGATTCAAGACTCTTTGTGAAATGCGGCGGAATCTGGAAAAGAACCACACCCAAGGCGTTTTTTTCCTGAAAGATTGAAACCGTATCCTCCAGAAAATCGGAAATATCCGATACGGCAGTATGGGGGGAACTGAAAAGTTCCTCGTGTGATATTTTCTGAGGTAGTTTCAGAGTAAACTTGAATCTTGAATTCTGCTTTACACGGGATATCCATGACCTGAGTGTCGCAGATTTAAAGTCCCTGTAGAATGTGGAGTTAACCTCAACGGTGTCAAATACCATTGCGTAGTATTTCAGCTCGTCTACAGTGCCTCGTGGATAAAAACTTCCTCTCCAATCATCATAGTTCCACCCAGAGCAGCCCAGATAAATCATTATTTTAATGCCTCCCTGGCAATGATAATCCTCTGGATCTGATTTGTTCCCTCGTAAATTTGCGTTATCTTAGCGTCTCTCATGTGCCTTTCTGCATCCATGTCCGTGGTATAGCCGTACCCGCCAAAAAGCTGAAGGCAATCAGTAGTAACCTTCATGGCCATGTCCGATGCGTAAAGCTTCGCCTCAGAAGAGATCTTCACAGCATTCTCCCCAAGATCAAACATCTCTGCAGCTTTGTACGTCAAAAGCTTTGATGCATCTATCCTTGTGGCCATATCTGCAATCATAAACTGAACACCTTCAAAGTTGGATATCTCTGTACCAAATTGCTTTCTCTGTTTTATATAATCCATCGCCTCGCTGAACGCCGCCTCTGCTATTCCAATGGCCTGTGCCGCTATCCCTATCCTTCCTGTATCTAGAGTTTCCATTATAACATGAAAACCCTCGTTTTCCTTGCCCAACAGATTCGTTTCAGGAACTGCCACATCATGAAACTCCAGTTCCACTGTGCTGCTTCCCCTAATACCGAGTTTTTCTATATCCCTGCTTATGCTAAAACCTGGCGTATCAGCATCGACCACGAATGTAGATATTCCTCTATGTTTTTTTTCAGGTGCCGTTACGGCATCAACAACAAAGAATCTTGCGATCCTTCCATTGGAAATAAAAATTTTATCTCCGTTAATAATATAATTGTCTCCTTCTTTTCTAGCTGTTGTCCTTATCGATGCCGCATCACTTCCAGCTCCAGGTTCGGTTATAGCCAAACCGCCTACTTCCCCTTTGGCTACACGTGTAAGGTACCTTTGTTTGAGGGACTCACTCCCAAACCGATTGACTGGATCCGCAAATAGTGTAATTGCACCGTCTAGAACTAATGCTGTGCTTGCGCAGGCTTTTGAAAGCTCCTCCATAACTCTGACAAAAAAGCTAAAACTGAGTCCGGAGCCCCCATATTTCTTTGGGATAGTGCTTGAAAACAGGCCTAGTTCAGCCATTCTATCGATAAGTTTCCTTGGAACCTCTTTTTTCCTGTCTATATCCCTTGCGAGGGGCTTTACTTCCTTCTGCGCAAATTCTTTAACGTATTCCAAAACGGCTCTTTCATCATCTGTCAATGAAGCTTCGATCATAAAATGTAATGCGAAACCTATTAGATAATTTTGTCCTATTGCATTTCAAATAAATTAGAAATATTATTAAGTTAATTTAATTCGCTTTTGAGCTGAGATAGTAGATCGTCTGGCAATTTCCCGATTTCTTCGTAGCCTCTTCTTCTGACTTCTATAGTGCACTTGTGGCAGTTCTTAAACTTCCCTAGAGTATCATTGTTGAAATGAATCTTCAGGTACTGCAATGTAGCTTCCAGCGTATCTGTGGAACGCCCAGGTTCAGGCGTGGCCTTGATTTCGGTTCCGTCAAAAACAAGATAAACTTGATCCTCCACGCCCGTGAGTTCCTTCATGAGACGCATCATCTGCATTTCAGATTCGAATTCAATGAACATCGAGATACTGAGTGTCCTCTCCGTTGGAAGAAGATCAGTATATGTTTCTATGAGATCACTTATCTCTTCATCTGTTTTAACATTCTCCAGGTAGACCATTTCTTGAATCTGGTTCTTTACAAGGTCTCTTGACTCGAAGAGAAAACTGAAAGTCCTTGTCGAAACTCGTCTCTGTTTCTCAATGCTGATCGCTTTGTGGTTCTCTTCCTCGCGTACCTTTTCATATTCGATCGGGAGAGCTATCTCAGAACGATAGATCTCATTTATTGCCATGAAACTCACTTTGACATTGCTTCAAGAGTTTCCTGGTACTTCTTTGCGTGTGACTTCTCCGCTTTTGTCAGGACTTCAAACCAGTGAGCTATATCCTCAAAACCCTCTTCCCTGGCAACTTTTGCAAAACCGGGGTACATCTGGCTGTATTCATAAGTTTCGCCCGCAATCGCAGACTTGAGATTTTCCTCCGTTGTTCCTATAGGTTCTCCTGTGACCGGATCCCCTACTTTGGCAAGGTATTTCATGTGACCAAAGGCATGAGCTGTCTCTCCGTCTGCAGTCGTCCTGAAAGTTGCTGCTATCTCCTGGTACCCTTCCTCATCAGCTTTCTGCGCAAAGTACATGTATCTCCTATTGGCCTGGGATTCGCCAGCAAAACCAGCTTTCAAGTTCTCTAATGTTTTACTATTTTTTAGTTCCACTTCATGACACCAAAGTGTTATCACCTCAACTTATAATAAGCTTATGATAGTTATTCTTAATTAATAATTATACAAAATTAGCTATCTTGGTTGCGACGAGAAAAATGGAAAAATCCCCGGGCAACTTATTGATCCCCTCAGATAGTTTATACGTTATACCTCCAAAGCTCATACTGAAATCTCTTGGAAGATTGACCGTCAGCTCCTGATTTGAGAATTCCGGTACTCTGGCATCAATTAAGGGATCGAAACTTTCAAATTCGTCAAGATGAATTGGCTTCACAATCAATCCACTTTTTCCGTGCAGGCTTTGAGGCATCCGAATGAGACGGTGAATGTCTGTCGTTACAGGTTCGTCTATTTCACATTGTTGATCACTGATAACTGAGTCCATTATTTTCGAAAACACCAATTGATCGTTGACATCCATATACTGATATTTCTCGATCCCTTCTGTTCTGAACACTTCAATCTTTTTGACACTCTTTCCAGTTATGATCTTGTTCAAGTTCTCCACATAACTTGAAATCTTTTTCTCAGTACCAAAGACTTTAGAGAGAATTTCTGCGTATTGATCGCTTTTGTTCAGAAGTGTATAGAAATTTACAACCTGGTCATCTATCCTTTTTTTCCATCCACTCATTTTACTTGGAGTTTCCAGCATGGCTCTCCTCAGGTCGGCGGGAGAAAAGCCTTCACCTCTAACATAATTCGCGATTTCGCGCCTGGCATCAGAACTTAGAGAATATATCCAGTCGCTCACAACATGCACGTGGTATCCCCTCCCTCCGGAGAAGAATACTTTCAGATCTTTTTCTTCCAGCCCGATGTCTCCCAGGAGAAATTCAAAAATGAGTCTATGAGTATGTTTCTTTACTTCCTTTAATATTTGTTCGTACGTCATCTTGGAAGCACCAGGTATGTGATCTGCATCCAGGTCAAATATAAGCTCTGCTCCAAGCCACTTTTTGTCTTTCATAACGCGTTCTTCCGGATATTCATAATAGGCTGAAGAATAGTATATGTGTCTGGGAACAACATTTGAAACAAAGTGAGAGAGTTCGCGTACGTCATTGAAGGATCTGTGACGTGTCATCGTTCCGAAGAACGGAATAAAACCGATTTCCCTGGATTGAAGCTTATCTACTGCAGGCAAGGACCAGCTAGAATAGTATTTCTGAAATAAATTTTGAAGCTTTAGATCCGATTCGTTTCTACCAAACAATGCATGGGTTAAGGACATAAGTTATTAATAGCCTTTTTTAAATGCCCAACTGATGTTCGTTCGTCGTATAACCGTCTTGTCTGTCGTCTTGATAATGATATTTTCATCCATTGTCATTATTGCTCCAGAGATCGGATCAAGTCAGATTATTCGTGATTCTGAGAGTTCTGTCTCAGGAGCTCCATCAAATTCAACCAGTTTCATAATCTATCTTGGAGAGAATTCACAGCAGAATGCTCAGGTACAATCCCTTCTTAATAGCTTTGGTCTTACAGCTAGTGCGCTAGGATCGCTTTTGTCTGTAAATGTTCCCCAAAGTAAAGTTACAATATTCAAGAGCGATCTTTCAAACATTCCTGGCCTTTCGTGGTCGTTGGGAAATAATCAGGTGATGAATCCGATGATTTGCGCTGCACAGAGTGTCCAAGGCAATCTAGTTCCGGCTTCATATGGTCCGAGGACAGTTGCTAGCGCCTATGATTTTAACTGGCTACATAATCATAGAATAACTGGAAAGGGAATCACAATAGGCATTGTCGACGCTTATGGAGATCCGAATATACGATACGATGTATATGCCTTTGATTCCGTTAACAAAATTGCACCTATAAACCTAACAATAGATTATGCAAACAACAATGTTCCCCTTGTAACCAATTCAAGCTGGGCTCTTGAAACTGCAACCGATGTAGAGTGGGCGCACGCTATGGCTCCTGGAGCCAATATAGTTTTGATCGTAGCACCAAATGCTACTTCTGACACTTTGCAGGGAGCCGTGAGTTATGCTGTAGATAATAAACTCGCAAACATATTATCACTGAGTTGGGGAATTGCGGAAAGTCTACTACATAATCAGACAATCCAACTATACTCCAAAATATATCAACAAGCCGCGGAAGAGAACATAACCATTGTCGCGGCATCAGGAGACAGCGGGGCCTACGATGGACAAAGCCAGCTTACGGTTAATTTCCCGGCATCCGATCCTTACGTAACTGGAGTTGGCGGAACTTATCTATACAATAGCAATGGTGTTTGGAAACAGACTGCTTGGGGAGGTAGTAACGGAGGCACGAATAGTTATGGAAGCGGGGGAGGTTACAGTCAGTATTTCAGCAACCAGTCATGGGAAGTTGCTGCCGGATTTTCAGGGAGTCATCGAGGTGTTCCGGATGTATCGATGATCGCCAGTACCTATTCTCCAGTATATGTTATATCTCAGGGATTGCCAAGAGCTATAGGCGGTACAAGTGTTGGTACGCCAATATGGGCAGCAGTAACTACTCTAATAAAAGAAAAAAGCGATGTGAATTTTGGTTCGGCAAACCCACTATTATACCAAATTGCACGAACAAAATATTATAATGACTCATTCACACAAATCCTACCTCCTGGAAACAACGGATATTACAGTGTGACTCCTGGATGGAATCCGGTTACAGGCCTCGGTACACCGATCGTATCAAACCTAGTAAACATATCTTCGAAAATTTTGCAAGGCTACGGGAGTGTCGTTAAATTCATGGGAGAAAGTTATAATGCCACTGGAATAAAGGCCACCATTAACTTCGGGCCGAGATCTTACCTCCCGGACAACGGGACCACATTTAGTTTCGTTGGATTTTACGATAATTCTACAAACTATGCTCTTTTTGGTCTAGCGGTATCGAACGATACTCAGTCGCTGAAGTTAATGTTGCGAGATGGAAACATTACATATAGCCACGTTTACAAAACGTCTAGCTTGGTTAACAGCGCTGCAATATACGCAACTCTTTCCATTAACTATACTAAAGGCACCATTGTGGCAAAAGATCTGAATCAAACATTTTCCACTACTCTACCTGTATTCCTTTCTTTTGCAGGCTATGCGAATCCATCTGTTGGCGTATGGCAGCAAGGCTCCGGAACAAACCTAACATTCTTAAGCCAGGTTAGTTTCTCTCATATATCAGAGTTCGTTAACGGAACAACCGTTCATTCTACAGTGGAACAAAGCGATTATTTCTCATACCTCAGCAATTATAACAGCACCGTTGATTGGAATAGCTCGACTTCTGGTGTAAATTTCTTTTATGGGATTACCCAAAGCTCAAAAGAACCGAATTCACCTTCTCAATCCATACAGTACTATATGAATTTCTCAGATCCCGTATTTGGCATCTTCTCGCTATCACCAGCACGTTCAAACATTGCCTGGTATTTGAACGGAGTTAGGCAACCAAGCGATAACATAAGTTTCTCACACTCAGGCTATTATAACGTATCAGTAAACAGCACCACCAGCCTTTCAAGTAGCGAAATGATTGCATATAGAACAATATTTGTCCCGAATGTAGCACTTTCTAATCTAAGCATTTCAAGTGGCTTAAGTTATTATGATAAATTCAACTCTTCAGTGGTTATAGACTACCTTCATCATATGTCATATTCATCCAAAGAACACATACCTATACTATCCGGAATTAACAATAATATCTCGATAAGTACATTAGGTTTTGCAAGACTTCAAGAGAATGTCACAGGAGGAAGTATAAACGTCTCACTATCCCCTAACGCTATAAATGTTTCTGTCTTCATTTCACCTTCAGGTGGAAACATAACATTCAACGGGACAACCATAAAAGGAATTGACGGTTATTACCGTGAACAGGTAAAACCAGTTAAGAACTTCAACGTTACTGCTAGTTTTCCAGGTTTTCATAAATTTTACTGGAATGTTACTCTTTATCCAGGAATTAACGTATCGAAGACTGTTATAATGGAACCAACAAATGCAAGCTGGGTGGAACTACACGGTAATGTTACTGATAGACTGTTTAATTTTGGGATAAAAGGAGTAAACGTATCACTTAATAAGACCATGAACTCTTATTCCAACTCAACTGGATATTATGTAATCTTTTACAAACCAGGAGTGTACAATATAACGGCGTACGAATCCATGTATGTTCCGTTTCATAAAAACTTGACAATAATTTCGAACACATTATTCAATATAAGTCTTATACCACTGAACGTATCATTAGTAAACATATTCAAGATCAGGATACTATCAGACATACCGTTCATGTTTTACTTTTCTTACATTTCATGGTCTACATATAAAGGACCTGGTTTTCAAGCTTATCAGGTGTATATTGCAAACAATCCTTCGTTTACAAGCGGAGAGAGGGTTATAAACTTCCAATCGAATACAACGGGCTCCACTTATGTTACCGGTATCTTGCCCGGTCAGACCTATTATGTTGTAGTTGTTCTAAGGCTGGCAAACGGAGTATTTTATGAAAGCCAGATTGTGAAACTAGGCTATTCAAATTTCCTCTGGCTTGGCGTTACATTACTGATATATGCAGCAATCATAGGCTATATTGGAGTTGCCGTGTACATATTCGGTAAACATAAGAAGAAAGATGAGATAGAGATTTAATTTTCGCCTGCATCGAAGACTACGCCCTGTGATAGAGGGATCGTTTTTCCGTAATTCCTGGTAACGGTTTGCCTCCTCATATAATATTTCCATGAATCACTTCCGCTCTCTCTTCCGAGACCGGTTTCTTTCTCGCCGCCGAAGGCGCCACCGATTTCTGCTCCAGATGTGCTTGTATTTATGTTTACGAGACCGCAATCAGAACCGTGTGGCGAAAGGAAACGCCCTTCTTCATTTATGTCGTTGGTAAATATTGCAGAAGAGAGCCCCTGCGGTACCGAGTTATGGATCCTTAACGCCTCCTCAAAGTCCCTGTATTTTATGACATACAGAATCGGAGCAAATGTTTCTTTCTTGACTATTCCCATCCCTTCATTTGCTTCTATTATTGCCGGAACGACGTAATTTCCATTTTCAAGGCCTGGGATATCAGCTCTAGTCCCACCATAGATGATAACTCCTCCTTCAGAACGAGCTTCTTCCACTGCATTGAGGAAGTTCTTCTCAGCAGTCTTATCGATCAGGGGACCGACTATAACATCATCGGATGATGGGTCTCCGATTTTTACAGTTGAATAAACGCGTTTTAATTTAGATATGAACTCATCATAAATTTTTTCATGAACTATGGCCCTCCTGGTGGTAGTGCATCTTTGCCCAGCTGTTCCCAAGGAACCAAAGGATATTCCCTTGATGGCCAGATCAAGATCACATTTTTCAGAGACTATCACACCATTGTTTCCCCCTAGTTCAAGAATGACCCTCCCCAATCTAGATGCAACCTTGCCGTAAAGATTCCTTCCAACGTCCGTGGAGCCGGTGAATGATACCAATGGAATTCTCGGATCCCTGGAGATCCATTCCCCACCGTCGGATCCTCTGCTCACCAGTAAAGAGAAGATAGGCGGTGAGCCAGCATCGGAAAGTGCTTCTGATACTACATGCATCACTGCTATAGCAGTAAGACATGCCTTGGAGGAGGGTTTCCAAACGACGTTGTCTCCTGCAACGGCGGCTATGAAAGCATTCCAGGACCACACTGATGCTGGAAAGTTGAACGATGTAATCACGCCAACCGTTCCAAGTGGATTCCATTGCTCAAACAGCATGTGATCAGGGCGCTCACTTGCCATGGTAAGACCATATAGCTGCCTTGATATTCCTGTGGCAAAATAGGACACATCTATCATCTCCTGGATCTCTCCCTCGCCTTCTGACTTTATCTTGCCTGCTTCCAAAGTAACCATGGCGCCAAGTGCTTTCTTTTTATTCTGAATCGCCTTTCCAACAGACATAATAATCTCGCCCCTTTTGGGAGCAGGGATTTCACGCCATTCATGGAACACTTTTTCTGAAAAGGACATCATCTGATCGTAATCTTTTCGGTTGGCTACTGAAACTGTAGAAAGAACTTCGCCGTTAATAGGGCTTCTTGATTCTATTGTTTTATGATCCTCTAACGGAATCCATTTACCAACGAATATTCCAGAATTTGATTTTTTTATTCCAAGCTCATCAAAAACACTTTCTTTTAGCCTAAGAAAATTTTCACTGACCATGAATCCTGTTAGCGCTGTGACTGATTTATTTTTTACTCTAGGAATTACACTTCTTCGGTTTTTACTGCATTTCGTCTATCCTTTCCATGACAGACATGCCTAACTCAACTAAAAGAGCAAGGTCTGGAGATTTGCCAGTATCCTTAAGTGCATTTAGCGCCTTATTTGTGAATTTCTTTGCAACAGAGAATGAATAATCTATTGAACCTGTCTCAATTATCTTTTCCCGTATTCTATTTTCTGATGTAGGATCGTTCGTTTCCTCTGCGTGCCTTAGTTCTACCTTAAAATCATCGCCAGATTTACTGATAGTATGAATGAGAGGCAGAGTTATGGCATTATGCCTGAAGTCCGTAAATGTCGGTTTTCCGATCTTCTTGGTATCACCTACAACATCCAATATGTCATCGGTCACCTGAAAAGCCATGCCTAAATTATATGCGAAATCTTTCAGGTTAAGGGAAATTGATTCAGATGCATTTGCAGCGGTTGTTGCACCGAGAGCACACGCCTCAAAGAATTTAGCGGTTTTATTGCTAATAATATCAAAATAAGTATCTTCACTTATCTCCAGATTACCAAGATTCATAGCTTCTGTTATCTGTCCTTCCGCCAGATGAGTGGATCCATCGGCCATTATTCTGGAAACTTCTGGACCATAACGGGAACCCAGTTCATACGCCTTGGCGAACAGGTAATCTCCTACAACTATAGCGTTGTTTATACCGTCAACAGCATTCAAAGATGGTTTCCCGCGTCTCGAATTCGCTGCGTCAATTATATCATCATGGACCAGACTCGCCGTGTGAATAAGTTCATAGCCGACAGCTAGATCAAGAATATTCTCAAATGGTTTATCGCAGCTAATTTCATATGCAAGAACTGTAAGCAGTGGTCTAAAGCGTTTTCCACCGGCTTCAATCGTATACTTTGCCATCCGGCTAAGATCCTTTTGTAGAGTATCTATACTTTCAAACAACCGCTTGTTTATTTCAGAGACAATACCATGCAAGCCGGATTGCCATTCCTGAAAGTCAGTCATATGCTCCTTATTGCAATGATTGATTTAATGTTAATGAATTCATAATGAGACGAGTCAAAATTGCCCTAACAAAGAGAAGTAGGTTTATAGAAAAAGTTTACCTACCTAATTATTTAGCTAATGTTATTTCTATTGAAGAAACGTTTGATGTCCCTCTTTCCCCTTCGAGTGTCTCAGTATTTAGGGTTATTTTTTCGTAAGTAACAGTCTGCAAAAATTTTCGTTTCGTTATTTCCGCTATATCTACTGCCTTACTAATTGCTTTACCTCGGGCCTTTATTGTAATTCTATTCGCGTCGTTATTGAACTGCGTCACAACGGCAAGCACGTAATTCATTGTTGGTTTTTTACCCACGTAGATTATGTTTTCGTCAGCCATGTAAATACCTCTCTCTGCGATTATCAAAAGATATTTAACCTTTCGCCGTTGAATGTTTCTGATCATGATGAATGTGCAGTTATTGCTCTGAACTCAGGAAATCATAAATGGATCTCAACTAGAACTAGATATGAAATACGCATCCAGAGTCGTATAGACCCAACTATCGATCTCTCCATTCCGCTATTTTATTAATGCACAGTAACGGCTTTAATGAAGGCGTACCAATGTGTTTGTCTCCTTTATGCCGTCGATTGAACGAAGTTCATCAACTACATTGTTAAGTTCGACTAGGGAGCTACAGCTTACTTGAAGAGCTATATCGTATTTACCGGTAAATTCGTAGACTTCATCAAATTTTTTGGTAATTATATCGCTAACGTGCTTTGCTTTCTTTGAATCTATGGTGAGCAATATCATTCCCTCAATCCCATTATTTTTGACAATAACTGTAAATTTCTTAATAACACCAGACTTAAGCATATTCTTGATCCTTTTTCGCACTGTTCCCTCAGAAATATTAAGTTTCCTGCCGATGTTGGAATTTGTTGTTCTTGAATTCTCTTTCAAAATATTTACAATAGACCAGTCTATTTCGTCCACAAAGCAGTATTATATCTTGGATAAAAGCATTCTCTGTGCTTACCTATAGAGAGGCTGACTCTTACTATCGTCGGCTGTAGAACCTTTCTTAATCAGCTCTTTTGGTACTTTCATCATTCTTATTATGTTTGTAGCCTGAACCATGTACAGGGGTAATCCGGTATTCTGGTCGTTACCATTTCTGAGAATCGCAACTATCTCCATCTTTATTTGAATAACAGATCCATCTTTGAGCTTTACAGTTATCCATTTCGGTTCCTCTTCGAGTTCGAATTCAACAAGTTCGCCCCCAGGGGGGATCATGCCAGGCATCATACATATGGTAATGTTCTTTACCTAATAAGGTTTTGAGGCTCAGATAAAACTGAACACTGACTCGTGTGAAGATTTCTCAAAAAGAAATTGGTTCTGTCGTAAAACAATTCCTAATTGTTTCTGATTTGCAGATGGCTTTTATGCATTTTTAAAAACAGCCGAACTGCAACCGAAACGCTATAAAGACAATAAAAAAGAATATTATTCCATCTGTGAACGCCAGCTTAGTGCCCTTAAAAAGGTATAAAGACTATAGACTCCTTTTATGGGTTCTTACTCACCTTTTTCAGCTTTCACACTTTTAATATATGTCCCAGTTATAAACCGTTACACTGCGAGGGTAACAAAGCCTGGCCAACTGTGCAGGACTTAAGATTCTGTCCCGTAGGGGTTCGTGGGTTCAAATCCCATCCCTCGCATCTCTTAATAAAAATGCCATTTTGCCAAGCTGAGGACATATTTACCGACGTCCAGTCATTCCTGAAGAAATGAACCTCATGGAAATTGATTACGAAACGAAGAATACTTGATGTTCATGCGAGCAACGAATACAACTCCGCAGAAGATCATTATTTAGTCGATTGAACAACACGGAAATATATTCTATTTTTTAGAATTTTGTAAAGGATCTATGACGCGTTTACCTCCGAACAAGCTTGGCAGCAAGTTCAAAGAGCGAAATTGTGTGAAGCCAGACTCTCCCGGGACCAACCATGTTTGCGAAGAAGAGCCCTTCTCCTTCCATCCCTGCCAATACCATTGTCTTAAGGCCGCCTATTCTTGATACGTTATACTGAACGGACTCGTCAAAGGCAAGGACATGACTTAATTCTACCTGTATCTCCTCTCCAGGTTTAAGATCCATTTCTATGACATGACCATGACCATGCAGCATAAGGGCACCAGTTCCTGTAAATTTTTCAAGGAAAAAGCCTTCACCGCCGAATACCCCCTGCCACATCCCAGCAAATTTTGTGGAATAATTTATTGTCGAGTCCATACACAAAAAGGCATTGAATTCAGCCAATACTGAATTTCCATTCAGATCTATCCTCTGTACCTTACCAGGCAAAAAACCAGCGGACCCGAATTCACCGGGTCCCTCAACTTTCAGCAAGAAAATGGCGGAACCAGCAAGCATATGAGAAAATGCACCCCTTAGGCCACCACTCTGAGTATCAAGCTTTGCGCCCTGAGTCTTGTAAATAAGATGACCTGGTTCAACAAACATTGATTCTCCTTGATTCAATCCAACTTTTAGGTACTGCAC
Organism: Thermoplasmata archaeon; assembly: GCA_021826925.1. Classification (GTDB taxonomy): domain Archaea; phylum Thermoplasmatota; class Thermoplasmata; order Thermoplasmatales; family Thermoplasmataceae; genus JAKAYB01. The sequence continues at coordinate 5,301 of JAKAYB010000001.1, read as the reverse complement.
TTCATTCCCAACGATCTCATAATTAGCCATGTTAATGAAATGATGAGAGCTTTTTTAAATTTTGCGTTGTTGCGATATTAACTTTATGATAATAATTTGGCCACTCATAAGCGGTCAAGCAATCGCTTATCTTGTAACGGATTCTTTTTTGATATGTCTGGTTTCCTTTATCATGATCTCTTCTGTTGCAGGATAAGGTTTAGATTCCAACCTATCCTTCCATTCAAAAAGTTCCAGCAATATAGGGACAAGCCTTACACCCTTATCGGACAGTGAATAATACACGGCAGGTGGGTTCGAGTCAGTTACTGTTCTAGCAATGATATAAACAGATTCCAGTGAAGTAAGGGCCCTTGATAAACTGCGCCCACCTATTCCCTTAAGCGATCTTTTTATCTGTGAAAATCGCATTTTGTTTTCTTTTTCAAGTAGAAAAATGATTGGTAAAGTCCATCGATCATTAAGCACGTGGATTTCGCTATGAATTTTTCCGGAAAGATTTGCCAATTCGATCGGTAAGACATTTAACTGTTCATTTGTTGAAACCATGTATCCCTAATGATACTTCCTGATATAATAACCTGATCTTAATTTATGGATGATGAAAATGAGTGCAGAAGATATTCAGACAAAGGTTATTGAAGTAGTGGACACCGTCAGCAAAAGCGTCGTGCAGATAAATAGTAGAAAAATCAAGGCGTATAGAAATGCCATACCTCTCAGAACAGAATCAACTGCGAGTGGAATAATACTAAGTACAAGTGGATACATATTGACAAACAATCACGTTATTGACGAATCCCAGGAAACTGAAGTAATTACGCCGGACGGTACAATCTTAAATGCTGAAATAATTGGTGCAGATTCGCTGACTGATTTAGCCCTATTAAAAACGAAAGCAAATGGAATGAGTCCAGTCAAATTTGCTGATTCAGATAACCTCAAGGCGGGGCAGTTCGCTATAGCTGTTGGAAATGCTCTTGGTCTTCCTGGAGCCCCAACAGTTTCACTCGGTGTAGTAAGCGCCATTGGCAGACCAATGCCATGGTCCGATTTTATATTTGAAGGGTTAATACAGACAGATGCAGCTATTAATCCTGGAAACAGTGGCGGACCACTTGTCGATCTGTCCGGTAGTGTTATAGGCATAAACACTGCAATGATCCCATTTGCACAGGGCGTAGGATTCGCGATACCATCGAACACAGTTAACAGGATAGTAGAGCAGATACTTACATCTGGACGTGTCGTTCGGCCATGGCTTGGCATTTCTGGAATTACTGTAACAGACGAAATAGCCTCACGACTCCAATTGCCCACAAAAAACGGCGTAATGATATTGAGAATGACGCGCGGCGGGCCTGCACATAGATCGGGCCTAGAGCTCTATGACACAATAGTTTCAATCAATGGAATGAAGGTAGACTCTATGAGGGTTTTGCTTTCAACACTTGCGAATATAAAATTAGGTGAAAATGTGGAATTTGCTGTGGTAAGGAAAAATAAAATAGTCTCCGCAAAAATACAAATGGAGGAAATGCCAGAGTTGTATATTGAAAACAGAAATAACTAAATTTCCCTCCATATCCGACTGTCAGGATCGGCTTACAATCATTTTGGAGAACTCAGTAATTGTTTGGGATTTGTTTTCAGTCTATCAAAACCTGCCCCATTATTTCATTTTGCATAGACATTCCTAAATTAATAGTAAAGTAAGTATTTCCAATAACTTTTTAAAAATTGATACATTGAATTTTCCGGGATAATTGTTATTCCAACACTTCAGAAACTCTAGCCATAGTTAAGCTTTCACCATTGCGAAAGTAGTTGAATGGAACAGGGTTCCAAAGCGTGAACACAGTATTTTGTGTTTCCATCTGAAAGGATAGCGCGTTACTACTTTACTAATGTAAGGTATAAAATCAGATTATGATTCATCTCTTCTTAATCGTACCGGCTGCAGACGGAATGAATGCTGGATAAAGGGGTCATAAATATCTTTAAATCAATGCGTTTAAACGATAGGATATCATTACCATTTCTAAACGAGAATGACAGAATGGATAAAGATTCTAAATTGATAATTGCATTATTGACAGCCGTTCTGATGGGTGCAGTTGATTCGACGATAGTAATACTTGCACTTCCAACCATAACCGTGCAACTCAATGCTCCTCTCTCTGTTTCAATATGGATAATAATGATTTATCTTCTAGTCATAGCCGTTGGAACTACACAGCTCGGTAGATTAGGCGACTTACTTACTCGTAAGAAAATGTTCAATACTGGAATTGCCCTCTTCACAATTGGTTCGGCCCTTTGCGGCGCTTCCGCATCTATTTTTGAACTCATTGCCTTCAGAGTACTGCAAGGAAGTGGTGCGGCCATGATACAGGCAAATAGTGGCGCAATAGTTGCGGACAATTTCCCACCAAACAAGAGAGGGAGAGTGTTTGGCTATACTTCAGTGGGATACAATTCTGGTGCAATGATTGGCATAATTTTGGGTGGCGTTATTACCACATTCATAGGATGGAGATATATTTTCTACATTAACGTGCCAATCGGTGCTTTTGCCCTATATTATGCTTTGAAATATGTGAAACGTGGATCGCCGATAGCAAATAAGCTTGATTTACCAGGCGCCTTGTCCCTTGGCGGTGCCCTAATCCTTATCTCATATGCTGCAACGGACATTTCCCTGCATGGTGTTGATCTCTTCAATGAGATACTCATCGTCCTTGGTGTTGCAACCATATTTTTATTTCTGTATATTGAGAATAGAGTGAAAAATCCATTACTTCCGAAAAAGATATTTCATATTAGAATCCTCAGTTTTTCCATAATGGCATCGTTTTTCCAGAGCTTGGGTTTTTTGGCTGTTGTGTTCATCATAATAATGTATCTTCAAGGAATTAGGGGGCTAACGCCATTTTACAGTTCACTTCTGCTCCTTCCTGGATACGTTGTGGGCAGTGTATTGGGCCCAGTTTTTGGCAGACTTACTGACAGGATTGGATCGAGGATCCCTGCAACGTTAGGCCTGAGCATTATGGCCGTGTCTGTTCTTGTTTATATTACATTAACGGTTGTATCCCCTCTTTATGTAATACTTGTTGCCTCCTTTTTCACTGGAACTGGAAGTTCAATGTTCTTTCCTGCAAACAACAGCGCTGTCATGGCAAATTCACCAAGAGAATTTTATGGCATGACATCCGGGTTTCTCCGAACGATGTCCAACATAGGTATGCTGGGTAGTTTCGTTCTGGCAATTTCGGTTGCAAGCCTTAGCGTACCTAGAAGTGTCGCGTTCGAAGTCTTTGCTGGCATAGGCAAGCTTCTCGGAAATGTCACAACAGAATTCATGGCTGGAGTTCATGCGGCACTCTATGTTTCTCTTATTATTCTTATAATAGCTGCATTTCTTTCGTTTGTCCGTGGAAGTGAGCACAGATCTGAATGATCCCGCCGTAAGATCTGTACGAATGAGAAAATTAGGAAATCCACCTATTTTAGGCCCCAAATTTTCCATGATTCTGGAAAATACGTACCAAAGTTTCTAATGTACAGCGCTAGTTGACCTTCGTGAAATATTTCGTGTTCTATCATCCACCAAACAATAATTCTTGGTGAAGTTCGCTCGACACCGACATACTTCTCAGATTCTCGACAATCTATAATTTCTTGCGAGAATACTGCAGGATCTACTGATTCAATGAAGCTCCGTAGTCGTTCTTTCGTCAATTTTAACTCGGTTATTAGTCTAGACTTGTCTGTTTCAAGAGAGTGGTCAACATCGTTTCTTTCGAACACGAGTTTTTGATTCTCAAGTGCATCGGTGTAACACTTCGATACGTCATTCAAATGCCTGAATTGTTTTCCCAGAGTACCGGCCTTAGATATTGGGGCCTCGGCCAGTTGACTACTGGAAACTGACATGAGTAAATCGATTGTCAGTTTCCTATGCAGTGAAAATTCAGTATAATATTCCATTGCAGAAAACATATATTTGCATACCAAAATTGTATTTATATTCCATGAAAGCCAACATATTGTTGTAATCATATTTATATACCGTATCATGCTATATGATTTATGGCAGTGATCAGACCGGTTTTATGGAGGACAATAGAGAGGAAACTTAAAGGGTTCAATGGAAACAAAGCCCCCTTGATTGCTGGTCATAAACTTCTATATAGGTGTAACCTCGAGTGCAAAATGTGCCCATTCTGGAGGAGAAAAGATGAGCAGCTTCTAACTGTGGAAGAAGAGGTCAAAATGATGGAGTCCATGAAAAGAGCAGGTGTCTCATTCCTTGGATTCGAAGGTGGAGAACCTCTTCTGAGGAACGATGTTCAGGATATACTTGCAGAATCTCATAAGAGATTCCATACCTCCATGGTCACCAATGGGTGGCTTCTGAAGAACAAATTAAAAAGTATTGAAGATTACCTTGACTATATGTTTGTGTCGATAGACGGCATAGGCTCACTACATGACAAAATGCGGGGTGTCTCTGGATCTTTTGACAAAGCGATAGAAGGTGTGAAGGCTGCCCGTGGTCACATATCTCTTTCACTCAGTTCAACGATAACTGAGGAAAATTATTTTCAGGCTAAGGATCTAGTTTTACTGGCGGAAAAACTGGGTGTTGGAGTAAATTTTCAGATTGCATATAATTATTCCACGGCAGAAAAAGAGTCTCCAGGCATGGATAAGCTAAAGGAAGCTGTACAAACACTTGCATTAATGAAGGAGAAGGGATACAAAATTGTCAATTCCAAAGAGTATTTCCAAGCGGTTACCAATTCGTGGTTCAATGGAAATGGATGGAAATGTAAGCCATGGCTAACAATGAACGTTGATCCCCTGGGAAATCTGGTGATGCCGTGTTATGTCCTGAATGAGTACAATGGCAGCTCAAAAGTTTGGGATGTAGATATTGTCAAGGTATGGAACAACTACAACTGGGAAGAGTATGAGAGTTGCAATAAATGCGCATTATCGTGCTATCTGGAACCGTCACTTTTTACCTGGAAGAACCCTTCAATGATAAAAGAAAGAATAATAGACGGATTGATGGATTACGTTCGCGTCGAGGCTTCAACAGCTTAAGCAAAGGAAAGGATTTACTTTCCACACCATCGAAATAATTGTTGCGTTGAATGAGAAACGTGTTACGGATCCAGTTACGTTCAGACAACATGAGCATGGAGAAAGGTTTAAATAGGGTGAGAGTCCAGAGAGAGGGATTTTTTAATCTCTTTCCCGTTCATGAGGTGATGAGATGGTAGGCAAAGG
>JAKAYB010000148.1 GCA_021826925.1 Thermoplasmata archaeon | reverse complement strand
CTTCTAGGTACCGTCATGCATATAAGTAAACTGCTACATACGCCATGAATTCTCCAATACCTCGTATTTTAAGGGAGATCTTCCAACAAAAATAATTATTCATCTAACGGGATATAATCACCATAGTATTGGATAAAGGATTTTGATAGAAATAGGCGGATTTGATTCAAGTTTTAATGGAATGTTTTCTTAAAAGTGCATTGGGCATCTCAGAAGTTGCAAATCATAAGCACTAAAACCAGAATAGCTAAGCGAATGGGCGTGTGATATTTGGTTTTTGGTGGAAGGACATATAACGACAATCTTAAATATAATTGTCAGTTGTAATAGACATGGCTTTTGATCGTGATTATTTTGAAAGAAAATTTATGGAAGGATGGAACCATCATAGAGTTGCTGACCTTTTGGAATTATATTCTAATGACATGGTTTACAGGCACCAGGGAGAAGAACCAAGAATAATTAGGGGAAAAGAGCAATTCAAACTTTATTTGAAAGGCCTGTGGAATTCTATCCCTGATTTCGAGTTCAAACTATTGAATACAGTATGGAACGGTAACATAGGATTCGGGGAATGGATTGGGACAGGTACATTTCAGGGGCAGCGATACGGGTACAACAAGGTTGCTGAAGCCAAGAAAATAAGATATGAGGGTGTAGATGTCCTGATTATGGACGGAGACAATCTTATAAAAGAAGAAAGAGCCTATTACAATACGTTAGATGTTCTTAGACAACTCCAGTGAGTTTTGCTCCTCAAGGTTTCAGAATGAACAGTAAAGATATTGTTGTTGCATCTTTCATGGGATTCGTTTCCACGTTCGAAGCAACTATGATATTGATTGCAATTCCAATAATTTCTGTCTATTTCGGCATATCTCACTTTCAAGCTTCCCTTCTTGTAACAATTTATGTTGCAATAGAAGCGTTGCTATTCGTTCCTTTTGCAGTGGTTTTCGAGAGAGTTGGCCTCAGACTTGGAATGATTTTTGGAGGAACCCTACTGGCTGCAGGTGGTTTTCTCATTTTCTTCAGTTCCAGCTTTGTGGAAATAGAACTATTCAGAATTATACAGGCTGTCGGCGCATCCATTGTGCTGCCAACATCCCTTGTATATGCTTCAAGCATTGGTGATGATACAAGGAGAGGCAGTGCCATTGGGATAAATCACACTATAGTGAGCCTAGGATATGTGGTTGGATTGCCAGTAGGGGGCATAGTCGCACTTCTTGACTGGAAAGTGCTTTTCATAGTCTCTTCATTGCTGGCACTGGTCAGCCTTGCTTTCATTTTCAGAATCAAGGATGTAAGACGGGTTTCGTCAATCGGACGCAGCGCATTTGGGCCGAGTCTTGCCTTGTCTGGTGTTGTGGTACTGGTATTAAACATTTGGGCAGGGATCATGGTGATGGCTATGGGCCTGATAATGAGCTTAAGGACACACCTTCCGGGGGAATATGTAAAATCAAGCATCAGTGGTTTCCTTCATTCCATAACAAGAAACAGTTTCGCTGCATACCTTGTCTTTCTATATGCATACCTTGGATACAACGCACTGCATTACAGCCTCCTCGTGCTTCTCTTTCCACTGTCATTCACTTTTTTTTCTCTTGCTGGTGGAAAGGCTTCTGATAGATTTAGCCGAAAACTTGTGCCAATGCTAGCCTTCCTGATGATGGCACTGTTCTCTATTTCCATATTTGTAAACTCGATTCTTGCCGAGATTCTCCTGGGTGTTGCCTCAGGCCTTGCGACCACCTCAAACACGTCCTACACCATGAACAGTCTTGCGCAGAAAAACAGGGTTGTTGGTTCTGCTCTGAGAACGCTGCAGGGTACGGTTGCAATGTCCATTGGCCTGACTCTGGCCTCAATCATTTCCATTGGACCCATAGATATCATATTAATTTTGGTACCCCTTAACCTAATTGCGGCTGCTTTTGTGATTTTCTATGAATTGCCCAAATCTAAGGAAGAAACTTTGAACCACCATGATTTGCGCTAAAAGATCACAGTGCCGTGCAATTATCCTCTCTGAATTTGCCATGAGCATGATAGGTGGATTCCGCAAACTTCGGTGTTGAGCACCATAGCTTTATTCTCAATCTTCCTTGCAGGTATGAGTAGTATCAAATTCATATTGTCTGGATTCAAAAAAATTTCATACTCTTTTCTCATTTATGAGATATTAAATGTTTTCTCATCAGGTCATTTGCATCAATCTAAAGAGTTATAAATTGGCTCTTACTACATTCATGTGGAAAAAAATGAGATTCTCATATTAGGTTGCGGCATAGGCGGATTAGCCGCTGCGAACATCCTGGCAGATAAGTTGGGGGAAAAGGCCAGCATCACGGTTATTGAGAAAAAGCAGTATTTTCAGTTCCCACCCTCTTATCCGTGGCTTATGATCGGGAAGAGAACCCCGGATCAAGTGCAGAAAGACCTGAGTGCCCTTGCAGGAAAAGGCATAAATGTTGTTAACGAAGAGATAACTTCAATCGATCCGGTGAGAAAAACTGTTGCGACTACTGTTTCGGAATACACAGGAGATTTCTTAATAATTTCTCTTGGTACACAATATAACCCTGATGCTATACC
>JAKAYB010000147.1 GCA_021826925.1 Thermoplasmata archaeon | reverse complement strand
GAAGTTCATCGGAAACTTTGTCTATCTGAGCTGGGGTAAGAGTCACAATTTTAAATGTAATACCCGTATATTTATTATTCTGTCAAACCTGAAAGTTTCTCCTCGAGAAATCGTCAACTGCAAAATATTTTTGAAAAACCAGACGAATCAATGAATATTGGAGAAAATCGAACTATTCACCTATGAATATTATTTTGCTTCCACTGTAGTCGAATGAAAAGTCTACTGGTTTAAGCTCATTTAGATTGGAGATAATTCTTTGATGATCTTCTGGTCTTGCGACTAGGAACAAAAAGCCACCGCCTCCTGCACCTACTATCTTCCCGCCAAGGGCCCCATTTTCCTTAGCTTTGATATATACTTTATCTATCCAGCTGTTGGAAATGTTTGGAGACAATTTTCTCTTTTCCTGCCAATTCTGGTCCATTATGTCTCCAATGGCTTCTATGTCACCCCTGTTTATAGCTTCAAGAAAGGAATAGGAAAGATCACGCATTTTGATGTAGCTGTCAGAATGCTCATGCACTTGTTTGGACTGATCTTCAATTATGGGTGTTGAATCCCTTTCCTTGCCGGTATAAAGCAACAGAAGATTTTCCCTCAGTTTCTTCCTTATGCTCTCTTTCATTATCACCGGAGAAACGGATACTTTCTCATCATCAAAAAACTCGAGGAGTTGAACACCACCGAAAGATGCAAGATACTGATCTTGCTTTCCTCCTGGCTCCTTTAGTATCTCCCGTTCGACCTTGACAGATTCTTCTGCGAGTTGTTTTGCTGACGCATGCTCTCCTTTGTATGCATGCAATGCGTTCAAGAGGCCTACGACAAATGTGCTGCTTGAGCCAAGCCCTGTTCCATGGGATGGAATATCGGATATACTAACTATTTCTATCCCGCCGTCAATGCCAAGAAATCTCAAACACTCACGTATTGCATTATGCTTGATTTCGTCAACCGCGTCCACTATTTCGGTCACAGAATAACTTGCCCGTATTTTTGAATCGAATTTTCTGTTTACAGCGACGTATATATATCGGTTAATTGCGGCAGAAACAACTGCACCTTTTCCATAAGATCTATAAAAAGCAGGAAGATCAGTACCTCCTCCAACAAATGATAGACGGAGTGGGGTCCTCGACATGATCATCCGTTTCTTATCTTCATCGATAATATTCATTTAGGAGTTCCAGCCCCCTATCAAGAGGTATCTTTGGCTCAAAGCCGAGATATTTCCTTATTTTGGATGTATCAGCCAATGTCTCCATTACATAGTTTTTAACTGGCATCTCAATGTACTTTGGCTCTATATCTTTTCCAAGAAGTTTGTTGATCTTAGCGACAAGTTCATTCAAGCTGTAATTTTTGCCGTAGCCCACGTTGTATACCTGGAATCCCTTTGAATCCCCGGCTTTGATAATAGCATCTACAACATCAGAAACAAAGATAAAATCCCTTCTCTGTTCGCCGTTTCCGTATATCACTGGTTGCTCATCCTTTTTCATAGCCCACATGAATTGCGTAGCGAGGTTTGCGAATTCTTTCTTAGCTGCCTCTCTATAGCCATAGACTGAAAAGAATCTGAGCGCCGAAACGTTAAGGTCGTATAATTTATTGTAAAGCTCAGAAAGACGTTCAGATGCAATTCGTGCTTCTGTATAAAGGTCCGTTACATTTGGAATTATATCCTCCCTATGCGGTGGTTTTATGCCGTTATATATTGACGAGGTGGAAGAGAATACAACTGGGCATTGCTGTTCCTTGGCATATTCAAGGACGCTTATCATACCTGAGACTACTTCTCCTACAAGCGAGGGATTATTTCTATACATGGGCGAGGCAGAATAAAACCCGAGATGAAATATGTAGTCTGCCTCAAAATGATAATTCCGAATATTTTTTACGTCGTCGTTTACTACGCGAAGACTGTCTCCTTCAAGATCCTTAAGATTTGCATTTGAACCGGAATTCAGATTATCTATCACAAATATCTCATTATCATCGGAAAGTTTCTGCACCAGATTCGATCCTATAAAGCCGGACCCGCCTGTAACTATTATCTTCTTATTCTTCATTGTGAGGTTATCATTTTGACTATTATAAATTATTCAATAACCCATGATCAAGCCTATGCAGAATTCAATACAAGTTTTAAATTCTAGTTTATACTTCTTTATCCTACAATGGCTAAACAAAACAGGATCTATCTGTTCATACTTTTATTCTATTTATCAATATTTCTAGTCTTTTTTTTAGTATTACCACTAATAAATATTCATGGGTATTCTTTCGGTTTTATACCATTCTTCTTCTTTTTTCCCTTTTTCTTTGGAAGGAACCGGTCAAGAAACAATAATACCCCAACTACTAACAAGCCTCCTGGTGAAAGCGAATCAGAAACGAACGAAACAGATCGGAAGAAAATCAGGACTTCATCAGACAATGATACAACCTGGTACGAAGATGCTTACATAGGTTCCAGAAAACCAACTACATACAGGTGGTTATATCTTGTAGGAATCATGATTATAGCAATAGGTGTGATCTTCTTATTTTTGAGATTAGGATTATAAGCGAATTTCCCTCTCATCTTTCATGGAGAGCTCCCACTTTGAAGGTTATTGGCAAGATCCGTATATTCCTGATTTTCCCTCACCCATAAAGTACTCTGTATCTCATATTGA
>JAKAYB010000049.1 GCA_021826925.1 Thermoplasmata archaeon | reverse complement strand
AGCCATTAACTTATGATATTATGCAGTCAAAATACCAAATTGAAGAAACTTTGCAGGTTGGAAACGATGTGGTTCATTATTATTCTATCCCTAGATTGCGCGAACTAGGTTTTAACGTCGATAGATTGCCAAGATCTTTGCGCATAATTCTCGAATCGATTGTAAGGAACTTGGATGGGAAAGAAATAAATGAAGCAAATGTGGAAAGCATTTTGAACTGGGATTCAAAAGATCCCGGAAATTCTGAAATTCCGTTGAAAATATCAAGGGTGTTGATGCAGGATCTTACAGGAGTACCGGCTGTTACCGACCTTGCTGCCATGAGAGACGCGGCAGTAAGCAAGGGCAAGTCGCCCAAAATTGTGGAGCCGCAGATACCGGTTGATCTGGTGATAGATCATTCCGTTCAGGTTGACTTTTATAACAGACCAGATGCTGTTGCGCTTAACCAGGAGAAAGAGGGTGAACGCAACAGAGAGAGGTACGTTTTCCTGAAATGGGCACAAAACGCGTTTCATAACCTCAGAGTTATTCCTCCATCGGTGGGGATATGCCACCAGGTGAATCTGGAGTTCCTCGCCAAGGTTGTCTTTAGAGGAGAAAAAGATGGAAAGACCGTGGCTTTTCCAGATACAGTGCTCGGTATGGATTCACATACGACTATGGTTAATGGCCTGGGTGTTCTCGGATGGGGCGTCGGGGGAATAGAAGCGGAAGCGGCCATGCTCAATCAGGCCGTTTACTATAAATTACCTCAGGTTGTTGGAGTGAGACTTTCTGGTTCACTTAGGCCAGGTATTACGGCAACAGATCTGGTGCTTACAATAACAGAAATTCTCAGGAAGAGCAAGGTCGTAGATAAATTTGTGGAATTCTTCGGCGATGGTATTACGCATCTTTCTGTCGCAGACCGTGCAACCGTTTCCAACATGTGCCCGGAATATGGTGCCACGACTGCCCTTTTCCCTGTGGATGACAAAACTATTTCCTATTTGAGACTCACAGGAAGGAGTGAGGAATCCATAGAACTAATAGAAAAATACTTCAAGGCCCAGGGCTTATTTGGGAACTTAGAAAACATTGAATATTCAAGCGTTATAGATGTGGATTTATCAAAAGTTGCACCCAGCGTCGCTGGACCTAAACTTCCCCAGCAGAGAGTGGACCTTGGCAGGATAGGTGATAGCTTCCTTAATTTCATGGAAGGCACTGGTTCCTCTATCGATTCTGACTCTGGAAAAAAGAAGCAGATTGCGCTTAAGTCTGTACCTGTAGAGATCGACGGCAACGAAGAAATGCTAAATGAGGGTGATGTTGTGATTGCTGCAATTACAAGTTGCACGAATACAAGTAACCCATACGTTATGGTTGGCGCAGGCCTACTGGCCAAGAAGGCTGTAGAACTGGGGTTGAGCGTAAATAAGAAAGTGAAGACAAGCCTTGCCCCTGGATCGAGAGTTGTCTCGGATTATCTCGAGAGATCTGGCCTTCAGGAATATTTAGATAAACTCGGGTTTGAGGTCGTAGGTTATGGCTGTACAACGTGTATAGGTAACAGCGGACCACTTAACAAGAACATAGAGAATGCGATTGTCGAGAATAACCTCAGTACGGCGGCTGTACTCTCTGGCAACAGGAATTTCGAGGCAAGGATACACAGAAATGTAAGGGCAAATTACCTTATGTCACCACCTCTCGTTGTTGCCTTCGCCCTCGCAGGAACTGTGACTATAGACATGGATAATGAGCCCATAGGTACATCAAGCAAGGGTAAACCTGTTTATCTCAAGGACATATGGCCTACACCAGAAGAGATAAATAGAATTGTAGAGGATTCTATGACCAGAGAAATGTACATAGAAAAGTACAGTAACCTTGATTCATATAATGATATATGGACCAAAATCAAAGCGGATTCTGGAGATCTTTATTCATGGGATCCAAACAGCACTTACATTAAAAAGCCTCCGTTCTTCGAAAAGGAGTACACAAATCCTCCAGGTGATAGGACAAGAATCATAGGTGCTTATCCGCTATTAGTGCTTGGCGATTCTGTTACCACTGATCATATATCTCCTGCAGGCTCTTTCAGCAAGGATACACCCGCAGGAAAGTACTTGCTTGAAAAAGGAGTGAAACCAGAAGATTTTAATCAGTACGGCGCCCGGCGAGGAAACTATGAAATTATGACTCGGGGGACGTTTGCCAACAATAGGATAAGAAACCTTCTAGTCTCAAGGGAAGGTGGATTCACTGTTCACTATCCGGACAAGGCAGAAATGAGTGTTTTTGATGCAGCAATGCAGTATAAGAAAGAAAATATTCCTCTGATAGTCATTGCAGGTGATCAGTACGGAACTGGAAGCTCAAGAGACTGGGCAGCTAAAGGTCCATTGCTTCTTGGAGTAAAGGCAATAGTCGCAGCAGGATACGAAAGAATTCATAGAAGCAATCTCATTGGCATGGGCGTACTACCTCTGCAGTTTTCAAACAGCGAGAACTTTGCCTCATTGGACATTGATCCTTCTGCCAAGATGAATGTAACAATTGATAGCCTTGAACCTCGTTCAAAGGGAACACTTACTTTCTATACAAAGTCTGGGAAGACGAAAAGCACGGCTGAACTCACGCTCAGAGTCGACACACCGATGGAAAAGGAGTATATCCTCTCTGGTGGTGTCTTACCTAATGTTCTAGATAAACTCGTTTCTGAAGGACGCTAAGGATGTTCAAGGATTACCTCAATACAATCTTAATACTGAGAGTATAAACCTGCAGACGCAGAGATAAAAAATTAAATAATATCAGTATAATATCAGTTAATGAAGAATTTCAGTGGCCACATATACTTTTCAAAGGATTTTAACTGGAAGGATCTTGGCCGTGCATTCCCTGAGATATGGGATATATTCAGCAATGAAGCAAAACAGAACCAGGAAGAGGCACAGTACGACCAGATTTCACTTGAGCTCAATATGCTTGAATTGAAAAAAAATAAGAAACCTATAGGATACATCAAGGATGGCGCAAAATTCAGGCTTGTCTTTCCTAGGGACAGGAAGGAGATAATAATTTTTAGGGGAATGATGTCCGAGGATATAGCGGGGATAACCGAATCTGTTTCAAATATTCTTAAGGAAAAGAAGATCAAATTTAAGGTAGCTTACGACAAGATGCTATTGTACGAGATACATAAGAGAAGGAAATAATTTTATCCACGGCATTAATGTAATTGTTAATATCCAGTGGAGACATACTGGACAGATATGGTAAGTCGGATAAAAGTAGTCAACGACGTTGGAGAATTAGTATCAATCTTTCACGCTGCTGATACGGAGGTAAAAAGAAGGTTATTGCTTGATCTTTCAGCAAACTGGATCACCATGCCTCACATAGAGGAGAAATATGGTATCGAAGGAAAGAGAGCGCTTCTGTATCTTGATAAGATCAAACTTATAGAAAGCCAGTGGATGACAGGAGACAACGGGCCTGAGAAAGCGTACCATACTTATTACACAAATGTACAGATAAACCTACTCGGAAGCATGGGGGACCTCGCAGACATCATATATGCGACTACATTAACTGACGAGCAGCTTACAGTATACGAGGATAAAATACGCGATATGATAAAAGATCCCGAAGGTGTCTTTCTTGGAGATGCAGCTGATGCTTTGGATGTTTCGCAGACCCTACTAAGAGGTATTGTTAAAAGATCAAACATACTGCAGATCAAGGGATTTAAGATTGCCATAGTAAGCGGTGTTTAAGGAAGCGTGTCTCTTGGTCGACATACATGTTTTGAGAATAAATCACAGACCTTTTAGAGACAAGCGGATAACTACGCATGTCGCGTTAACTGCACGGGCTTTTGGCGCAAAGGATATTCTCGTTGATCTAAAGGATGAGGATCTCGAACAGATAGTGAATAAAGTAACTGAAAACTTCGGAGGAGACTTCCATATTCGTACTGGTATTAACTATAGGTCCTACCTCAGGTCGTTTAAGGGCGTGAAGATACACCTCACTATGTACGGGCTTCCTGTAGATACTGTGATTGGAGAATTGAGGGAGAGACTCGCTACAAATGAATTTGCTATTGTGGTTGGTGCCTCCAAGGTCCCGATTGATGTTTATAACGAGTCATCATATAACATTTCGATAACAAACCAGCCAATTAGCGAAGTATCGGCCCTGGCCTTATTCCTCGATCGCCTTCTTGCTGGAAAAGAGATGGAGTTAGAATTTAAGGGCAAACTCTCAATAATTCCAAGTGGTAAGGGAAAAAAAGTCAAAGTTAATGGCAACATTACATGAATATCTTGCTATTTTAGCTAAATGAAAGTTCCTATCTTTGGTAGTTGGGTTTAAAATTTACAAGAAAATGAAAATAATGTAAAATAGATCAATTCACTCATGAATGAGTCCCATGCCGAAAAGATTAAAAATTTCGGTATGCTAAATGATGAGTTGCCGTTGTAGCTTAGTTGGTAGAGCACCCGGCTGTTAACCGGGCGGTCGTCGGTTCGAATCCGACCAGCGGCGTATATAGAAATAAAGGAAAATGATCATAACAAAGCTAGGTTGAATGAAAAATGAAAATAGCCTATTTTACAGCAACCTATTACCCCACCCCAGACGGTGTTTCATATTATCTAAGGGATGTGAAGAGTGAACTTGAACAGCTAGGGCATGAAGTGCATGTATTTTCCCTCAACGGAGACAAAAGTGAAAAAAACGTTCACATACCATTGACTTTCCCACTCCCAATGTACAAGCAATATTCAATCCCATTCAATATGATTCCAGCGAGACTCTATAATTATGTTCTGAAGAGCGAATTTGATATAATACACATACACGATCCTTTCTTTGGAACTCTAGGCTATCGCGCAGCCAGAAAAACCAAAGCACCGATAATTGCGACATTTCACACAGATTTTGTCAAGATGAAAGATACTCTTCGTATGCCATTGAAGGATTTACTTTTTGGACTGGCGTGGAAATATAATATTTTTGAATACAAAAGATGTGACCTTGTTCTTGCTCCAAGCGGATACTCAAAGGAATATCTCGAAGGTTTTGGACTCAAGAATGTGAAGGAATTTCCCCTTTTTGTGAATAAGAAAAATATTCCAGAAATTAATAGAAAAACTGATGGATTCAATGTTCTTTACGTTGGCCGCCTGACAAAGGATAAAGGAGTAATGAAGATTCTGGATGTGGCCAAAGCTACTTCGCCAGAAGTCAGATTCACAATTGCAGGAACAGGGCCTTATGAGGATGAAATGAGAAAGAGGATAAAAAGCGAAGGAATGGATGAAAAGATTGAGTTACTGGGATACATAACCGACGAGGAGAAATATAAACGTATATTTTTAGCCTCCCTTTTCATATCACCTTCTTTGACCGACACATTTGGCATATCAGTTCTTGAAGCACTTATGTCGGGAACACCAGCTCTTGTCCAGAATGGGTTTCCATTGTCCAAATATTATAACGGTGCCGATACTGGAATTCTTGAGGTCGATTTTCTCAAGCCAGAAGAGGTCGGGGAAAGGATCAATTCCCTACTAAGCAACAGGGAGCAATTGCAGAAATTAGCGAACAACGCAGCTAAGTTGTCTGAACAGAATTTCAGTATAGAATCACACTGCAAAAATTTGATCGATATTTATGAGAATTTGCTGGAAAAGAAATGTCCTACAAGATCTAGTCCATGATATATGTAGCAAAGTGCGTGAAGAAAATGTGTGTCCATGAACTTTCAGCGTCCTTCACTCGGAAAGTACTTATCAAAAAGATCATCTCTTACTCTTGAAATCTCCTGAATAACTGGAGAGTGTGTGGTTAGCTCGAATAGTGTAATCAATCCGGAAAGTCTTATTACTTCCTTTTTCGCGACTTCAATTCTTTCTGATATCTTGAAATCAAGAGAAGAACTTTCTGATGTTAACTCTATTACCTTGGAAAGCTTGTTTACCATCTATCTTTCTCCTTCAATTGCTTTTATTAAATAATCTTGGTATTTGAGTAATATTTCTATATCGTCATTCAACTCAGACAGTCTATCATTCTTTAGCCTAATATCATTTGATATATCAGATACAACCTTATCGAGTTCTGTATCTGAGAGTTCTGCATAACTTCTAACGCCCATTAAATTATCAAAGTAAAGACCTATTCTTAAAATTTTCTAGTTTTCCTTCTTCCACTTTATTCATATTGTTTGGGCAAATGTTGTCCATGAAATATAGTTCTAAAATTTGGAAGCGAGTTTCTTTATTTATCGAATAAATTAACGCAATATTCTTAAAGATTGTTCTCTGGAATGGGATTTTATGCCCACGAATCCGATCCTACTTTACAACCTTTACATTGTATGCGATTGTCTATTTACAGAAGCAAAAACTTAAGAACGACAGTAGCGATCTAGAAAAGATGGATAGCAGGACCATTGCGTTTATTATTCGGAGAGCCATTTATGCTGTTTTTACTCTTTTAATCCTCATAGTGTTTATTTTTGTCCTAATACATGTAATTGCACCAAACCCGATATCACTTGCAAAAATATACAGCGGTGTTCCTCATGGTTCGCTTACCTTTTATGCTGCTTACGCTAAAACACATGGACTGGATGCGCCTGTATATGTGCAAATTTTCACGTATATTATAAACATCTTTAAGGGTAATTTTGGTATTGACCCCATTAAAGATCAGCCGGTAATAACATTGATAGGAAAGTACCTTCCAAGAACCCTGGAATTCGTGTTAACTGGAATTGTCATTTCCATAATTCTTGGACTGTACACCGGTGCTTATGCGGCGGCCAGAAGAAGAAAGCCGGCTGATAACACCGTTAAGGGCTTTTATCTTGCAACTTGGTCCATGCCAACATTTCTTCTTGCTGCAGTGCTTCAGCTTGTTATTGCATATGATTTGAGGTTGTTGCCAGCAATAAATATGGTCGATCCAACACTGAGGGCTCCTCCAGATGTGCTTGCATTTCCAATCCTTAATGCGTTATGGGCTAGAGACTGGCCCTATCTGATCAGTCTTATACATCACATGATTTTACCAACTCTCGCCATTGCGCTTTTATCTTTTGGTATTATAACGAGACTGACGAGATCTACGATGCTGGACGTTATGGAAACTGATTATTTCCGACTTACGCTGATGAAGGGTGTGCCAAGGAATAAAGCAATTTATAGCGTTGCATTAAGAAATGCCTCCATACCGCTTGTCACCTATATCGTTCTTGATCTTGCATTTTCGGTTGCTGGAGCTGTAGTTATCGAGGAAATATTTTCTTATCATGGCATAGGCTATTATATTGTCCAAGCTATTTATAATCTAGATTACCCTGCAATACTGGGAACTACAATAATAATAGCCCTAACGATTATCGTTGCCAATTTAATAGCAGATATATTATATGGTGTTCTTGATCCAAGGGTGAGATTAGAATGACTGATGCGTCTTTGCCAGCTCAAATGATTAGAAAGGAAAAGGTTAAAAAATCAAACAGACTGATCGAGTATATCAAACTAATGATAAAGGATCCCAGTGCTATATTGGGTTTAATAATAGTTGTGGCATTTCTTGGGTGGTCCCTTATACAGGGAACGCTGGAATTATTTTTTGGTACAACTGGTCCTGCGATAGCATTGCTACCACATGATCCGTTCAGTTATAACCTTCCAATGCATCTTCACCCTCCGACTTTAACGTATATATTCGGCACAAACACTTATGGGGAAGACATATGGTCAAGGATGCTCTATGCTATGCCTAGGGATGCATTCATATCAATTCTAGTGGTTCTTTCTGCTATATTGATTGGCGGGATACTTGGTGTATTTGCTGGTTACAGGGGTAAATTTACAGATGAGACTGTAATGAGGATCACTGACGCTTTCCTTTCACTGCCAGCTCTCGTCCTTGTTATAGCGCTTTCAGTCATGTTTGATGAGACGCTGAGCGGAGTTATACTCGCTCTTGTTATTATATGGTGGCCCATTTATGCAAGGTTCTTCAGAGCCCAGACTTTAAGGATAAAAAACTTAGATTATGTTCAAGCTGCAAAACTGAATAATGTCTCTTTTACTAGGTTATTTTTCCGTTACTTGTTCATGAACTCATTAGATCCGATCATTGCTTATGCAGCATTGGATTTTGGGAATGTTATACTCACATACTCAACATTGGCTTTCCTAGGCATAGGACTTGAACCACCAATACCAGAGCTTGGTTCTATGGCGTCCAACGGTGTAGGAACACTGCCAACAGGGTGGTGGTACGCGATATTCCCAGGGCTTGCTATACTTGTCATAGTCATAGGTTTTGTTCTGGTTGGGGATAGAATGCAGGACATAATTTCAAACAGGATCAATTATTAGGGTGTGTTAACAATTGCTGCTTAGTATTAAGAATCTAAACGTTTCATACAATACAGTTGCTGGTAAATATAAAGTTATAGATAATTTGAACTTGGACGTCGAGGAAGGCGAACTGGTTTCTCTTGTTGGAGAATCCGCCAGCGGAAAATCAACACTGGGACAAGTAATATCTAGAATGCTACCTCCAGTTGGAATAGCTACGGGGGAGGTAACGCTCGACAGCGTAAATATTCTCAAATTATCTGAAAAAGAGATGACAAAATTACGAGGCACAACAGTCTTTATGATTTTCCAGAATCCTTTGAACAGCCTCAATCCAGTAAAAAGAGTTGGAACCCAATTACTTGAAGCACTTTTCATAAGAAACGAAAGAACGAGACATCAAATGACCGAGGATGATGCTAGAAAGGAGGTTATTGAAGCCATGACCAGTTTGCGTCTTCCTGATCCAGAGAAAATAATGCTTAGGTATCCTCACGAGCTTTCTGGAGGACAGGTTCAGAGAGTTGTGATTTGCATGGCTCTGTTGCTTCGTCCGAAACTTCTTATTGCAGATGAACCAACTACTGCGCTAGATGTAACCATACAGGCACAGGTCATAAAATTGCTAAGGGACCTGAATAAGCAAACGGGACTTTCTATAATATTTATTACTCATGATATCGGTCTTGCATATGTCCTTTCTAACAGGATGCTTGTCTTCTACGCAGGCAGAGTTATGGAACTTGGCAAAACCACTGATCTTGTTAAGAAACCCATGCACCCATACACTTCTGGCCTTATAGCTAGTATCCCGAGTGCACCAAAGGATAGTGGACGACTCTATTCTATTCCTGGATCTCCTCCATCGTACTTGGACCTCCCTAATGGCTGCAAGTTCAGTCCAAGATGCAAGTTTGTTTTTAATAAATGTTTAAATGAAGAACCGAATGCCATAGTTACGAATGGCAGGGAGATAAGGTGCTGGCTATATGAGTGAGATTTGCAGATTAGAAAATGTAGAGAAATATTATCTTGCGCAAAAAAGAGGGTTTATTGATGCACTGGTTGGTGTTCCCAAAATATTCGTTAAAGCACTTGACGGTGTTACAATTTCTATTCCGAGAGATAAAGTAGTTGCCATAGTTGGGGAAAGTGGTTCTGGAAAAACAACTATGGGGAAGGTGTTTACAACCCTGGAAGTTCCGACTAAAGGAGAAGCTTACTTCGAAGGCAAAAAAATACAAAAACAGACATATAGCGATGTGAGGAAAAATGTTGACATGGTTTTCCAGAACCCTGCGACTTCGCTTAATCCAAAGATGAAGGTTAAGAGTATTGTTCTTGAACCTCTCCTGAATATTTCAAATGACAGGAAAAAAGAGCTTTTAGCCGAGGCTAAAAGCCGAAGTATGACTTATGAGGCTCTTTTGTACAAGAAAGTTGAGGAAGTAATAGAACAAGTAGGTCTGTCATACAAAGAAGTTAAAGACAAACAGGCAAGGGAGCTTTCTGGAGGGCAGGTTCAGAGGGTTGCTGTTGCAAAGTCATTAATAAAAAGGCCTGAGCTACTTATTCTGGATGAACCGACGTCTGCGCTTGATGAATCTGTCCAGGCACAGGTGCTTAACATACTCGTGGACCTCCAAAGCCAGTACAAGTTAACTTATGTCTTCATTACCCATAATATATTGGTAGCAAAATATATATCAGACTTCATAGTCGTCCTATATGCAGGCAAGGTGGTCGAGTACGGACAGACAAATGATGTCCTTGCAAAACCGCTTCACCCATATACACAATTGCTGTTAAGTTCTGTCCCAACTACAAGCGTAAAGGATGTAAAGCCCCCAGTTGGAGATGTGCCCAGCCTTATAAATTTACCATCTGGATGCAGGTTTCACCCTCGATGCCCATTCGTAATGGAAAAATGCAAAAGTGAAGATCCCCCACTGATCAACTATGGAAATTACCAGGTAGCCTGCTGGCTGTATGAATAAACATGGAATAGAAAAAACGACTCTAAAGAGCGTAATAGCTTTGTTAGTATTCTCTGCGGTCCTAGAAATAAGCGCGAAGAATCTTACAGATTATCTGATATTTGTAGGGATCTGGTTTGCTATGACTTTAGCTTATGAGGCATACAAGTACTCATCTAAATTTGATTTAACTGCCGAAGGTATTCAGATGACGACATTCTTTAAGAAAAACCTGATCTATTATTTTAACATAAAGGATGCTTTTATCATCGAAGGAATGTTACAAAAGAGATTTGGTCTTTCGTCCGTCTACGTTATAACACCAAGAGGCGCAATTGGTATAAGAGATACCGAAAACGGAAAAAAACTGTTAAATGATATCGAAGAACACATCGGAAAAGAAAAGACACTATTTAAGTAGACATTTTAAATTTAAAATACAAAATTAAAATTCTAACTCCGTACAATCTTAGGGTATAACTTCAATCCAAATGCATCTGCAATCTTCTGTGATCTCTCGGGGATCTCTGCCACCGATCTTCTCGCTCCATCCACTATGACATATATCTTTGAGAGTTCGAACAGTGCATCCTTCACGGATATTTTCTGTGAGAGTTTCTTCTCCTTCAACGTCTCAAGGGTGCTGAAGTAAATATACAGCGATACGAAAGATATGAAGAAATATCCCCTGATACCGTCGGTTGTGTGCAAATACGATTTGTCGTTCTCCAGCTCGTTCTTCATGGAATCGAATGCGACCTCCACCTCTTCCCGTGACTTGTAGAGTTCGTATATCTCCTTCGGATCAGATCGCATGTTGCTCAGTATTCCGAATTTTCCGAGCCTGTCTCTCTCAGCGATGAGATCTTTCTGCTTCTTCTCTCCGCTCTCGATCTTTCTTATCATATT
>JAKAYB010000048.1 GCA_021826925.1 Thermoplasmata archaeon | reverse complement strand
TCTAAACCCTCGTGATTTTTCCTTAGTGACTATGTGATAAGTTCTTATGAGAAAAAGTGCTGGACTGTTATATTTAAATACTTAGCATACTAATATATCAGCCAATATATTCTTATATAAATCTCATGTTACTTTTAGCATGCAAAGTGAAGATGATGAAATTAAGGATATAATTGCCAGAGTTAACAGGATTCCTGTTTGGTCGCTCCCTGCCTCATTCCTTGCAATATTGGGATTGGGATATTTTTTCACATTCTATGATATATCAGACATAGGACTAGCAATGCCTGCCATCTCTGCTCAGTTCCACATAGGCACATCCATGAGTCTTTTCATAGCGCTCTCTGTGGGTCTGATCGGGTACGGAATCGGTTCATACATAATAGGAAGTACAGCGGACGTATTTGGAAGGTACCGTTCCATGATACTCACCATGGGCCTAACGGCACTAGGTTCATTTGGAGATGCCATTTCTGTCAACGTGCCGGAATTAACCATTTTTAGATTCATCACTGGGCTAGGTCTCGGCGCAGATCTTAACTTGGTTTCAACCTATATAAGCGAATTTGCACCACCTGCTATAAGGGGGAAAATTACTGTCTGGGCATTCCTTGTTGGAATTCTGGGTCAAGCCATAACCCCATTCGTGGGTCTTGCGCTGGTTCCTGTCTTCTATACAGGATGGAGATGGCTATTTGGTATAGGTGCTATAATCGCCTTTGTGGCACTTATTCTGAGATTCGAACTTCCAGAATCACCAAGATGGTTGGCTACAAAGAAAAGAGATATCCCAAAGGCAAGAAAGGTTCTCGAACTGATGGAAAGGACTGCATTGAAAAAGGTCGGAAAGCTACCTGAACCTGTCTTGAACGATGTTGTAATCGAAAAACAAAAGTACCCTACCCTCTATCTGTTTAGGAAACCATATTCAAGCAGGCTTGCGCTCCTGGTCTTTGTTTGGTTTTTCTGGTACATCGGAAATTACGCATTTCTAGGTGACGCCGCAACCATGCTATCCAACGCAGGATTCACTATCGCCTCGTCCATCTTGTTCATTGCAGTAGGAGCTGTTGGATATCCTGTTGGGGCAGCCATTATGATTGCTGTAGCTGATAAATTTGAAAGGAAATATATAATATTCATTGATACCGTTGTATGGTTTGTGGGACTGATAATTTTCTCACTAAAAACCACCGATGCTGTATTTGTTGGATCGTTCATGGCCTCACTAGCTTTAGGCATGTACCTGCAGGTCGCTTACACGTACACCGCTGAGAATTATCCAACGAGAGCAAGGAGTTCCGGATTTGCTTTAACCGATGGGATTGGACATGTTGGTGGCGCTTTCGGCGCTCTCTTTCTTCCGTTTCTTGTTGCGACCTATTCGTTCTCCGTTGGTTTTGTATTCATCGCGATCACTGGTCTAATCGCAGGCATACTTGTAATCGCCGGAGGAGCAAAGGCTACACGAATGACTCTGGAGGAGGTTTCCGCCTAAGCTCAAAAATCTAGGAATAAAATTACTGATATATATAAATTTACACCATTATTTTTTAATTTGACGCACGCCCAGCAATTGTTTATTACAAATTAAGTCATTAATTGCCGTATGAGGAACGAAGTAAGCAGTGGAATTCTTGTCTTTCGAGAAGTCAATGATAAAAGAGAGTATCTCTTTCTTAAAAAGGGTGAAGATTATTTGGACTTCCCAAAAGGGCACATCGAAAAGGGCGAGAGTGAAATAACTGCTGCAAAGAGGGAAACTCTGGAAGAATCTGGCCTGGAAATAGAACCTATTCCTGGCTTCAGGGAAACGATAAACTACCATTTCAAGTCAAGCGGCGTGACCGTAAATAAAAAAGTCATAGTATTCGTTGGAGAAGCAAATAACGGATCGAAACCGAGGATTTCCAGCGAACACATAGGATTCAAGTGGCTTGATTACAAAACAGCAATGAAAGAACTCAGGTATCTAACGCAGAAAGATTTGCTCGAAAAAGCTGAGAACTTCCTGAATCAGAAAACGACGCGAAGATAAAGCAAATGACGCCGTGTGTGTTGATGTGACCTGTTAATGGTTGCTGATTCATCTTACTTTAATTGTTCCACCAGATGGGCTACCAGCCGGTTTTTGCCTAAGGATCAGTTGGAATAGTGAAAGTGGACCAGCACCTCTATCCTGCGATTCTTTGAGCCTGTAGAAGAGGAAAGAAGAAAGGAATCTGCCGGAGAATATAATTAAGTAAGCAATTGTTAGCGATATACCCAGAGGCATAAATGATATGAACGCCTGGAGTAAATAACCCCCAGATAGTGCGCCAAACAGGTAAACTAATCCATTGAATCCGTTGAGTATTGATATGAACTCGCCTCTCCTGTCAACAGGGATTATATCAAGCAAGTAGGAATTCATAACTACGTTCTGAATGGCACTAAGTCCGCCACTGTAGAGCTCAAGTATGATGAATTCCTGAAAGTTGTGAAAGAATGCATAGAATATTGGAATCAAACTGAGCATCAGCCTGTTAAGGAATATAAGTGGGGGGCGATTGATTTTGTCTGTTATCCTACCAATCAGGAACTGGAAAAGCACAGTTGTCGCAGATGCGGCAACTGTAAGGTAAGCAATCTCAGAAAGATTAAAGTGCATCAGGTCTACTATTGTTAATGGAAAAAGAGGCCAGGCCATGGACCAGAAATAGCCCTGTATGTTCATGGCTAGGAAGTATCTGTAGAACAGTTTTTCTCCTCTCAAGGTTCTCATGGTCTCTAATAGGCTTTTTTTTGATACCGAGGAGTGCTTTTTCTCCTTTATTAACGCAACAACTATGACGGAAATCAGATAAGATAGTGCAGCGACAAAGAATGGAATCCTTATTTCATTCGTAACCTTGCCAGTAAAGAAAATGGACATTAAAAGTAGCGAGATGATTGTTCCAACTGACGCAAGATTGTTCACTATGGACAGAAATTTTCCCCTGGAGGAGGACTCTGCCTGCTCGGCAATCAATGAGAACCAATTCACGGTGATCATGGAACCAAAAAATGATATTCCTCCATATGCGATAATCAGCTCTACCGGTGTTTTCACAACCCCCATCAGAAACCACAGAAGAGCGAGAACCGCTCCACCAACCACAAGAAAGAATTTTCTTACACCGAATCTATCGCTCATTCTGCCCCAGAAAAGTTGTGCCCCGTTTCCGACAGAGTTTGCCGCTGACTGGAGCCAACCCATTTCCGCAGGAGAAGCTCCAAGAAATGCACCATAGACCCCGACAAACGCTGAAGCTGCAGTTGCTCCTACCGCAACAATGAACGATCTCAGTGCTATGATTGTTTTGTTGTTCATCAAAAGGCCTTTAGAACTTAAATTCAATGTGTAACTTGATTTTTTACAAAAATATTTCGTAGCCAGTGAATCTAACAGGAAATGCAAAATACTCAAAGTGCTAAGAGAAACTTATTTACATTAGGGTGATAATCTTCAATTATGGTTTCTAACTTTTCCTTAAAAAACAAGAAAATATTGGTAACTGGTGGAGCGGGTTTTATAGGGTCCAACATGGTAAGAAGATTGCTTCTAGACAATGAGGTCACAGTTCTGGATAATCTTTCTGGAGTTGATAGAAGGTACATCGAAGAGTTTGAAGGGAACAGAAACTTCAAGTTCATCAAGGGCGATATAAACTCTATATTTGATATCCAGGATGCCGTAAATTTTGATCTCATCATACACCTGGCAGCAAATTCTGATGTTAGAAATGGTTCGATAGATCCATCCATAGATTTCAAAAGCAACACTCAAGGCACGTTCAACGTATTGGAATTCATGAGGAGAAAGGAAATTCCCGAGATTATGTTTTCATCAAGCTCAACAGTCTATGGTGAAACTGATGTGCTGCCTACACCGGAAGATTACGGGCCATATATGCCGATATCGAGTTACGGCGCCTCCAAGATGTCCGGTGAAGGTTTCATATTTGCATACTCACATTATTACGGAATAAGAGGGAGTATTTTCCGTTTTGCGAACATAGTCGGAAGAAATTCAACACACGGGGTCATTCATGATTTTATCAACAAGCTGATGGCGAACAAGAAAGAGCTTGAAATTCTTGGAGATGGCACTCAAAGAAAATCGTATATGCACGTAGATGACTGCGTGGGTTCAATGATTTATGTGCACAGCAAAATAAAGAAGACGGATGTTGTAAATCTGGGAAACAGTGCCGTAACCTCAGTGAAAACTATAGCAGACACCGTAACTTCCCAGATGGGACTCCATAATGTAAAGTATGTGTTCACAGGCGGCCTGGATGGAAGAGGATGGAAGGGTGATGTCAAAGTTGCACAGCTTGACATTAAAAAACTTGAAGGTATGGGATGGAAGAACAAATTTACGAGTGATGAGGCCGTCACCAAGGCAACCGCAGAAATACTGGAGCAGAGAGGAATTTCCAAAAAATCATGATGAATGTTTCACAAACCATTCAACAGCTTTTTTAAGATATGTTTCCTGATGCAGTTTCTCCTTGAAACCGTGGCCCTCTCTTGGAAATATTATTAATTCAGCTTCTTTCCCATGATCCTTTAGCGCTCTGTATAACTGCATGTATTGTCCTACTGGGACGTATTTGTCCATCTCCCCATGCATCAGAAGTATTGGTGCCTTGACTTTGTCAACATAATTTATTGGAGAGAATTTCTCGTAAAGTTTGTGAGCGTATGGATCGTCGTCCATGTGAAGCGGGTCCCATGTCGAAAGATTGGAAGTCCCGTGGAAACTCAACCAGTCGCTTATGCCAAAGAGTGAAACGCTTGCCTTGAAAATGTCCGTCTGTGTTATGGCCCATGCGCTCATGAATCCTCCATATGATCCACCAGTTATGAAAATATTATCAGATGTTAGCCGGCCTGTTGATTTAAGGTATCGAATCCCAGAAAGGATGTCCTGAAAGTCTTTTCCGCCAAGATCCCCGATATTCGATTCTGCATACTTCCTCCCTTTGCCGATACTCCCCCTGTAGTTCGGAGAAAAGACGGAGAAGCCATTATCAAGATACAAATTATTTCTATTAAGAAATACGAGCCCGGAAAATGACGTTGGCCCGCCATGAACATCCACTATGAGAGGCTTATCCGGTCCCAAGCTTCTGAGGAGTCCGTATATCTCCAACCCGTCGTCTGATTTCCACTTGATAAGTTCATACGGATATCTTTTAAGATTTCCTTTAAGACTCACGTTATCGGAGCTTATTGTATCCAAAGACCCGTTCGGTGATAGAAGCGTTACTTCCTGAGGTAGCGAATCATCAGAGAAAACAAATGCCAAGTGATCCTCGGAGAGAGAGAATTCTGGGGATCCCAGGGGATATACAGTGCCAGGAGACTTCCATATGTCGGTCCACTTTCCGTCAAACACAGATACCCCAAAATTCAACTCCATTGTCCAGAGAGCGTACATTCTGCCATCTTTACTCCAGTATACATCCGAGTAGCTCCTTTCCATTCCTTCAGTGGTATTTGAGCTGTTCTTTGATGATAGGTTGGTTACAATAATGTCTCCAGAATCAACACCACGATCACTCAACAAGGATTCAAGGAAAGCTACGTTCTTCCCATCTGGTGAAATTCGTGGTCTTGCGATCTGCCTTCTTCCTGGATCATAAATGAGAGTCCGTTTACCATCAGAAATATTGATCGTGTAGAGTTTAGCTTCATACCATGAACTCTCGGTTGGATTATCTGAGCCGACAGCCACTATGGTATTTTTTAAAACATCGAATTCCCAAACCTGCAAACCAGAAGTAATCTTTCCAATCCCATCGGACGGTCTGTATAAATAGAGCGACCAGAAGGGATCCTCTTTCTCAAAAAAGATTGGATCATCTCCCAGTGCCTTTCTTTCCAGCTTATCCTTTGCAACGGGATCTGTCATTAAAAGTATAAGCGACTCATCATCCTTCCATTCAATTGAGTGTATGTCCGTTTCAACCGCAAGTTTTTCTTCCCTGTGATTTTCTAGATTGTGAATCAATAAGTAATCCGATTTTCCTTTTTTCTGTACAATCGCTATTCTTGTTCCAGAAGGACTGAGTTTTGCCCCCGAATAACTGATTCCCGGATCACTGAATTTTTTAATAATCCCATGTGTACTGATCTGTCTTACTATAACCTGGCTCTCTGTTTGCGTTTTCTTTGTTTTGTATGTTGCGGATGATACGTAACTCACAATATCTTTATTGAGCCTCAGATCAACAGTATCCAGGTTTCTATAAGAGAAATAATTATCAAAAAATTCTTTATTGTTCATTGTAAATAATTTCCAACAACATATTAATTTTTTGCTTTCGAGACCCTGTCAAATTTTAATTGTTTTTCATAATTCATGAGACCTATCTGAGAGCACGAAATGTGATAGAATCATTTCTTTACATGCGACTACAGAAAGCATCACACTTAGAGTTTAAGAGGGTTACAACATCACTGAATGATTTCTCTTAGGTTGGGACCTTGCAGAATTGAATTCCACCTCAATAAATATTGTTTTGTCATCTCGTGCAACAAGAGGTTTTAATGCATTTGAATTCCTTGCGCACCTCGTTTTTGAAACAAATTCATGAAGGAAAGAAGATCATGTGATCAATGTTATTGATAGGTTTTATTGCGATTCTATTTTTCAGCATAACGCGATCCACTTTCCGATGTACGATTTCACTTCATCAAAGTCAGGGAGATCACCAAGAATCACGGGCTTCAATTCTTTAGAATAAATCTTGTTCCTTGATTCCAGTTTCTGCATAAATTCGGAAGAGTCGAAGTTAAGGTTATAATAAGCAAGCTTTCTGTTCACCAATTCGATGTTAAATTTAATATTTTTCAGACGAATCAAAAAATATAGGTCAAAAATGTCTCTCCCTTTTTCCCGGGTAAGTATAGCCCTGACCTTTTCACTTCCAACCTCATCGAGATTCATTCCAGACAAATTTTTCACCGGGATATCATACTGGGGAAAGTCTATTTTCAATGATAAACTTGGAAGAACAATTTTCTCTCTTCGACTGACCTCAACATAGATAACACATCTGTCTTTATCGCTGGAGTGCAGTGGGCCATTTATCAAAAATCTCACTGAGAGTCCCAGTTTGTCGTCCTTGAGAATTTTGATCTCATTTTCATATCCATATAAATTTATGGACCTGGATACAAATGTTATAAAGTTCCGCTCAAGAGGGCCTTTGGCAGTGAAGTCTAGATCCTCTGAAAACCTGTTAAGTCCGTGAAATAACCACAAATACGTCCCACCATTAAAAACCAGAGGATAGTCTGAAATAATGGTGAGAATAAGGCTCTGCAGGTAATGCTTCTCCTGCTGCCACGGTCTCATTCCAGAAAGTTTGGCTATTTCTCTTATCCTATTGGCGCCGATCATTCCACAACCTCAAGCAACTTAAGCTTCCCCTTGCCTGAAAATATCTCGAGAAACGATTTAAATTCACGCATTTTCTTATTGCCCATATATGAACGCAAGTCATCCGATGAGAAATAATTGAGGTAAAATCCATCCAACAGCGCTTTCTCAACGGTGGCAACAAAGCAGTAACTGCCATTTATAGCGTGACGTTCATAGCCGAACATGAGTCCAGGGGGAATCTTATGATATTCAAGACCCAAGTCATCCATCGTTATGGAATTAATTGGAGTCACTGACTGAATTCTGTGTGGAACCTGCTGTGTAATATTATGGAACAACAGTGCAGAGGATAATGATATATATGAAGGTTCAATAAGTTGCGATGCTATTATAAAGTCATTTTCTATGAAAGAGATTTTGCCTCGAACCAGGCGTTTTGCGAGACCATTTTTCCAGAGTCTCGTCAGGTATACAGAAGCGGTGGCGTAACCCTTGCCGATCAGGTTGGACAGCTGCGATCTATTATAAACGGCTCTATCAGAACTTAAGGCCATTTCCTTAATTTTATACAGTGTAAGTTCTTTCATCTTATTCCTCCCGTTGAAATTCCTCCAATCAGGGAAGAGTCATTGGATATCATCATTCATATTTTACAATATTGTTAATGCCGAGTGACAATATAAACTTTACATTTGTCTGAATAATTCTGAATTTCTTAGATTGGAAAGATCAATAATGCGACCAAAACAGCAATTTCTGTACACTATCTTCAGGTGACACTGAAAATGTTATTGCTACTTTTAAAAATGCATGTAAGCCATTGAACAAGTATTATAAAATATTTCACAATTCTATGATTGAGATGGAGAGAACAAACGAGCTCGTATTCACAAAGGACAAAGTGAAGACTGACCTAATGCTGTATAAGGAAAAAGCCGAACTTCTTATACCTGGTGTAAACGAAGAAAACAGATTTCATGCTCTGTGCAGCGGAAACACCACGAGATTTTTTATAACAAGCACGTCACTTGAGGATCTAAACAGGATGCGATTCTTCTTTTACAGGCTCTATGACGCAATAACAGAAGACAGTGATATAGATTTCAATAATTTCTCGAAACGTATCGTGCTTGCAAACTCAAGAAACTTCAAAAAGGAACGCGAAAAATATTACCCAAGATTTGTAAGAAACATCCTTGAATTCTCGGAGATGGGCGAGGAGAGCCAACTGCTGTATACAGTAATAATCCGATCGGCGAGGAACATGCTATTGAAGAAGATTCGTTTCAATTTCTTGATCGCGGTTTCGGCTTCATCAACATATACTCTATCGAGAATACATGATTATGCCATTCAGGAGATAGCATCCATGAAAAGCGAAGTCCAATGGAAGTTAAAAATGCCGAGAAGAGTGTCCCTGGTCGATAACTTGCTAAAGAATCCATTCAATCTTGTGAATTTCATTAGGATCCCATCAGAGCATGATACCATAGTTTAGATTCCTAGATGAAGCGATTAAAACAATATGTCGAGCTGTTCCAATTTGATAAGGTTCTTCCTCTGGAACCTGCAGGATTTTTATTATTGTCTATTGTCCGGATTATGCTTCTTTGATATCGGTTTACAGTCTGAGAGAGAAATTCAGAGCGCAGCTGCTATCTGTTCATGAAGAAGCAATATGGCTTCAAGTCAAAAGTCCAGTGTATGACCCTCAAAGGGAATCCTGATCGTTTCCCGTTCTCTCATTGATGTCAGCTGCTCAAGAGATTCGTATGTCAGGTGAACGGGAATAAGAATCCTGCTTTTTGACTCAGCACGTACCCGTATTGCGTCCGAAACCGTGGAATGCTTCCACCACGCAGCAATATCGGCCATATGATCAGGATAAGTGCATTCATGTAGAAGGTAGTCAGACCGTTCGGCTAGCTCTACAACAGAAGAAGAATATGCTGTGTCACCAGTATATACCAAGGACTTGCCTCTTAATTCGACTCTATAGGAATTATCTGGTATTATGTGATTTGCTCTCGTTGACATAATCCCATCATAGTCCTTATTCTCCTCAAACTTCACGCACACATCAAAGGAGTCTGGAGTATTTACTAACCTGAGTATTTCATTGGTGCTTTTCTCGATGCCCTCGGGACCTACTACAACGATCTGATCTCTGATATTGTTTATGGCCCGTAGCCAGAGAAGTTCGGCGAGCCCGGCGTAATGATCAAGGTGCATATGTGAAATCAACACGGTCTCGACGTTTTCCAGCGGAACATTATTATCAAGGAGCGACTCAACAGTATGCGGCCCGCAATCAAACAGTATCTTCTCGTCAAGTAGGATTGAAGAATTCCTCTTTCCTACGGAAAGATGGGATGACCATGTTCCAAGAAATCTGATCATTAGATCACCTTGTAAGTTCTTCAAGCGACTTTCCAGTTGTCTCTACACCTAAGAGCAATGTTACTATTATACCTAATAGGGCGAAGATGAAGAAGAAGAGAAGACCATATCCGAGACCAAAAACATCCATAAGGGTAGGAAAGACCGTAAGACCAAGTATGGCCCCAACTCTGCTGAATGATGTACCCCATCCCTGACCTGTTGCCCTGATTGATGTTGGATAAAGTTCCTGTGGATATATCAGATCAGTGCTTCCCGGGCCCATTGTTTGTGTAACTTCGAAAAGTATAAACATTGCAATTATGGCAGCCGATACAGAAGCCATTGAAAATGCATCTTTTGGAATTCTAAGAGCGAGTATAGCAAGAACGAATAGAGATATGGTCATTCCTACGAAGCCTATGAGCGTAATTTTCTTTCTCCCTATCCTATCAATGAATGCAATACAGAGAACGCTCCCAACGACAGCCATAACAGAAAAAACTGCAGATCCAAGTAACGCCCTCGTCTTGCTCAGTCCAAGAGCGCCAAGTATTGTTGGGTTGAACAACCCGATGCCGTAAAATGCAACATCATACGAGAACCAGAAAACTGAGATAAAGATTGTAGCCCGTACATATTTGGAACTGAATAATTCTGCAAATGAAGTCTTTTTGCGGGTTATTTTAATGGGATTCATATGTCCTGTGACCTTTTTCTCAACATCCTCTGCCTTTTTCTCCTGCCCTTCATTCGCAAGCCAGCGGGCAGATTCGGGTACACCTCGCCTGAGCACCAGGACAATTACTGCTGGTATGATGCCGATCGCAAAGAGATACCTCCATCCTGTGGAACTGAACGGGATGATAAAATATGCCAATGTATATGCAACAGCGGCTCCGATCCACCATGAAGATGCATTTGCTGCGAGTAGTTTTCCCCTCGATTTTATAGGCGAAAATTCAGAGATTATCGTTGTGCTGATAGCGTAATCTGCACCTATTCCGACACCAAGAACAAGGCGAAAAACAAACATTGATGAATAATTAAACGAAATTGCAATGAGGGCAGTCAGAACAGCGAAAATGGCCATATCCCACATGTACATAAATTTACGACCCTTAAGGTCCGTTACGTACCCGATTGTAACCGCACCGAAGAGCATCCCTATGGTTGTCGATGCAGCAAGGAGACCATAGCCGAGAGCTGTATTCACGTAGGAGAAACCGGAAACAACCTTGAGCACTGGGAGCGTCGCGCCAATAGCCGATATGTCAAATCCATCGAGAAAAACGCCGATGGCAGATAGCAGCGTTATTTCATACAGAATCCCTCTAGGTTTTGCTATATCGAAAGCCCAGAACGGAGATCCCTGCATTTCCTTTTCTGTCATACCAAAACATTAAGCGTGAACTGCTCATAAAACTTTAAAATATAGAATATATAGAAAACCGTATCATTTTCCTTGCCTGCGATCCCTGTATGTGTATCTCAAGGTTATGTCGCTGATTATATCCATAGCATCCACAAACCTATCGGTAACCTCTTCAAGATCTTCGTATATCTCTTTATACTTTATTATCTCCTTAATGTTTCTT
>JAKAYB010000146.1 GCA_021826925.1 Thermoplasmata archaeon | reverse complement strand
AATACAGGAGACCTGTTAAAATGGTCTTTACGACTACGCAATAAAATCGTTACTAGGTTGAATAGAACATTAAATTATATCACTTAGATAAAGTAAACTAAGCCAAGAAGTATACTATACACTAAGCATAATAAATTGATTCTAATTTTCGGTGATTAGTTTGCCATAGGTACTGATCATTTCTCTGAAACCTAGACTTTCATAGAAAGCAAGGGCCATTGGATTTCGTGACGGAAATTCTGCCGACACAAGGTTTACATGATACTCTTTTAGCATTTGTATTAATTTATTGTAGATTGTTCTAGCAACGTCCTTTCTCCTGAACTCGGGCATTACATAAAAATCTGTTATTCTAGCTTCTTTATCCGGTGTATAATACATCCTCTTCATTATATCAACACATATGATGCCTATGACCTTTTTTGAAGACACGGCGACAAGAGCAATGTGTTCATCATATTTTTCAACTTTCGTTTCCAGATGTTTGATCACATCTTCTTTGGCTTTATCCGATGTCAGAAATGCAGAATCGAATTCCCCATTTATCCTCTTCTGACGTAATAATAAATCTATGGCTTGTTCAAAATCATTTCTTTCAAGTCTTCTTATTTCAAAACTGTTTTTCAATTTATTTTCCCCCTCCTGGTAAATCCTTGATTAATTTATCATCAAGGAGCTTTAGATATAATTTTCTGTTCGCCTCAATAATTTCTGATGCGGTTTTTCTGAATCCTTCCCTGCTGTCTATTTTCCTAGCAAGACCAAGTTCCACGGTCTTACGTGCGACTGCAGAGGCCACAGTAGGATAAAGTCCCCATTCATCCATAGAAGGAACAATTTTATCAGGAGAAGGATCCTTTACAAAGTTTGCAATTTCCTTTGAAGCAGAAACCATTACGTCAAAATTCACGCCTTTGGACCGTGCATCAAGTATACCCCTGAAAACACCTGGAAAGACGAGACTGTTATTAACCTGATTGCTGAAATCGCTTCTCCCAGTTGCCACGATCTTAGCGCCACTGGCTATGGCATCATCTGGCCAGATCTCCGGATTAGGGTTTGCCAGAGCAAAAACTATGGCATCGGTGTTCATTGATCTTATCCAATCTGGTTTGATAGTCCCTGGGCCTGGCTTCGATGCTGCAATCACTACATCGGCACCCTTGAATGCATTCTCTTCAGGTCCTTTTAATCGTTCTGAATTCGTCTTGATGGCTAACTGGTACTTCCATGGGTTAT
This sequence comes from Thermoplasmata archaeon, assembly GCA_021826925.1. Classification (GTDB taxonomy): domain Archaea; phylum Thermoplasmatota; class Thermoplasmata; order Thermoplasmatales; family Thermoplasmataceae; genus JAKAYB01. The sequence goes on along the minus strand of JAKAYB010000146.1, from coordinate 1,580 downwards.
TAAGCATTAACTTATCCATGTCGCTCCTTTCTGGTTCCAGTATACCGTGCGAGTCCGTCATCAAAATATTTCCTGGTTTTGCGCCAGCAGCAAACAATAAAAAAGCAGTTGCTATGTTTGCCGCTCCGGAACCCATTAGAACAATCTTTGCTTCTTCGATCTTTCTATTTGTCAGCTTAAGGCCGTTGAACAATCCGGCAAGACTAATGCATGCAGTTCCGAGTTGATCATCATGCCACGCAGGAATAGACAATGATTTTTGAAGCTCTTCAAGAATGAAAAAGCATTTTGGGGATTCTATATCTTCAAGATTAAAGCCACCGAATGAAGGCTCTAAGGCCTTTGCTGTTGCAATAAATTCATCTTTACTGCGAACGCGAATCGGTACAGGCATGGCGTTAACCCCGCCGAGGAAATTGAATATTAGGGCTTTTCCTTCCATAACCGGAAGAGATGCTTCTGGTCCAACATTCCCAATTCCTAATACTCTTGTCCCGTCAGTTATTATAGCAACATTATTCCATTTGCCTGTCATTTCAAAAGAAAGATCAATTTCTTTCGCTATTTTAAGAGAGACTGCCGCAACTCCTGGGGTGTACCAAACAGAAAAGTCACTGAGATGCCTAACCGGAACCTTTGGAATAGTCTGTATTTTTCCTTTATAGTATTCTGAATAGGCTATTGCCAATTCATCAAATTTTGCAGTCCGGGAAGCATTGCTATCCATGATGCGTTAAGGCATAGATAATTAATTAAGATAACGGATAACATGTTATATTTATTTTTAAATATATGGAAGAAAATTGCGTTCCTTTTGAACATTAAATTAGCAGAAAATAATTAATTTTGACAGGTATCATGAATCATGGAATTAAATAATGTAAAACTGGATTGGAATACTATCCTCGAGAAACAGATCAACAAATTACAGGAAAAATATCCGGAGAACAATATCGGGCAGGCGTACAGCCAAATAATATCCCTTCTAAACGAGAATAAGATCAAGTCAAGAGTTATTGCTAACGGAAATCGTGTGATCTGTTATTCATTTATGATTGGCTATTCTGGTTTTAATGACAGACTTTATGCAATATTGGGCTTTGAAGATGTTAGTTACGCTGACTCTAAGAGAGCAGAGAACCTTTTAACCTGGATAGAAAGCGAAGCAAGAAAAGAGAACAAATCTGTAGTAATAGGAGACATTTATAACTGTAACGAAACCGTTTCAGATCTTTTGGTGGAGCATGGATTCTACAAGATGGAAAGAATCCGACTTGAACTTGTTCTGGGCGACTACTTTCCAACGAGCGCAGAAAATTTTTCACATGAATTCAACGGAATATTTTCTGTTACACCTGCTTCATACTCCGATGCACAATTTGACGCCTACAAGGATGAAAAGGACATTCTTCTTTTTGCCTCCACAAGGGATGAGCGGATATCGCTCACTGCCGGTATTCTGGAAGGAGGAATAGGGAAATTGATCCCAGAAGCGAGCTTTGTTCTAAAGGACGGCGAAAAGATCATCGCGGGGATAATAAGCGTTGAGGCCGATAATACGGTTGAATCAAACAAATGTG
>JAKAYB010000145.1 GCA_021826925.1 Thermoplasmata archaeon | reverse complement strand
TAAAATAGATGTAAAGACACGAAACATTAATTTAAATTCTGTCCAATTTTTAAACTTCATTTCTTTTTATAACTTTTCCTGTTCTGTTGGAATCTTCCGTTTGAAAATCATCAGCCTAATTATCAATTACTTTGTGACAAAAGAAACAAATTATATGTGCTAATACACTTGAATGAGACCGGTGTTCCATAAAGATAAAAGATGTAGCTACGGATATCACTAACGAGTTTACGAAAGTTGGATTAATTATAATTTGGTGACTAAGTGTTTAGGGTATCTTGAGAAATTTCTGAAGCCAGAGAACTGAATCAGATGAAAATATCATTAAGTATGTTCTCACATCATTAAATGAATATATAAAGCCAGAAAGGACAATGAGGTACTGAAAACCGATATAGCATACGATCTATTTCCTATGCAAAGATTATAATAAGTAACGATCCTAGGATGAAGGGGGTTTTTGTTAAGTTGGGGATGATTCGAATGACCGAATTACTCTTTTCCCATATCCAAAAGAGTTCTCCAAAATACGGCTCATGGCTAGGAGAATACGACCATACGAACCGTCGTTAGCGAAGCACGTTTATGTAAAGGATTCCCCAAATCGTAACAAAGGATGAAATAGCAGTTTATGATTGCCTTTGAGTCGTACGCGAAAGTTAAATTAATAAATATGTATCAGGGATTATCGGGAGAGTAATAAATGTCGAGAATGCATACACGAAAAAGGGGAAAGTCTAAGTCGAGAAGACTGCACACATCTGAAGAAGGTAAGGTTAGCCAGCTTACAAATGATGAGATAATCAAAACGATAGTTGATTTAAAGAAAAGTGGTCTTACGAATTCTGTTATTGGAGTAAGATTACGTGATCAGTATGGGGTGCCCGGAACTAGGACAGAACTGGGAACTAAGCTGAATACGATACTGAAAGAAAATAATCTTTCGGATACAGTTCCAGAGGATCTTATGAACCTCATCAAGAGATACAAGAACGTCAAGGCACATACTGAGGTTAACAGGAAAGATCAAAGCAACATACGTGGCCAAGGCCTTATAATGGCTAAAATCCTCAGGCTTGTCAAATACTACAAAAGAGAGGGTTATCTTCCTGAAGAGTGGAATCTAAACAGAGTGCTCTGAAGTATTTTTAATGCTGAAAGATATCATTAGCCCTGAATTCTATAACGTTTTAAAGGAAGGTTCCAAAAAAATATTGGAGAACGAGAATGTAAGACTCCTTGTTCATAATGACGGTGACGGTGCATCATCTGGCATAATTTTGTGCAATGCCCTGAAAAGAAGGGGGATTGAATTTGATCTCAGCTTCATAAAGTCCCTCGATTCCGATGGATTCCGGAGAAGGGTTCAAGAATCGCCGGACATTTTTACAGTAATAGCAGATGCCGGATCTGACCAGGCACAGTTTATTCCTGAGTTTGATAACATCGTCATACTAGATCACCATTTCTACAAGAAAAGCGAATTTAAGGGTTTGAATATCAATGCACGTGATTACGGCGTAGACGGGACTAGAGAGGCATGTGGCGCAACTATGTCTTTTCTCATGGCTCTCGCCATTGATGAAAAAAATTCGGATCTATTACCATTCATGATAGCTGGGCTAATAGCTGATAAACAGGACATAGGGGGCTTTAAAGGTCTGAATGCGACTATTGTTGAACACTACGGGAAATCTCTGGTGGAAAAACATTCACTTAACCTTGAAGGTGAAAATATAGGAGACGCACTTACCTTTTCTATCGATCCTTTCATTTACAACCTCTCTGGAAAACCAGAGAATGTTAAAGCCGCATTAGACAATATAGGCTTAGATCCGAGCACTCCTTTGAATTCAATAACAGATCCGGACTCAAAGAAGTTATTTGAATTTCTAGCTCTCAGACTGCTACAGCAAGGGGTTTCGTCTGAGAGTATAAAGTATCTGGAAGCAGACATGATATACTTTCGGGAACTGGGTTTCTCGTCAAAGGAACTGTCTACAATCATAGACGGAAACTCAAAGATTGGAGAAAATGGGATACCTGCCGGTTATTTCCTCGGAGAAAAAAGCTTACAGGAAGCTATGATTAATAACTGGAAAATCTACAAGTCAAAACTCATTGAATACACATATCGTGTTTTCAAGGAAATTTTTGAGGAGGAGAATGTAAGATACTTTTATGCTCCTGAGCAGGAGATGACAGGCGCAATTAGCGGGATATTGACCCTATATGTCCTGAAGCAGGACAAGCCACTGGTTGGTATCAATGTTGGAGACAATGACACCAAAATAAGTTCTAGGGCTGCCAGACCACTTTTGAACCGCGGGCTAAATCTTTCTATTGTAATGAAGGAAGCTGCGTCACAGGTTGGTGGGAGTGGTGGTGGCCATGACATCGCTGCTGGTGCGATTATCCCCCGGGGAAAGGAAAAACAGTTTATAGAGATAGTTAACAACATCATAGGCGGCCAGTTAAGATAGATGTTCTCGGCTTGAATTTCTAAATATTGGTTGATATGACAAATCAAGTTGAAACATACTGATTAAAAATCAAGGAATGAATGTAAACCTTCATCTTCAGAAAATTGGAATATTGATGTTAAAACATGTCCGGCCCTTTTTCGACCTGCTCACGTTTCGGCCTTATTCTTTACTTTTTTCATAGAAGTTTGATTGACTTGTTTACGATCCTTTTGAGCAAGAAAGTTCCGATTTTCCGGGAGGAGATGAATTGCGGAATTTTTATATCTCGCAATGGCATTAATATTCAGGCATGAAATTACTCTTGTGAAAACATGAGGAAGTCGTGCATGAAAATCCCCATGCAATGATTGGTCCGTAAGGACTTC
>JAKAYB010000144.1 GCA_021826925.1 Thermoplasmata archaeon | reverse complement strand
CTGTGTAACAGCATGGAGCATAAAGGGGATAAAATGGTCCGGGCCAAGCCTTAGAAACATCATTAACGATTCAGAGCCAAAGAGTGAAGCTGCATGGGTTATGTTCAGATGTGCTGAAGGATACAGCGCCCCCGTTCCGATAGAATATGCAATGGACGAGAAATCTATCATTGCACTTAAGATGAATGATCAGGTGCTTAGGGTTGAACAGGGTTTTCCAGCAAGGCCTTTCATACCAGAACTTTATGGCTGGAAAAGCGCGAAGTGGCTTACTCAAATTGAGCTGATGGGTGATTATGAAGACGGATACTGGGAGCAGTACGGTTACCATGAAAGGGGCAAAATATCTGAGAGTGAAAGGTACACCAGCGGATTATGGAGAAGAGTGAAAAAGAACGCCAAGAAGATGATGACTTTCTGACTTTTTGCCTCTTCTTCCCAGTTAAGCTTTAATACGACAGTGCTATTTTTATGGACGCCTAGCCCCGTAGTGTAGTGGCCAAGCATACCGGACTTTGGATCCGTTGACAGCAGTTCAAATCTGCTCGGGGCTATGTTAAAAAATGGTGGTGTTGCATTCGGCTGTCACAATAATAGGAAGGACCAGATCTAAAGTCTCCATAGATAAGGAGATAACGGTGGCTAACCTCTTTGCCAAATTAAATTTGTCAGAGCAGTCCTTTGTCTGTATTAAAGATGGTGTGCCACTTCTTGGAAATGACACAATATTTCCTGAAGACGAGATATCTCTGCTGGAGGTATTTTCAGGAGGATAGTATTAAAATATAAGTTTTCTTGAGTAAAATTTTCCCAATACCTCATATTTGGCTTTGGTCTTTGATGGGTCAATAATGATCAGTTTATCTTTCAGTGGATTCAGATGCTTCCCTATGTTAAGTCTGGGCAATTCCGATATCACTGTTTCCTCCAGAGTTCTCGGTTCTACTGAGACATCCACTGCAAGACGATCTCCAATTACGTATGGTCCTCTTATCGCGTTGTTGTTTGACCACTTGGCTATGTAATCTTTGGCTCGTTCATCGTCAACCGGAGGGCCCATGTGTAACCTTGTTCCAGGAAGGGTCACAAGCTTCGTTTCAATTGCAACATCTATGAATTCAGCAGAAACCGAAAGTTCAGATGACACCGGATAAAACCCTTTCGAGGATAAGAGATCCGTGAGTTGTTGCTGGAATCTATTTGCCTGACTATATATTATGTCATCGACCAGATCTGGTCTCTGAAACCTGAAAATTCTCATGAATGCCCCACGGTCCCTGTACTGGGATGGCTTAATGGATAAAGGACCCTCAAAAAATTTCATGGATTGATCCTGAAAAAACAATCTGGATTCTATCTTCATCTTCGATAGGTTTTCAAGACTGACAGCAGCAGCTGCATTTCTGTTTATGTCTATTGGATCGATTATAACGACAGGGGATGAGAACTTCTTTCCAGTTTCTGCATTTTCTGGTATAAGTACTCTTCCCCTGACTTTCGCAAACATCCGGATCACATTCTCAAAAGTCCCAAAATTAATAACGAGAAGCTCGCATATGTATCCGGAAAAACCGGAAACCTTGATTTCAGATCCGTACACGCCTATAGATTTCATGAAAGCCTTCAGGAGGAGAACCTCATCGGCCTTGTCTTCTGCCAAATTTTCCAGAACATACTGAGTGTGCAGAGGGGTTCTGTCTACAGAACTTATAATCTTTGAATTTTTCTCTATCTTCAGGCATGGAACAAGATCAATTTTTACTCCGTCGATTGTTCCAGAAACATATGGATGCTCTGCATATTTTTCCCTTCCATCCGAAAACACCTCATGTCCGATCTTCAGACCAAGCTTTCCTATGTCTTTCTCGGAATAATTCCTGCTGAACACAACGAAAATATCTATATCGCCCCCTTTGACATTCGTATGCTTCGCAACAGAGCCCACCACTAACGGTTCGGCATCAATCTCTTCTCTTTGGAGTATACTTCCTATTTTTGATAACAAATCGTTTGAAATGTCACGTAATTTTTTCCTCTCTGCTTCATCGGGCTTCCATCGTCTAAGAATTTCTTCTCTGTTGATCATTTTTGCATTAGATCCAGTATAGTTCTTGCAGGTTCTCCATCGTTCTTCTTGAGGGCTTCTATTGCCTTTTCACGAGAGGAAGATGTCTGTTCCATAACCAAGCGTATATCCTCCTCTGGAAATCCTACAGACGGTTTTTCAGCATCAGTTTTCGGGACCTCTTTAAAATTTCCTAGTATCTGAAATGTCTTAACACCCTGTGCCTCTATCATCGTAACCTGAGCATTGGTTATCGTGTAGTCTTTATTTGTGCCTTTTAAAATAACTGTTCTTATATCTGGCATTTCTGTAGATTTAATGCCCATCTGTGCCATCATTCTCTTTACTTCTTTTGAGTTCATGCCGCCGGGTATCATATATGTAAGGCTAATAGCTACATATAATAAATATCGTTCGCCCTGTCTCTATGAATGGCACAGATCGATGGAAACGTTAAATAACGCTAACATATCCTAAACGAAGGCCGTGATAGCTCAGTTGGGAGAGCGCCAGACTGAAGATCTGGAGGTCGCTGGTTCAATCCCGGCTCACGGCATACCATTTTTTCCGGAAAATGCGTTTCACTAATTCTCCGCCACTTTTGTTTATGGCTAATGCATATTAATTTAGAAAACCACCTGATTGACTATGTGGGTGCACAATTCATATGCCTATCTCTTGAAATAAATCTTGCCTTAACAAATCACCAGCATGACATCGTAATTCAAATAGCATAAAACTCTTTAATGATCTTATCTCCAGGATAGTGAATGGTCAGGACAGCTTCACCGAGATTTGACTTGGAGAAGTCTTCAGTT
>JAKAYB010000047.1 GCA_021826925.1 Thermoplasmata archaeon | reverse complement strand
GATCTCACCGTCGACCGTTTTGGCAGAGCGCGAAACCGTAGTGCCACCGTATTTCCATACAGAATATTTGGGATCAAGGACGATATTATCCTTGTTCCTGGAAGGCATCAGTATCTCCGGAACGTCACCTGTAGTCAAGGTGTTGTAAATGCGTTCTACTATGTTTGATAATTTTACAGACGTTTCATTTTGTGACATTTTCTTCGTCCTCTGTTTCCATTACTTCAACGGAACCCGTTCCGAAATCTGCAGGTAATGGCTCTGCACCCTGAACTCTTACAGGATCGATTCCTGTGAAATAATAGTTCGTACCCTGGTAATCCTGTACCGCTGGAATCGAGAACTGGGCAGAAAATTCCTTAGACGGTTCAAGAGCATCGATTTCCCACTGAAGATTCTGCGGTATGTCATCCCCAGTTGCCGGATCCGCAAACAGCTTCATTGAGATTTTATTCTTCGTGTAATTTATTGCCCTCACTCTTATATTGAATACCTCGCCCTGCTTGTTTATTTCCTCGGTTACAAATACTACATTTGCTATCTTTGATATTACAGGATCAAGCTCCGGTGACGGTTTCCCGAGTATTGATGCGGATTTTCTTCCTATCTCTGGCAAAAGTGCACTGACAAGGCGGAATTTTTCATAAACCTTCTGCCTTCGATCCTTCTTGCCAAGGAATAGTTTCACACCGCGACCCAACATTTTCAGAGCAGCAGAAATCTCGTTTGAAATCTCTGGAACAGAAGCAATCGCTTCCTTTGACTCTGATGTAAATGGCATCCTGATACCATATACATGAACAAAGACTATGGCAGGGCCGAAAGGTATCCCTGTCCCACCTTTCTGGTCGAAGCCATACGGTCTCCAGTCCATCTCCGAAATTGATTTTGTTATGACGCACGCACCAGGCTGATAAAGCAGCGGCACCTTGTTAGCGAACCTGACGATCCTTATAGGTTCATCCGCTCGTAGATTCCCACCAAAAACGAGGCCGGCCTCAACTGAAAAAGGATTGCCATTGTAGATGGAAACGGGCCGCGAAATCGGTTTCGAATAATGGGAAGGCTTGTTTTCCCCGTATACACTTTTTAGGCCCTTCCTTATGAACTCTGACCCCAACCCGGATAGGCAATCCGTCGGCGGAGGCATAAGCTTAACCTTGCTGAACGTCTCCTTGAGAAGTTTTATCTCGGGAAGAGAGAGTTGTTTCGGATCTTTTGATTTATCGAGGCCTGATTTTTCCAGGATCTCGTCAGCCACGTTGTCGCTGATCCTGTTGAACTCCATTTTCAGAAACGACTTCATGTTTGGAGCTTCAGAGGACTTTGCAATTATCATTATCTCCCCAACCTCAAGACCAAGAGGGTGAGGCTTGACTGGGATAGCAGGAAGGGAGGGGATGTCAACAACCCTCAGTATATCATATCTTTTCCCGTCTGGATCTGTGAAGTGGAATGTTGCATTAGGATTGGCCACAGCACTTTCCTTTATGTATTCAAAAATGGATTGTTTTCCGGTCTGGTACTTCCCCTTGGCCTTAATGGCAACGTGTGTTCCGTGGGGGACGTTCCATATCACCGGTCTCTCATAATGGAGATCTGCAACATTATGCTTGACGTCCAATCCGAGCTCGAACTCGTATGCGACATCATCGCTTTCTCTTTTTGTCTTTATGTAGGTCGGGGACGCCGTTGTTATCTGCCCGTATAGGATAGCAGCAGTTATACCGATGCCCTGCTGTCCTCTCGACTGCTTCAGTGAGTGAAACCTGGATCCGTAAAGAAGCCTGCCAAATACGTCAGGGACATGCTTCCTTTCTATGCCAGGACCGTTGTCTTCGACCATTATAGAATATTCATCATCGCCAATCTTGGTTATAGATACCGTAATTTCAGGAAGGATTTGATACTCCTCGCACGCATCAAGGGAATTGTCCATCGCTTCCTTAACTATCATGAAAAGAGATTTCTGCGGGGAATCGAATCCCAGTATGTGCCTGTTTTTTTCGAAGAATTCAGAAATAGATGCTTCCCTGAATTCAGAAATTGTTCCCTTGCGTGAAACCATCCATTCGCCATAGATTGCGCATTTAAATTATTTTGCCGATTCTGAGAGGGAAATCTCGCATGATTCGCAATTCATTGCGAGGAGAAATGATTTAACTATTGCTGATACTTACCGGATAGATTGCTGAAATTGGATCGGAAAGATACAGGATGGATAATCTCATTCATATACCTCGGCTACGTATATCTTGGACAACTGCCTTTTTTAAGGCAGATCGATGTGTTTTCTACAACCTTTTCCTCATTCGTACTTATTGGCGCCTACGCTATATCTTCCGTTCTGATAATTGGTGCGAAGAGTTCTGCGAAGTTCTTCATAGTTGCCGCAGTGATCGGATCTGCTATGGAACTTCTGAGCCTTAATACAGGATTTCCGTTCGGAAGATATTACTACACGAACGAGCTTGGTGCCATGCTGGGACCTTTGCCAGTGTTTATACCATTGCTCTGGGCTTCCCTTGGTTTCTATGCATATATGGCAGGTGGCAAATATGGAATGCCGTTCCTTATGGTGTTCACCGATCTGGCCCTTGATCCAAGATTTTCTGGTCATCTTTGGATCTGGATATCAAAGACGCAATACTTTGGCGATCCACTCACGAACTTTGTCGGATGGTTTTTCACATCTGCATTGATAATTCTGGTTTTTGTTGCATTGCAAAAATTGGATCATGGCATCAGCTATCCGGCCATTGTGTTCTACCTCTTTTCCGGAATAAATGAGTGCATTTCCGACTTATATGCGCATCTCCTTCTGCCAGCCATAATCGCAGGAGTTATTTTCATAGTTTCATTCCTGATCCTGTTCCACTTCCGCTATTCAAAAGATAAAATGCTCAGAAAACAATCACAAAATCGTATTGCTTCATGATTCCTATTCTACAAAGTCTTAAGTTCTAACGCGTTGTTCGTTAATTTGTTTCCTAGTTCCTGCACCTAAGTTATTCTGCAAGGGAACTCGAGGAATGTCTGTTGTAGAACAACATGAATTCCCATTTTTTTAAAGCACACTTGAAATTCAAGCCGCGATAATTTGGAAATATCGAAATGCCAAGAGTTAAATTTAAGTTCTTGAGGTATTATTCACTCATTCACAGGTTAGGTGATAAATACGGAGCAAAATGAAATTGAGGAACTAATAAGCAGCGAGGAATTTTTCAAACCTGTAAGAAAGCACAGTAACAGGATTCAATTGGATTCTGAGGAAGATTATAGAACACTTTATGAGAGATCCGTGAATAATATAGGGGAATACTGGTCAAGCGTAGCATCAGAGCTCGAATGGTTCAAGCAATGGAGTACGCCATTAGAAGGTGATCTTGGAGGATTCAAATTTTTCGTCAATGGATACACAAATGTAAGTTTTAACTGCATAGACAGACATGCAAAAAGAGATCCCCAAAAGACTGCAATCATATGGCTAAGCGAGGATGGTTTGCGCCAATCCGTAACCTACAGCGAGCTGATGGTACTTACTGCTAAGTTCGCCAAGGGATTGATCGAGGAAGGGGTAAAGGAGGGAGACGTTGTTGCAATTTATCTTCCCAATAGGATAGAGACGTTCATAGCTGCTCACGCCTGTTTTAGAATAGGTGCCATTTATAACATAATATTTTCAGGGTTTTCTGCCAAAGCCTTACTGGATAGGATCAAAGAAACAAATCCAAAGGTTGTCATAACTGCGGATAGTACCGTTCGCCGTGGACGAAAGATTAACCTGAAGGAGACTTTAGACTCGATCCTCGGTGAAGTCCCTTCAGTAAAGAGAGTCATTGTTGTGAAACGCGATGGAAAACATGACCTGAAGATGGGTAAAAATGACATATATTACGACGATTTTATGTCAAAGATAACAGGCTGTAGCGACCCTATTCCTATTGAAGCAAACACGCCGGGCTTTGTAATATACACTTCAGGAACAACAGCAAAACCCAAAGGTGTAGTCCACTCTGGTATCGGTTTTCTAGTTGGGGCCTATCATAATGTAAAGTATGCTCTTGATCTCGGGCCGGACGATGTTTACTGGTGCACAGCTGACGTAGGCTGGTTAACGTTTCCTATATTTGAACTGGTTGGTGGCCTTGCACACGGAGCAACTGTCGTTGCATACGAGGGAGCACTGGATTTCCCTGACATAGGCAATTTTTATAGGATTATGCAGGAACTGAAAATCACTAAGCTATTCACTGCACCGACATTCCTGAGAATGCTTGCCAGAAACGGTTCAGATGTCGCTTCAAGATATGACCTAAGCAACCTGAAGCTTATATCGCTTGTGGGGGAACCACTTGATGTAAAGACGTGGAAATGGGTTTTTAACGATTTTGGACGTGGAAAAATAGAAATAAACAACACGTACGGACAGACAGAAACGGGAAGCGCATGGACTTCTTCGCTGGTCGGTGTTACCAGTGCCAGACCTGGTTCATGCGGCCTCCCTCTTCCGGGTCATGCATTCGATATAGTTGACGATACAGGAAAATCAGTTGGAGACGAAAAGATAGGTACGTTGATAATAAAGAAACCGTTTCCAACGCTTGCAAGGAGTGTATGGAAGGATGCACAACGGTACCATAAAGAGTACCTCTCCGTGTTTCCCGGAAATTACTGCACTTATGATTCCGCCGTACGCGATAAATACGGCCATATATGGGTTCTTGGAAGGACAGATGATGTGATAAACGTTTCCGGACATAGAATATCAACAATGGAAATGGAGGACGCTATAATGTCCATAGAGGAAGTTTCTGATGCCGCTGTTGTTGGCATTGATCATGAAATAAAAGGTATGTCGACTGTGGCATTTGTAACCTTGAGCAACAATGCTAATTTACGTGCAAATCTTGGAAAAAGAGTACAGGACGAGATTGTGAGAAGAATAGGAAATTATGCAAGACCTGAAAGCGTGTATATAATTCCTGAAATGCCGAAGACAAGAAGCGGAAAGATTATGAGGAGACTGCTTCGTGAAATAATCACGAAAGGCAAAGTAACAGGAGATCTGACTGGTCTTGAAGATCCTGGTGTAATCTCGCGTATAGTGAACGAGATAAAACCATCGTAATCTGCAGTGATGAATGGAGGAATTTGGTTTACTGAATATTCGCATACCCGCATTTCTTTTAAAGGCATCCAAGGGGCAGCGAAAAAGTTTCCTTCAATATTTTGGGCATGAGGCAATAAAGTTCTAATAAGTTCAAGAAATAATTATCCAGGGATGAAAAATGACTAAAGTACTTATTCTTACCGGAGACGCAGGGGAATCGTTGGAAGTAATGTATCCATACCAGAGACTTAAAGAAGAAGGATACGACGTAGATATAGCTGCACCCAAAAAGAAAGCCATTCAAACCGTGGTGCATGATTTTGTTGACGGTTTTGATACATACACAGAAAAACCAGGTTATCTCGTAAACGCAGATCTTGCATTCAAGGACGTAAAACCAGAAGATTACGCTGCTCTGGTTGTTCCCGGAGGAAGGGCACCTGAATACATCAGAAATGATCCGGATTTCAACAGGATCGTGAGACATTTCTTTGAAAAGAACACCCCTATAGCAGAATTATGCCATGCCCCTCTTGCCCTTGCCAGTGCAGGAGTACTCAAAGGCAGAGTTACGGCAGCCTATCCTGCACTCGCTCCAGATGTAGCTGCGGCCGGTGCAACGTTTAAGGATGCTGCTGCCGTTGTCGATGGAAACCTCGTTTCTGCCAGAGCGTGGCCTGACCACCCCCAATGGATGAGGGCATTCATAAAATTGCTCAGGGAAAAAGCTCCTCCGGACAGAAATTGAAATAGCATAAAATTCCATCTTTCCTTTGAATTCTGCGCTCGTACTTTCACATCTGGTAATAGCGATACTATGACTGATGGTTCCTAATCATTTTGTTATATGAGCTGAGTCTGATACATTTCTCCTATCTTAATTTTACAATAATTCCTCCATTATTGAAAGCATAAAAATCGATCGAGGCGCTCATAAAGAAGGAAAATTTTACTAAATTTGAGGACGATAAACTTAATGTAAAAAAAGAAATAGATTCGATCATCCGAAGTAACCGAGATCGTCCTTTTGAGGTTTGTTTTGCAGATCCTGTTCCATTTTTTCCGTTATCTGTTCGATCTGTTTGCTCCTCTCGTCGAGATCGGTTATATCGATTTTCAGCTTGAGCAAGTTTACCAGTGCCTTCACAAGGACACGTGCACCCTTTGGATCGGCGAAATAACCAGATGTTTCACCCATTAAGCATGCGCCTTTAAGATCAAAAAGTTCCTTGCCCAAGCCAAGGATGAGCCCAGCTGATCCAACTATACCTCCTCCGGGTTCACCTTTCGGAAAAACTACGCCCCCTGCCATGAGGGGCTTAAGCATGCTCTCGTTTGTAATTGCACCCAGAACTCGAGGATTCTCTGGTATTTTCCCTATACTATAGCCCCCAAGTGTGTATATCATGGACACGTTAAGCTTCTTCGCAAGTTCAAGTATAAAATATGATAACTCATATTGCCCTTCCTGTGTGGTTCCCTGAAAGTCCCCTACAAGAACGAGCAAGTCTTTCGCCTTAGGCATCTTTTTGTAATAAAGGGTCATGCTGACAAGCCTGACGACGCCAGAATCGTCCATGAATACCTGTGGAGGTAGATATTCGGAGAATATGTCGGCATATTTTTCCATTTTCAATTTCTCAACTACGTACTCCGCTGCTATTTTTCCGACATTGCCAATGCCCGGCAAACCCTCTATCAGGATGGGATCATTGAGCTTGATTTTCTTGTGCTGGTTTATTATTATTTTTTCCATTACTATTACCTTCCATCATCTTCATTCTGTATTTTCCAAATCTGTCTATTGGCGAGTATCTTTCTGGAAGAGCTACTTCTGTAGGACCCCCGCATTTTGGACACATTTGCTTGAGGGTGTAAACTCCGCATTTACTGCATTTTCTTATCAGGGATTTCATGTAACTCTACTTATTCTCGTATAAATTTAGCGGACACATTGTTTTTTTTCGCTGTGTCAAGTATTTTCTGAACGCTCTTCTTTAACGTATCTTCTGCAGATTTATAATCTTTATCGGTGACAAAGATCCTGTATTTTGGAGCGCCCGAGTATTGTATGTTCACGTTTTGGGAATTTACCGAAGTCAGAGTTTTTTTGATTGATTCTATTCCGTTGCTCGCAATAGAGTATACTTCCAGATACCCTCCGATCTCAACTTCCGGCGGAACTATATTTTCCTTCGCAATCTTGATAAACGTTGTTTTCCATTTTGCCTTAACTTCCGGCAACCATTCCTCAGAAACGGCAGCATCCTCGAAAGCGTCATACAGGGTGGCGTAGCGGGACCTGAGATCGCTGGCAAACTCTTTCTCACATTCATCCACAGATTTTTTGAGCTGTGCAGCTACAAGCTCAAGGAGCTTCTCTGATTTCTGATCGTTCTTCCACTCTGTTATCTTCTCCCTTTTTTGATGATCGTTCACCCTCTTGAGCGATAAATCCACAATCCCACGGTTTGAGTCGACATTCAGCACCTTGCAGACTGTTCTCTGACCTTCTCTAATATAGTCCCTTATATGCTTAATCCATCCAGTTGAAACCTCGGCAATATGAACAAAACCCATCACTTTCGGGTACTCTTCAAGTTTAACATCTGCTCCAAAGTTCTTCACGTTTAAGACAGTGACAACAACGAGATCACCAACTTTTGGAAGTTCAGATGACATCTTATCACCTATGATCTACTGCGCCTGAGCAGTCTGATCTTGAACTATACTGGCATATAACTCAAGAACCCCACCAGTAGGCTTTGCCAGGGTAGCCCCACAGATGTTGCATACAACGACTGATGTAATTCGGGAATAGGTAATCTGCTCGTTTCCACAGTCGTTGCATTTTATCTTGATGAATTTATTCTTCATGTTCTTCGGTTTGACAAATTTCCTTTCTTCCATATATCACGCCTCCACCAATTCGAATTTCTTTGCTCTTATCCCGGGTGGGGTTGTGGCCTTTTTACACACCTGGCATCTGTATCGAAGAGGAACTCTCTTTGTAGGTTTTTCTCTTCCTTCAAATTTAGGTCTCGGAAAACCACCGTATCCAGAAGTAGCACGCCTGAATCTTCTCTGTCCAGCTTTCATTTCACTCGCTTTCGCTTTCTTTACTCGTTCTACGTCGTGTGGTGTGTGTTTACCGCACTTAGGACAGTACGCCATGACAACCTTAGGAAGCTTCATTATCTTTTCACCATTTATTCTATTAACGGGCTAATAGCCATCTAATAGTTATTATTTCCGTAGATAGGGTACCTAAATTAGTATCTAACATATATATCTACTTGAACCATGGAATATGATGCCTTCCCCTGGCCATTTTGGATTTCTTCCGCGCAAGCTTTCCATGTAAAAGAGATTCAGTGGTGACTGCTACACCTCGTCGGCAATTTTTTTAACCAGCCCTAGCTTTGCAATAATGTTAAATACGCTCTTTATATTAAGCGCTGAAATCTATGCCTAAACCAGTTTCAAGTGCGCTAAAACCCATGGATGTACTCCGCGGATCGCTGAATAGTAGCGTCCTAGTAGATGTGAGGGGTAACAGAGGGTACTCTGGCATTCTTGAAGGATATGACGTTTACATGAATCTTGTTATAAGAGACGCTGCCGAAACTATAGGCGGCCAGGATCATGGAATGTATCCAAGAATACTTGTTAGAGGAGATAATGTAATATATGTTTCACCTGTAAATTCGGTAAGAGGGGAGTAAAATGAGCAACGGAACAGCCGTAATGGGAAAAATGAACAATAAGAAGGTTCACATCACCTGTAGAAGATGTGGTCATCATAGTTATCACATTAGAGAGAAGAGGTGCTCTCACTGTGGATATCCAGCTGCCAGAATCAGAAGCTATAGATGGGCAAAAGCCAAATGATCATTGTGCCGTAGCTGGATATTTAGGAAAATCCTCGGCATATTCTTCATTGATTACTATTCTCAGGACATTGCAGCATAGAGGGCAGGAAAGTGCAGGAATAGCAATTTTCAATAACGGAATAATGAATGTCAGGAAGGGCATGGGTCTAGTTAACGAAGTTTTTGCAAACCTGTCTCCTGATCAGATTATGCATCTTGATGGAAATGTTGGCATAGGACATACGAGGTATTCGACAGCAGGAACCAAGACAATGGAGAATGCAGGTCCGTTCATAGTAACCAATTCAGCGGGTTATTTTGCCGTCTCTCATAATGGTGAGATTACCAATGCAGATAAATTGAGAGAGGAACTCATGAAACAGGGCCTGACTTTTTCAACCACATCCGATACCGAAGTTCTTCTCATGGAACTGGCAAGGAACATTTCTTTATACGGCATATCAAATGGCACGAAATTAGCCATGGAGAAGATGAAGGGTGCTTACGCCGTAGCCCTTTTATTCAATGGCAGACTTTTTGCCCTCAGGGATCCGCTGGGAATAAGACCTTTAATTCTTGGGAAAACACCAGACGGGTATATTGTCGCTTCAGAGAGTTGTGCTCTCGATGTAATGGGCGCTGAAAAGATAAGGGACGTTCGTCCTGGTGAGCTTGTGGAGCTCACGCCAAATGGGATTTTCCATATTCTTGGAGTGACGTCAAAAACTACTGCACACTGCATGTTCGAGTACGTTTACTTTGCAAGACCTGACAGCGTTATCGATAATGTAGAAGTTTTTCAGACTCGTATAAGGCTAGGAAAGAAACTTGCGGAGGAATTTCCTGTAGATGCAGACGTAGTTGTTCCGGTTCCAGATTCTGGAAGGGCACAGGCATTGGGGTATTCTATAGCCTCCGGTATACCTTATAGTGAAGGATTGATCAAAAATAGATTCTCTGACAGAACTTTCATCATGCCTACACAGGAAAAGAGGGCAGCTGCAGTCAGGATCAAACTTAACGTCATTGCTTCTGAGATCAAGGACAAGAGAGTTGTTCTGGTTGATGACAGCATTGTTCGCGGAAACACCATGAAATTTATTGTTTCACTGCTTAAAAAAGCCGGTGCAAAGGAAGTCCACGTCAGGATAGGATCTCCGCCGATAATAGCCCCGTGCTATTTTGGTGTTGACATGAAGACAAGAGACCAATTCGTGGCGACCGGGAGAACCGAAGACGATATTCGTGATCTCGTAGGTGCAGATTCCTTGAGGTATGTATCCATTGACGGTCTTGTAGAAAGCACAAGTATGTCAAAGAATGAGTTATGCCTCGGTTGCCTTACCTCGGAATATCCTGCCCCCATACCTGGTGTTGCTTACCCAGAACAAAAAGAACTCGAGAGTTTTACAAGCTAGGAATTCTAAACATGAAAGGGCATAATCAACGTGTTTTTTGATAGGCGCAAATAAACTCTGGAAACACTCTTACCTTTTTTAAGGCACAGTTTTTTAAATTTTTAGTTTTCTGGATTACTATTTAAGAATAATCTCTCTGCATTTTAGTGCTAAAATTTTATTGGGCTTATCTGTGCGCCTGTTGAATTAAGGTAAATATTCAATATACCAATTGACCAAGCTCTTGGAGTTGTAAACAGAGATGAATATTCCTTTCCTTTGTAACTGAACGATACATTGTACTCCGTATTAGGTTTTGCCAGGAACAGCTTGCCATCAATAAGGTAAGTGGAACCTGTTTGTAGATCCTTTATATGGATAGGCACTGATGGTGGAGGAAAATTAGATCCGTTAATAAAAGGAATAACGTACACGGATTGAGGGAAGGTGAAGGACAATGATATTGTGGAAGTTACAGGTTTCCCTAATCCATAGAGATACCCAGTGAAGCTAATACCGTTTTGAAGAGTGTTTCTGGCTGTTCTGTTTCCGGCAAAAATCAGGCTGAATAACTCATTGATCTGGAAATGATAATAATTATTCGAGAAATCAAAATAAGTTACATGAGACAAAGAAAAATTCTCGCTTACGTAACTCTGAGGGAATTGTATTCTACCGTATGGAACAGAAAAATAATCTTTTCCGTTGGGCACAGAGACATTAGTAACGTCACATACAGGACCAAAACTTGCATAAGCAGGCATAGAGACGATACTTGAATTATGGACCTGGGACTGAATATTGTCTCGCAGGGAGAGCCCGACCCCGCTGGGATGTAACCTGCTATTTATCTCGCCCGAGAAAATCAGACAACCAAAGTAAAAAGCCATAGATGAATTTGCAATTCGCGAACTAGACAGAGATGACGGCACCCAACCTTGATCGGCGTATGAATAATTTGACATCGGGAAATTCCCCCAAGAAGATACGGCGACTGCCCCCTTCGCAGTGAGTGTTAAACGTGATTGCGCACCAACCAGTATTTCTGTAGTGGATCTAACTGTCACAGGATAACAGCCAATGCCTGTTTGCCTATCTGCGAGACCATACTGCATTACGGATTCGTTAAGGACAAGACTTACGTTTCTAGGAACGGTCACACTCTTATAAGGAGGTATATAAAAAAATTCGTATAAAGTAATGGAACTTATCAAGATTATTACAACGATTAATGAGACACCAAGTATGAAAACGCGCTTATGATTTTTTATGAAATCTCTCATTTTGTACCTCATACCTCTGTCTAATCACTTTTACTCCTTTCTAATTTATTTAACCCTAATACTAAACATTTTTCCTCCTACAAATTTAAACATAACACTCAATAAGACAGGGGTTTACCAATAAAAATATAATGTTATTTTTCCAAAGTTATTTGCATTTCTCTGTTAACAACTGACAGACCCATATTAAGCATATATTGTTGCTTCTTTTAATTACAAAAATAAACAACTGTTTATACGACTGTAAGACTTGTCGATTCATTCTGAAATAAT
>JAKAYB010000046.1 GCA_021826925.1 Thermoplasmata archaeon | reverse complement strand
ATGCATGAGGCATTCTCGGACCTGAGACTAGATAGGAAGAAGGATCTTGTCATAAAAGAAGGAAGGGGAGTGGGGGAGGTGATCGAGGATCTCTGGAGATCCGGATCCAATGATTTCGTCGATTACATAAGGGGTGATACACGTGATATCCTGGAAATATTTTTCAGGTTATTTCCCCTAGGAAAATCCTCTAAGGACAGTACTCTCTAACCTCAGAATTTATCATTTGTGCCCAAATAGTGATTCAAACTAGATAATGTTTAATTAATAGATTATCATTATAACTTAATGTACCCGATCAGAGATTCATATGGTCGTCCAGTTACAAGCATGAGAATACAGGTAAATACGACCTGTAATTTTAAGTGCTTTTTCTGCCACATGGAGGGAACCGGTGTACATTCTGAGACGCTTTCTCCTGAAGAGATAGAGCGCGTCGTGGAAGTTGCTGCAAGACATGGTGTTAATAAGATAAAGTTTACCGGAGGAGAACCTACCTTAAGGCGCGATATTCTAGATATAATCAAGCGAACGAGGAAGCACATTTCAGGAAATATCTCAATGACAACAAACGGGATCAGGTTACCAGCGCTCGCTCAGAAACTTAGGGAGGCTGGACTTGATAGAGTAAACATATCTATGCATTCCATTGACCGTGAAGGTTTTCAGTTCATAACAGGTGTCGATGCTATCGATAAGGTTGTGAACGGTATTAGGGCGGCTAAATCAGCCGGTTTTAATCCCATAAAATTAAATTTCGTGGTCCTGAAAGATGTAAACATAGATCAGATCCCTCGAATGATCGAACTGTCATCCAACGAAGGAGTTATATTGCAACTGATCGAATTTGAAACAGTTCGTGAAAACGAGAATTCTGAGGAGTATTTGAAGTATCACGTCTCTCTAGACAGTATAGAAACGTATCTCAAAGGAAATGCAGAGAAGATCGAGTATAACAGCCTTCATTTACGGCCCAGGTACACAATTGACATTAATGGGAAGAAAGCTGTGGTCGAACTCGTAAAGCCCATGCATAATTACGAGTTCTGCAAGCACTGCACCAGAATAAGACTTACGTCGACAGGGGCACTAAAGCCATGCCTTATGAGAGACGATAACTATACCGATATTATTTCCGGAATCCGGAGCAATTCTGACAACGATCTACTCGACAACATATTCAGGAAAGCTGTGATGAAAAGGGAACCATACTGGAAGGAAGAGGATGAACTCAAAAATAGTGATAAAGTACTTTGGATCAATCAGGGATAATCTTGGTATCTCGGAAGAATACCTTGAAATCAGAGATGGCTGGAAGGTTGCAGACGCTATTGATATCCTCAATCAAAAGCACAAAGAATTAGTGTCCAGATCCAAAGACTTTCTTGTGGCTCTAAACAAGGAATACACAGATAAATCCGCAATTCTCAAGAACGGTGACGAGATTGCAATATTTCCAATGGTAAGTGGCGGATAAAACCTATTCAAGAATTACTCTTTCTTGATGGGTGTAAACGTTGAATCCATTTTCACGCACGAAGCAGATAAGAGTAATACCTAGCGCGTCAGCGGTTTCTATAGACAGGCTGGACGGTGCGGAGACGGAGCTGATTACAGGTATCCCGGCAATTGCTGCCTTTTGAACAATTTCGAAACCTGCTCTTCCGCTGACCTGCATAATGAAGTTCCGGGCTGGTATGAGGTTATTCCACAGCATATACCCTATAACTTTATCCACGGCGTTATGTCTTCCTACGTCCTCAGCTGAAGTGATAATTTTCCCATCCTCATCAAATATTGCAGCGGCATGAACGCCTCCTGTTTCTTCAAAGACTTTCTGATGTTGAACCAGCATCTTTGGCAGTTCGGTGATAAGCTTTGAACTAGCGCGCAAACTTGATCTGTTTAATTTTCCAACTCTCAAAAAAATATCATCAATACTGTTCTTTCCGCACACACCGCAACTTGAATTCACCACAAAGTTTCTTTTATGTGCACCTTTGAATTCATGCTTAAGATCAAACCCTATTGTATTATCTGCGGCGATCTCATAGTCGCTTAGGCCACGCACCGAGATTATATCTTCCCGGTTTCTTATGACACCTTCAGAAAAGAGGAAACCAGTACCCAAAAATTTATCCATCGTCGGTGTCCGCATTATAATTGCATAGTTCTTTGCTTTGGAGCCGTTATAAGAAACCATGATCTGCAAAGGTTCCTCTATAGCAACCCTGTCTGTATTGCGGGTCAGAAGTTTATGATCTCTAACAATTGAAAGAGAAACACTCATCGTTGCAGATTTACCATGGTATCTAGGAATGTATTCGGAATTCATTTTTTTCCGGCTGATCCAATCCCCTTCAAAATACCAAACATCAATCTAATCCCCTCTGCGATATCAGGATCCTTCATCATCTGCATAATTGTGAGAATCCCTATGTTTTCTCCTTTAGCTGCCTCACCCAGACTGTTGATCGATGCGGTAACGTTTCTCGAAATGCTGTCCAATTTGTCCGGATCAATATGCGAAAGAAGTGCAACTAAAGATGAGGAATTTCTTAAAAATCTAACGTTTGATTCCCTGAGCATCTCACTGGAGATAACAGACAGGATCGCGTCCGGGTCAGACAGCACAGCTTTCAGCAACGTTAAAATCCCTGATTTTTCAACGACGTCAATCAGCGATATCATCTCCTTTATCTGTCCAAAATGCTCAGATACCAAGCCTGTTAGTTCAATCAAATTGTCCATTTCGTCAATCTTTTCCACCATTTCTATACTTTTTGCCATTTTCTTCACTCCGTCACTAGTTTTACGTAGTCCTTTCTTTTCCATTTATTTTCAATCATAATTCCTTTTTGCGGATTGGCTGAATAGAACCTAGGATTGCCTTTTGGCAGTGGAGAATTTCCATCTCCATTGTTAACCTTTTTAATCCTAACCGGAAGTTCCTTATATGCTGGTGTATGACTGGTTGGGTCCATGATACGACCAGTAAGATTGTTAATGCCACGTTCTCCCTGTCCATTCATAGGAAGATAGAGTTCGTTCCCAGAAACTCTCTCGGTCACTAATGCAGGCACTATTATGGATCCCCATTTAGAAGTTATCTTAATTAGATCACTGTTCGAAATGTCTCTATCCGTTGCGAGTGTTGGGGATATTTCTACAAAAGTGCCTGGAACCTTCTCTCTGATACCCTCTGTCTTATAGGTTTCATTTCCTTCATGGAAGTGTTCCAATAACCTTCCATTATTCAACTGTAAATCATAGGTCTTTGTGGTCGTAAGTGGCTGTGTATACGATACGCGGAAGAGACGCGCTCTCCCATCAGGAAAAGCAAATGACTTTTCGTAAAGAAATGGTGAATCCGTCCCATCCTGCGAAACAGGCCACTGAAGGCTCTTGAATCCTTCAATCTTTTCATATCTAACGCCTGAAAACATAGGTGTAAGTGAGGCGGCTTCTTCCATTACCTCTGCAGGTGACTTGTAGCTCCAGTTTGCTCCAAGTTTGTTAGCAAGATCTTTCAATATAGCGAAATCTGATCTAGAGTTCCCTAATGGGTCCATGGCCTTGTATATTCTCTGGATTCTTCTCTCCGTGTTCGTAAAAGTGCCTTCTTTTTCAAGGCTAGCGCACGCCGGCAAAACGACATCAGCATATTTGGCAGTTTCTGACAGGAACATGTCCTGAACCACCAGGAACTCGAGGTTTGAAAGTTTTTCCCTTATATAAGCAGAATCGGAACCGGTTTCCACAAGCTCTTCTCCGATAACGTACATAGCCTTTATTTTTCCATACTCCATAGCCTCCAGGCATGTATTGTTGTCGTAGCCTACGTTTGGATTAATTTTAACGTGCCACGCCTTCTCAAATTTTTCTCTTACATCTGTGTCCTTTATGCTCTGGTAACCAGGGAGATAGGCTGACATTGCTCCAAAGTCGCTTGTCCCCTGCACATTATTATGCCCCCTCAAAGGATAAGCTCCAGTACCGCGCCTTCCATAGTTTCCAGTAACGAGAAGTAAATTGGAGATCGCAGTGGATGTGTCGCTCCCCATCTGATGCTGAGTAACGCCCATTGCCCAGAGAGCGCATACTCTCTTCGATTTATGAATCATTTCTGCAACACTCTTCAGGGTTTCTTGATCTATGCCAGAAGTCTCAGCAGCGAAATCGAGTGTAAATTTTTCAAGGCTTCTTCTGTATTCCTCTAATCCGTTGACTCTTTCACTCAGGAACTCCCGATCTTCCCATCCTTGGTCGAGAATGTATTTAGTAACTGCACTAAGCCATACTATATCCGTTCCGGGTTTCGGGTGTAGGAAAATATCTGCCCTCCTGGCCATCTCATGCATCCTGAGATCAGCAACAATTAGTTTCTGGCCGTTAAGTTTGTGTGCTCTTTTAACCCTAGTGGCAAGTACTGGGTGCGATTCTGCAGTATTTGTTCCGACGGCGATCACGAGATCCGCCATGTAGATGTCCTGGATGGAACCAGAATCTCCCCCGTAGCCAACGGTTCTCCAGAGCCCAGTCGTGGCTGGGGCCTGGCAGAATCTGGAACTATTATCTACATTATTTGTTCCAAATAGCTGCCTGGCAAGTTTCTGAACCATATAGGCCTCTTCATTCGTGCCTTTTGATGAGGCGATGAATTCAATTGCATCCCCGCCGTACTTGCTCTTTATGTTCAAGAGACCTTTTGCTACCGTGTTCATTGCCTCGTCCCAGGAAGCTTCCCTGAATCCATTTCCATTTCGTATCAATGGATTTCTCAGGCGATCCTTGCTGTTAACAAAATCCCATCCAAATTTTCCCTTAATACAAGTAGAAATACCATTGGCGGGAGATTCTGGTTGAGGCTGTACTTTTAATATATCTCGTCCTTTTGTCCATATTTCAAAAGAGCAACCCACACCACAATAGACGCAGACAGTCTTTGTCTTTTTGATCTGGAATTTTCGTAATTTCGATTCTGCATTACTGATTGCCATTACGGGTGCCATCGTTAATTCATGTTCAACGGACTTTACAGCGTCAACCATGGATTTTCTTGTGCTTCTATCAATATTAGTTAGGTACCCTGCCTTACGCAACATGCTCTTTTCCATTAATGCGTTAACAGGACATACAGTAACACAGTGCCCGCAAGATACGCATGACGATTCATTAGCTGGCACGCCTTTATCCCAAATGACTCTTGGTCTGGGTAGGGACCAGTCTATCGAGAGTGTTTCATTGACCTGTATATCCTGGCATGCCTCAACACAGCGTCCACAAAGTATACACTGGCTTGGGTCATAGGCATAGAAAGGGTTTGAATCATCATAATCGTATGGTTTTGGTTCGAACGGATATTTCTGAACTGTGATGTCCAGATCGTGAACAGCATTGTGGAGGGCGCAATCGCCATTATTGTTTTCACAGACAGTGCAGTAAAGTTCATGATTGTGTAATATTAACTGTACAGCTTCTGTGCGAAGATCATTGATACTGCTTGATGAAACATCAATGGAATCGCGGTCCTGTATTTGTGTTGAGCAAGATCTTACGACCTTTCCATTAATGTTGACAAGACATGAATCACAGGATTGTAAGGGGCCAAGGTTAGGTTGATAACAAATATGGGGGATATCGTAACCTAATTCAAGCAATTTGTTGAGAACTGTATCCGGGGTTTCGAATGAGTAATCATTTCCATCTATTTGGACAACGATATTGTTCGATTCTTTCACATTAACATCTCAAAGTCTCGATCTTAAAATGATAATTAAACCTTTTGTCATAAAAATTATGGTCAAAATAATGAGTGGTTTAAAACATGAATTTTACAAAACATGGAATTCGTTATTCGAGCGCATGCCAGCGCTAAGTGGTAATCGTGCTTCAAGAATAAATTTATTCATGTAAGCAATCAATATTCATGGATGTTACAATTCAAAAGAATAAAATAAACGTCGAAGAATTAATAGAAAAAACTAGGAGTGAAGAGGCTGGTGCAATCGTAACTTTTCAAGGTACGGTCAGAAAATTTACCGGTTCAACAGAGGTCAAATCACTTTTTTATGAAAGCTATTCGGAAATGGCTACCAAACTGATTCGGACTATAATAGATGATGCAATTAATAGATACAAAATTCTTGATGTAAATGTGATACATCGTATCGGAGAAATAGGCTTGGGTGAGGATTCCATTGCAATATGTGTCAGTTCGGAGCATAGGAAAGAGGCATTTCTTGCTTGTGAATATGTGATCAACACAATAAAAGAAAGGGCCCCAATATGGAAGAAAGATATTCTCCCATCAGGAGGATCCCAATGGCATAACTGAATTGGCATGTTATGCACGTCTTTTTCTTAATTTTTTGATAGTGTACATATTTACTGTAATTTCGAAAAGATCCTGTAGATTCCCTAATTCTCCTTGTCAATGTCAAGCAGATCCAAACCTGCAGTCAAATCCCACTGCCCCTCCAATGTCCCATATTGAGCGAAACTCAATCATACAGGAGTATAGGTTGATTCTCTTATAGCCTTCTATGCCCGAATGTCAATAACTTTTATTTTACAAATGGTATACCTTTTAATTAATAGAAGCGGTAAAATAATGGGTTTTTACGTAAATTGGAAAAAAGGTTTAAATAAACGTCTTTGATCAAGACATAATGCAAAACATTGAAAAATTGATAACTTCCTTCTTAATAATATCCATAGTAATCGGAATTGTTGCATATTTCATTCTAGGATTTCTTTTTTCTTTGCATTTCATTGGTGTCCCTGGGGTTCCTGCAAGCCAGGAGGCACAACCAATCATTGCTACTGGGATCGCAGCCATGGCATTTACGATATTATTCATGATGTATCCGGTAGTAAAATTTGGAGTAAAGAATGATGAAGGTGACGATTTTAGATGAATTCCAAAACAAGAACTGAGCTGCTTTATGTCGTTGTTGTGTTGGTGGTGCTAATGGCTGCCGCGGGTCTTAACATAGTATATGTCCTAGGGCATGAATCTAACATAGCTACGGCTAAGGATCCATCTACGGTTCCAGCTGGCTCCACAGTTATTAACGTTACAGGATATCAGTGGGCTTGGCAATTCACATATCCAAATGGGACAAGCAGCACAGACGTGTTATGGGTCCATGTTAATACTGAATACACATTTCAGGTGATCAGCAAAGACGTGATACATGACCTGCTGATCCCAGCTTTAGGTTTGCAGGTGTATGCGGTACCTGGGCATCCGAATCAGGTAAGCTTCTCTGTTAACAAAGTAGGTAGTTACATATTCGAATGTGTAGAATATTGCGGTGAGGATCATTATCTTATGCGTGGAACAATGGAGGTCTTGAGTTAGGATGTCAACAGAGTCTCTTCTAATAATCTCTGGCGTTGTTCTTTCTGCCGTTGCAATATTGGTCTTTCTCATTTATTATCTTGTTGCTACTAAGGGAAGTGTGGTTGCTGAGGTTGCAGAAAAGAGTGGCTATCAGGATAAAGATGTGTTTATAAGGGATCAGACGTGGGGAAAACCGCGATATCTTAGTTGGTCAGTACTATCCGCAAATGACGCAAAAAGTATAGGTCTTCGATATATTTTCACGTCTTTGTTGTTTCTCTTCCTTGCCGGCGCGATCGGTGTTTTTATGAGGATCAGTTTGGTCGATCCAAACCCCACCATAATCACCCCCATTGTTTACAATGTCTTACTAACCCAACATGCCGTCTTAATGATTTACATGTTTGCTCTGGGCTCCGCTATAGGCCTAGCGTACTATCTTTTGCCTACCGAGCTACGCTTAAAGAGAGACGATCTTGGAAGGTACTCTTCCTTCGCATATTGGGTATGGCTTCTTGGAGGTGTTTTGTTCTTCATATCTCAGTCCAGTATGAGGTGGTACATGTACCCACCACTCTCTCTTCAAATGCAAACTTACGGTGCTGGACTGTATAATTCGGTTGGCATTTTTGCAGTAGAACTTATCTTTATCGGCGTATTGATGGCATCCATTATTGTGTTGAGGATTATACTCATAGATAGATCTGATGATATCCCGCTCAGCAAGATGCCAATATTTGCTTGGGCCATGGTTTTCACCGCAATAATGCTGATAAGCTCCGCCCTGCCATTGATGGTTGGAGTAGCCATGTTGTTCTATGACGTTTTTAACCCGATATTCTTTTTAAAGGATCCATTGACATTTGCTGTTATATTCTGGTTCTGGGGGCATCCAGTGGTTTATCTCGCGGTGCTTCCTGCGTTTGGTCTGATGTATGATGTAATAACCAGGTTCACAAAAAGGCCTATGTACAGCTATTCCTCTGGTGTTTTTTCCCTCGGTCTTCTGATGATATTGAGTGAACTTGTTTGGGGGCACCATCTGCTGAATTCTGGTCTCGGCATAGATTGGGTACTGTTTTTCACTACCTCTTCGTTTTTTGTCGCGATTCCGTCTGCTATAACTATATTCAACATGATCGCAACTTTATGGACTGCCAAGAAGATACGAATAACAACGCCCATGCTATTTGTCCTTAACGCTATTTTGGATTTCACGCTTGGTGGAGTCGCGGGTGTAATGCTGGCAAACCAGTCTGTTAATGAAATTGCCCATGGGACATATTTTGTTACAGGGCACTTTCACTTTATATTTGTAGGTGTAACTCTTGGAGTTTTCATGGCTATATTCTATCTCCTCTATCCAACATTCTCTCACGGTAGGACGTACGATACACGCTTGGCCAGATGGCATTTCTATTTTACAGCCGTCGGGTCTTTTCTTATGTCTGTTTCATGGGAAGTTGGAGGTTTTATAGGTATGCCGAGAGCCGTGGCAGGATATTTTCCACAATTCCAGCCATATCAGGACAGCGCTATTTTGGGTGGTGTAATAATTGGTATAGGCCAGCTTATATTCCTGTATAATATTGCTAAGAGTTGGTCTACAGTTCCTACAGTAGATCCATCAAATATTCTGGAGTATAGGACTGAAACAAATGATCCAATTGAATCAAGTGATCTTGGTCCGATTGCAGCCAAAGAAGAAGGAGGTTCTGGTGTATAATGACTTTTAAGAATGCGGGTATAGGTTTTACTGTGATAGTTATAGTTGTCGTAGCTCTATCGTTTGGATATATAGGTGTGTCACATATAGCTGCATCCTCATCTTTGACACCGCCACCACACGCAAAGACTAACCACACAGCTTATACCCATTTATGGGCTGATGCAAATGGGTGGGATTACAACCATGGTAAAATTAATCCTACCCTTTATTACAATGTTACAACCTTGGTACACTGGAATGTAACAGAGGAGGATAATGCTCCACATACACTCACTATTGCTTACGACGGTGCTTATTCTGTTGCATTATTTGATAAAATAAATTCAACAATCGCAACGTCTCCGTTGACGTGGGAGAAGAGCCCAAGTTATACAATCATCGGGACGAATTTGCTTACGGGTCTAAATACCGGTCAGACAGTTCATGCGACGTATCCCTTTTTGAAGGGTGGAATTTATACGTATTGGTGCACTGTCCATCCGACGACAATGTTTGGTATCATTGTTGTTGCCGGATGAGAAAGAAAGTGATGTAGGTGGACACAAAAGATTTCTTTAAATTATTTAAAGTAGAGATCACTCTTCTTGTTGATCTTGTGGCCGTTGCCGCTTTTTTTTCAAACCCTCTATTTTCCGCAAATCTAGTATTGGTGGCACCACTGCTCATATCGGGCACATTGGCATCGATGTCCGCAGGATTATTTAATAATGTTTATGACAGAGATATAGACACAAAGATGGAAAGGACCGCATACAGGTGGAAGCTTATCAATGATTCCAACTTGAAGCAATTTTCTGTTCTTGCTGCCTTAATGGTTAGTGTCTCTTTTATAATAAGCTATATTTTCATAAATTTGCTAACTGCTCTTTTGATATTCGGTGGTTTTCTGGCATATGTGGTCCTTTATACTATTGTTTTAAAAAGAAGAACATCCTGGAATATAGTTTTGGGCGGCATAGCAGGAAGTTTTCCAGCTTTAGCAGGTTGGTCAACGCTGTCGGATTCATTATCAATAACGGCGTACTTTATCGCTTTCTTGGTATTTCTCTGGACACCCACGCATTTCTGGAATCTTGCAACATCTCACGCTGAAGATTATAAGAAGGCTAATGTTCCTATGCTTCCTGCGGTTGTATCCAGAACTAAAAGCGAATTTTATGTTCTTCTGAGTAGCATGGTTCTTGTTGTGTACAGCTTAATTCCGCTTGCCGTTCATTCAATTAATGTGGGGATTCTGTATTATGGATTCTCTGTGGTGATGGGGGGCATTATTATATATACTGCAGTAAAACCGTTGATTTCTCCCGTGAGTGTGAATTTCTTTAAAAAATCATTTGGTTTTACAAACTTCTATCTATTAATACTCTTGATTTCTATATCCTTGGTAAGTATAGTACGATGAATTCACTGATCAAAAGTTATGTGCTTTCTGCGGGTTCCTTCGTTTCCTTCTTTGTAGCTTTTGCTTTGGGCATATCTGAAGGGCAGATTCTGATAGATACTGATGTAACGTTGCCTGTGTTAATAGGGGTTATAGTACTGTTATTTTTAGAGGCACTGTGGCCTGTTGTTAAAAATGAGACAATAGCAATGTATCTAAAGATGTTCATTACTTTATTCTACTTGCTCGTAGCATTTTTCGTTTTTCCAATCTTGAATCTATTCTTGATATTTCTTATAGCTGTATTGATAAGTTTCTACGGATTTTTCCTCCGTTTTGGGATCAGGGGGGCGTCGTCCAAGAAATTTCTTGCGTCATCAATAGTATTCATAATAATGATGTTCCTTGCAACACTCTTAAGAGAGAATTTTGTGCCTGAGAATATTGGTATTCTAGTTGGTTCAGTTTATGACGATGTTCTTCCAGGTGGGGTTACATTCATGTTTCAGAATGGGCTTGTATTTTTTTCCAAATATTTCGTAGTAACCATTAGTCCGCAGACCATTCTACTGTTTTCTCTTCTATCTGCGCTTTTAGTCGAGAATTATGTTCTGATATTTCGTTACGTTGGAAGGCATGCCAAATCTGTTCTTGGTGGCCATCTCACGCAAGCGGTTTCAGTTGTCAGTTGCCAATGTGAATCCCTGGTTGCTGCCTTTCCCTCCATCGTGACTCTTCTTCTAAGTTTCCTCGCCCTGCCATTAATACTGGAAAGTGTTGTTTTGGCTGGCATAACAAATTTCCTATTGAGAAGGCGATTCCTGCCTTCCAGGCCTTCCCGTATTCTTCAGTCATTGTGGCCAATTAAGAGAAGGAGCATCTTTATCTTAACTACATCTATTTTTCTTCTCGCGATACCAGTGGTGGAAATTATTGGTATATATTATGGTCTTCAAAACACGCTTTATTTTTATGGTTCGATAAATTTCCTAATGCTCTTAGGAGGTACATTCTTCACGATCCTGCTGCTTGAGTTGCTGACCGTGAAAGGGAGAGATTGGAATTTTCTAACCGTATCCCTTCTCGCAGTAGGCACGGTGGCCATGTTTGTTTGGTTTATTCCGTATTTAGTTGCTAAGGCTGTGGTCTTTCCTGGTATATTTGCACTAATGAATATCAGTTCATTCCTTTCTGGCGTAGTCTTCGGTATTGCTTACGTTTTCTCCAACAGTGGATTCAGGAAGGTCATTATTGAATACATCCCGATGATGTTCACACTTTTCGCTATGGTCATATTCTTTTTCTCAGTAGTCACATCTTACACGGTCTGGCCGGTGTTTGGTTTGATAGAGCAATTCTTCTTCAGTATCTCAGTTTGGCTGGTCTTCCTTCCGATAATGTGGCTATCAACAGTAACAGTATTGAATACGTACGTTGTGGAGAAAAGAGAAAGAACAACTTCTAATGTCATAGTTGATATCGGCATAGACCACGGTGAATGATGCCTCCGTGCGAAATGGGTTTTGAAGAAAATGAATGAAATGGACAGAACAAATATTGATCATCCTAAG
>JAKAYB010000143.1 GCA_021826925.1 Thermoplasmata archaeon | reverse complement strand
TGCATCCATGGTTCAAGTTGCAATATTACCTAATAGGTAATACACATATAAACGTTGTGGTTGCAGATTAGTGTGAAGAGAATCAGTTAAAATTGGGAAAAACAGTAGAGGTCAAACATGACCTAGTGACATATTACCAAAAAGTTATAAAGATAGGGTTAAAAAAGGTGAGAATCATTCTTTATGAAGTATCGTCAAAAGGCTTACATTCGCACGGTAATCAATTCCTACCGGCTGTTTAGAACACGAGTAAAAAACCACTTAACTATTTTCTTGGCAACGCGGAGCCACTCTCATGCCGTACATTATGTTTAACTTCAGATTTTCGAGGAGACTCTCTGCGACGGAAGAACGCCTTGAAAATAAAAACTATGGCGATCAGGGCTATGGCAATACCAATTTTTCTGTCCTTCTTCTCAACCTGTGACGGCTGAAGAGCACAATCTAGTGTTGGCGTTGTTCCACCTCGCTGTTGTATTTCACGGGAATATATAGACATGCAGGATCTGCGGCAAAAGGATCACCAGTGTATGCGAGGGCTCTTGCCCTTGATCCCCCACAGCTTTCTAGAAACTCACACGAACCGCACTTCCCCTTGATGAGCCCAGAATGACGTGGATCAAGTAAGTCAGTGTTTTTTGAAATGATTGTTTTGAGTTTTTCCTTCCGTATGTTTCCAAGACTGAATGTAAACAATCCCGATGGGTAAACTATTCCATTTTGCCCTATAAACAGGGTGCCCCGAAAATAGTGATGCGGATTACCAGTCGAACGAGCAATGGTTCTAGAATCTTTTACGGTATTCTTACTCAGTCTGGTTTCCTTGCTCAACTTAGAGTACAGTTCACCGCTAAGTATGTCCGGGGAGATCTCTTTAATTTGCGGTACAACTCTTTTGAGCGGGCCTTCAACTGTTCTTACATTTAGCCCATAATCTGAGAGATCAGACAACCAGTGATTTATCTGCATATACTGTTCTGGTGTGATATCTAATAACCTGATGCCTCTTCCTGTCTTAATCAGAAAAAAAACCTCCCAAGCCGATAAACCAATATCCTTAACAAGGGAAGCAAGTACTGGGAGCTCGTTAACGTTTCTCCTCATTACAGTCGTATTTACCTGAACGTTGACCCCACGCTTTTTCATGCGCATAAGCAAAGTAAGAGTCAAGTTAAAACTTCCTGGAATTCTTCTCAACCAATCATGAGTTCCATCTTCCGTACCGTCTATACTAAGCGATACTGCCTTAACCCCGTTGTCGATTATAAAATCGATGAACTCATCATCTAGAAGGGGAGAAGCGGCCGGGCTGATTGAAAAAGGAATGTTAAGCTCATGAGTATAAGCTATGACATCTCTAATATCTTTTCTTAGAAGCAGATCTCCTCCAGTGAGAACAACTTCCGGGGGACTTTGTGATAATTCCTTTATCTGGTCCAGTAAGTCCTCAATTTCTCGTAGGGTGAGTTGGTCAGGGGCAGGAGTGGTTTGGGATTCAGCTCTGCAGTGTCTGCATGTATACTCGCACGCTTTCGTCGTCTCTATGAATATAAGCGACGGGATATAATCTGTAGTTGTTCTGTTCGCCATCATTTTTAACTGAATAATTCAATGTTCTATTAAATAGGGCAGGCTCATATATTAGGGCATCGTGCTAGTAAAAACTTCAATATGAAAAATTGTAAACAAATTAGTAACTAGTGGCAATCTCTTAATATCTGCTGTTAGATACAAACACTATATAAAATTATCAACATAACACAAATAGTCTTGTTAGAGTTTCCAATTCATCACTTGTTTCCAGTGCAGAAAAATATCCATGAGAGATGGAAAACCATTCGGAAAATAAAAAAATTGAAAATATACCATACCTTTAGTACGGTCTAATTTTCACTAGGCTTCATTGAGCTTCTTGCTATTAGCATCAGCAAGCCAGGAATGAAACCATTAAATATCAGCGCCAAAATCCCAAATAAGACCGAATTGGAATCGTAAGCCTCTTGATACTGACCAGAATTATACAAGTTCCTAATGTGTATTATACGTATTAGGCAGTATATTCCTATCACGAAAAATATGATATATATTATTGGAACGACTAGGAGAATGCCAAGAAAAGGCTTTGCGTTTGGAGGTACGCTTGCATAAAGCGAGAGAGCAGCGGTGTACGTCATTATGCCTAAAATAAACTCGGCAATGAATACAACTTCTATAATAATTGAAAACACCATTGCTACCATAAGGAGGGTACTCGCAGAGCCACCTGCAGGTGCATTTTTCAGCTCTTTGTGACTAATAACGTTGCCATCGTTACCTACAACGACAGAATATTTTACGGTTTTTCCAGACGAGTACGTCTCAATGCCAACAATGTAGTTTTCACCACTTTTTTCAAATCTGAAGACATTCATTGACGCCGTCTGGATTCCAGTCTGTGAAGATATCCAATTTTTGGCGGCATCTGTGTAAACAGATGATTTGTTTTCTTCCATGGACTTTCATCTTCGGTCTATATTTAAATGTTTTTATCGGCTTATTCTAATTTGTTATTGTGATTGCGAACTTGTTTGATAGTAATGTGCCCGAAGAGGTTTATGTTACCTTAATTACTATGGTTGCGCTTTAAGTGATTGAATGTCTGGTGTTCTTGAAGGTGCTAGTTCGCCTATAATATTATCATATTCTTTCAGGAGGTCCAGGGGAGATGAATTCTTAGCATTCAATGCAAATATTCCTCTTCTTCCTGCCTCAAACATGAAGATCATAACAGGATATGCGGTGTATTCACTGCTTGGCAAGAAGTATAAGCTGTCAACAAGCTTCACTAGGGATGATGACACTCTTGTTGTGTCAGGCGGCCCCACGCCGTTTCTTTTCTCATCCATGCTTAGGATCGTACTGGACAGCTTTGATTACTATGTGCCCATAAGGAATAGGAAAATTAAGAAGGTGAAGTTTATTAAT
>JAKAYB010000142.1 GCA_021826925.1 Thermoplasmata archaeon | reverse complement strand
ACCCAGACTGATGAAATTCCGGATGCAGCGAGGGTTCCAATTCTCTCAGGGGTGATAATTACTTTTGCCGGCAGGATTAGCGCACCCATTGAAATATCCGTGCCTGCGAATGAGATATTTTCTCCGGGATATACTGATCTATAGATTTCTATACCTTCCTTGGTTTCTCTGGTGTCTTCTATCATCACTACAGCATCGCAGCCCCTCGGAATTATTGCGCCTGTAGCTATGTATATGCACTTTCCATGAATAAGTTCTGGCGCGGAAGAATCACCCGCCATTATATGTGATTGAAGTATCAGCTTCTTCGGGCTATCTTCCTCAGCTCCCTCCACGTCCTCATGAAATACAGCATAACCGTCTACCTCAGACCTGTCAAACGATGGGACATCGTATCTTGAGAACACATCCCTCGATGACGCGTATCCAAGGGCTTCCCCTGTATTTAGCTCCTTTTCCTTTAGGTGTTCGGCAATCTCAGAAGAAATCATGTCGACGGCTTCGTTAGAACTAACTAAATTATGGAATATTTTCATTATAATCACCTATTAATTTTACCTTAACCTCGTCTCCATCTTTATAACCCTCAAGGTTGTCTCTAACAACAAGATATCCATTTGCACGTATTACAGAGCTTATCACCCCTGAGCCAGTCGTCCTTAATGGATCCGCATAAGTCCTGCCGTTTTCTTGAAACAGCTTAACTCTGACAAACATCATTACGCCATCATTGTTGTAAATTGATCTTGTGAGAATTGCCTTGACTTCTCTACCAGACGCGAATTGTATCCCAAACCATGTCGCAAGTGCAGGACGAACAATGTTGTCAAATGCAACAAGGGCAGCCACAGGAAGTCCAGAAAGCATGAAAATAGGCTTTTGTTCGACTAATCCAAGTCCTGTGGTTCTTCCTGGTTTGATCCTGATGCCATGAAATATTATCTCTCCAATCTCTAAAACTATGTCGTGCATCAGGTCAACAGAGCTGGGTCCTGATCCGCCCGTTACGATTATAACATCGTCATCTATAGATTTTAGAGCGTCCACAATGTTTTTTCTGTCATCAGCAACGTTGCCATGAAAATGTGCGCTAATTCCCAGATTGTTGATAAGTGCGACAAGCATCGGGGCTGTTGAATTTTTTATTCTACCAGAAACGAGTTCATCACCTGTCGAGAGGATTCCTACAGACACATCAAGCGTCTTCACATGTTCGATACCTGCCTCAATCATTGCTGCCAGATGCCAGGGTGTTATCCTCTCACCTTCATGCAATATTATATCTCCCTTGTGCAGGTCTTCTCCTGCCCTCATTATGTTTTGAAACTTTCTTACCTGCTTGAAGACCAAGACATGATCGCCAACAGCTTCGGTATCCTCCTGCATAACTACTGCATCGGATCCTTCAGGAATCATCGCTCCAGTGAAAAGACGCGCACATTCCATTCCCTGCAATTTGAATTTTGGTACCGAATCAGCATTTAGAGTTCCGATTATCTTTAGCGAAGCAGGGTTATTTCTTGAGGCACTTAACGTATCTTCAAATTTAACAGCAAAACCATCGACAGCACTTCTATCGTGTGGTGGAAAAGTTGAGGGGCTCGTAATATCGTCCAAAACAAATCTACCTACGGATTCTTTAACGCTTAAGGTTACAGATCTCCTTTCAGTCTTGAGTTGATTGATTCTTTCTAGGGCATTATCATACCTTATGAGAGTTTTGAAATCCATCTACAATTGCATTACATACTCCCCTATTAGAATTTCTTACTTATTCTACAAAATCGTCTATTTTTTCTGATAGAACGAAGATTAAAAAAAACCTTAAACTACAAATAAATACCATGAAACATGAGAGATGGAAAGCCTAAAGTTGTTGTATACGCCGTAGTGTTTCTTCTCGTTGGTATTGCAGTTGGTGGTCTCATCGGCTACTATGTTCCACATCAATCAACTCAGCCGAAGGAAACCATTTCCGTTTTTGCTGCAGGATCACTCGCTTATGCTCTCGGAGATCATTTTAATCCCTATTTCAAGAACACAACGGGGATTACTGCTGGGAGCACATTTTCCGGTTCAGTAAGTGGTGCGAGGTCTGTTCAGTCTGGTACTCACTATGATGTATTCATAACTGCTGCAGCTGGAGTTATTCCGAGTTATTTATCCAACTATACTAACTGGATGATCATTTTTGCAACAAATGAAATGGCAATCACATGGCTGAATACTTCATATAATATTTCTCCAGGGCAGTTCTGGTTTGAGAATATTACGGCTCCAAAGGTTACTGTTGCTGCCTCTACCTCCCAGCTTGATCCAAGCGGTTTTCAAGCAATAGAAATGACAAAACTAGCCGGGGTTCTTTATACGGGTTGGGATAACAAGACTTATGGGAAGTACGTTAAGGAAGCATTTTCAAATAACTACTCGCTTTATATGAAATATAATAACGCTTGGAATGCATGGTTTGCAAAGGGTGGGAAGCTTGCATTGGATGGATGGGGCGGAAATTATAGCGTAAACGATTCCATGGCTCTGTATGACCAGATTTTTGGGTATATGTTACTTCATCACTACACTAAGCTTACAACGGTAGAGATTGGCCTTGATGGGTTGCTTGAAGCACATACTGCAGATTATGCGCTGACTTACAAATCCCAGGCGATAAATCAGCACCTGTACTATTTCCAAAACACGAATGGAAGCAATGGGCTATCATCCTGGATTAATCTCGGAAGCATATCGCCGAGTGAAGTAACGTTCTATGCTTCGGTAAACTCTACAGGACCAACAACACCGGACGATGATATTGGAAATATGCCCGCAACCCCAATATTCTATTCAGTATCAGTCCTTAACGGTACCTCTAACCTTAAGCAGGCCTATTCATATGTGTATTATCTCATCACTGGCGCAGGAATTGGTTTTCTCAAATCGAGTGACTTTGATCCTCTTCCGATAGCTT
>JAKAYB010000045.1 GCA_021826925.1 Thermoplasmata archaeon | reverse complement strand
AAATTCACCAAATGCTACAAAATGCAGAAAATGTGGATATACTGGCCTCAGAATGAAAGCGAAGGAGAGAAGAGGTGGTCAGTAGACGGATTCTAGCTTTCATCCGTCTGCTGCAATAGTAAGGATGGAAGGAACAAATTGTGAATACGAGGCTTATCAATCGTTCAAGCGAATTGGGGTCCTTCCTAGATATGTCCATGTCAACGAATTAAAGAGAGACAAACTATCTCTTGAAGATTTTTCTGTGCTGTTTATTCCTGGTGGTTTTTCTGCAGGGGATTATATTAGAGCGGGAGTTATTTTTGCTCAACGCCTTGCCAGCTCTTCTTTGCCGGATCTCATAAAATTTTCTGATGCAGGAAAACCGATAATTGGCGTTTGCAACGGTTTTCAAGTTTTATGCGAATTAGGTTTCTTGCCAGGATACGATTTCACGAGACGCTTCGCCCTTTCGCTAAATGATTCCAACAGGTATGAATGCAGATACACCTATGTAAAAATGCACTCTAAAAATACCCTTCTTGGCGAAATAGATGTTGGAGAAAGTTATCTTGTTCCAGTTGCACATTCTGAAGGTAAGATCGTTGTTGATCGTCAACACAAAACACTTGAACGACTGGAAGAAGAAAGTCAGATAGTCATGAAGTACACAGATCCTTTTGGGAATGAAGCTGGATATCCCTGGAACCCAAATGGCTCCGAAGGAAATATAGCAGCCCTATCTAATCCTTTTGGCAATGTTCTTGGCCTCATGCCTCATCCAGAGCGTCTTTATGAGCTACCATTGGATTCTGACAGAAGATTAATCAAAGATCCTGTCCTTGGAAGGCCATTTTTCGAATCGCTGAGAAAATATGTTGTTTCAAAGTCATTTTGATGCCAAAGTTATCATCCTGAAGAATTCTCTGACATCCTGTTTGAATTCTTCCAGGCTTCTATCGTTTACAATCATATAATCAGATAATGAAATAGTACGTCCGATGCCCCAGCTCAGCTCTCTATTATCACGTTCATAGAATTCAGGTTCGGTCTTGACATCGTCCTCTCTAGCTCTTTTGATTATCCTCTTAAAGCGCTCCTGCCGGTTTGTGTATATTGCAACCACCTTGACGTTCTCAAATTTATCTCTGAAGAATGATAATTCCTCATCGTTTCTTAAGCCATCGACCACTGTTTTATCCGGATCCTTGATTGATTCGGCGGTTCTCTTTGCCCATATATCCATACCCTTGTTCCTTCTTTCTGAGGTTGCAAATTTACCAATTTCTGAATCGATCAGAGGTATCTTATTCATTGCAGCATATTTTTTAACAGTATCTCCCATATGAACGTCAACGAACCCGAATTCCTTAGCCACTTTGACGAATTCATCTTTCCCTGCACCCGGCATCCCCGTGACAATAAGCATGGTGATCAGGAGAAAAGGAAGCCCATTCCTTCCTGGGCGTTATCGTTCTCTTTGTCAATCTGATTCAGGATATCCTCTTCCTGTTTTCCCGAAAGTAGGACGATCTTTCCACCCCATTGTTTCTTTATCACGGAAAACGCCTCTTCGGAGCCAGAGAAGACAATAAGGATTTCATCTGCCTTAAGCTTATATGCCTCGCCTTCTCTCTCATAAATAGATTGTCTCCCGACCAGATCGTCCGAGAGCATCTCATTGATTATCGATCTATCCTTTTTGTTTACAACAAAAACTTTACGCATATCACACCTTAATACCAACGGTATTAAAAATACGATCGTGACAAAAATTCATTCGGTTCTCTCAAAAGGAATCTAAACTCGTTATTTGCAAATTATTATTATAAGGAGGAATTTATTTACAGGATCATGAAAATGTCGCGAAAAAAGTGCGCAAAACGTTTTTAATGATTTTTGAATACCCCTCCCGGTCTTAATATGGATCTAAGTTTAACAATAGGAGGCCCGCAGGGTGGGGGTATCGATACCTCTTCCAACATGATTAACCGGGCATTTGCTGAAGCCGGATACAACGTTTTTGCAGTAAGAGAATATCACTCAAATATAAAGGGAAGACACAGTTATAACCATATAAGGGTAAAGGAGGAACGCCCTAGATCACTTAGGTATCCCGTTGACATACTTGTCGCTCTTGATGC
The DNA here is from genome assembly GCA_021826925.1 of Thermoplasmata archaeon. GTDB lineage: Archaea > Thermoplasmatota > Thermoplasmata > Thermoplasmatales > Thermoplasmataceae > JAKAYB01. The sequence goes on along the minus strand of JAKAYB010000045.1, from coordinate 10,176 downwards.
CGATACCCTGTATGAGCACATGGACGATGTTGTGGCCGGATCAAAAGTCATATACGACAAGAGTTTTGAATCCGGGGATCTGTCTCAGGCAAGACTCATAATGAGAGACACAGCAAAGCGTATTAAGGAGAGACTTCAGGGTGAGAATCTTCCACTTAATGTGAATGGTGTAATACAACATATGAAGAACAATGGGGTAATAACAATTGCTGTCCCGTTCGATGCCGTAGTTAACAGTGCTATAAGTGGTGGGACCCCAACACGATACTTCAACACCCTAGGTTCTGCTATAACGCTTTCGATTGCAGGACTCCCTGTGAATTTTACCAGCGAAGCCATAAAACAGGTTTTTGCCAGTAAACCAAAGGTCGTTGAAGATAACGTCAAAGTTGTTGAAGCTGCATATAAATATTGCGAGGAAAACAAACTTAGTGGCGTTCCATTGAAGTCGTTCCCGAAGAAGCAGAGATTATTGCTCACAGGAAACGATGCCGCTGCTATAGGCAAAGTGATGGGGGGGCTTAGGTTTCAGACATACTATCCTATAACGCCAGCCAGTGATGAAAGCACCGTTCTTGAAGAACACGAAACTCTATCGTTAATTGAAAACGAAAAAAGCAGTCTGGAAAAAGCTGGTGTCGTCGTGATACAAACTGAAGATGAGATTTCTGCAATAACAATGGCCATGGGTGCTGCTTTGACAGGCACACGTTCTGCTACAGCCACAAGCGGTCCAGGTTTCTCACTAATGGCTGAGGGAATTTCTTTCGCAGGTATGGACGAGGTTCCTATAGTTATAACTCTTTACCAGAGGGGAGGGCCAAGTACTGGTCTTCCAACGAGAAACGGCCAATCGGATCTGCTATTTGCGTTGAATACTGGCCACGGTGAGTTTCCAAGAATTGTACTTTCTTCAGGAGACATTGAGGAGTGTGCCTACGACGCAATGAAAGCTCTAAATTATGCGCAGAGGTATCAACTTCCGGTCATACACCTCATAGATAAGAATCTTGCAACCACTTCCGATTTGATTCCAGAGATCGACAAGTCCAGGGTGAAGTTAATTCCGGCTGTTTCTGTATCTGATAAAGAAGAATTTCTTAGATATAACCTAAATACGGAAACCGGTATCTCTAAAGTTGGTTATTTCGGCAAGAACATATTCTGGATGACAGGAGACGAGCACGACGAACTCGGCCATGTAACTGAAGACCCTGAAGTCAGAGACAGGCAAATGCAAAAGAGATTCCAGAAACTTGAGACAGCTGCTCACGAGATCCCACTTGAGGACAGGGTTCAGGTTTTCGGAGAGAAAGAGGCTGACATAACATTCGTTACTTGGGGGAGTCAAAAAGGTCCGATACTTGATGTCATAGATGATCTCAAAAAGGAAGGGATAAAGGCAAACATGCTATACTTGAAGATGTTCGAGCCCTTCCCATCTGAATTCGTAAAAAGCTTCCTTTCAAGGTCAAAACTTGTCGTTGACGTCGAGAGTAATATCCTTGCACAGGCTTCCAGAGTGATAAGGCTTGAGACCGGCATAGAGATCGAGAATGCGATCCTGAAATATTCTGGGAGACACATGACTGAGGACGAGATCCTTTCGGCAGCGAAGAAGATAATCAATAAAAAGGAGAAATTTATTGTGGAGGTGCTTACAAATGGCGCATAATTTCAAAAACGATGTTGTAATTGATTGGTGCCCTGGATGTGGGGATTTTGGTATACTCACATCTATTACTCAGGCACTCACAGAGATGAATCTTGGCGGTGAAGATGTGGTAGCGGTTTCTGGTATTGGATGTTCTGGGAAAACACCTCATTATCTGAATATAGCCGGAGTGCATACCCTTCACGGAAGGGCTATTCCGTTTGCCACCGGGGTAAAACTGGCTAACCCGAACCTTAAGGTTATACTGCCGAGTGGAGACGGGGATCTCTTAAGTATAGGTGCGGGGCATTTTGTCGCAGAAGGAAGGAGAAACACGGGCCTGACGATAATCCTTTTTGACAATGCGGTTTACGGTCTCACAAAAGGTCAGGCTGCACCTACGATGCAGCTGGGAGAGAAAACAAAAAGCCTGGCAAGGGAAAACATATTTGGTAAGGTTAATCCAATAGCTTTGGCATTATCCTCAGGCTATTCATTCGTCGCCAGGGGATTTTCATTCGACATGAAGCAATTGAAAGGACTAATCAAGATGGCTCTGAACCATAAGGGATCTGCAGTTATAGACGTCCTTCAACCCTGTCCGACTTACAATGACGTAAACACAATGGACTGGTACAGGGAAAGGGTTTACAGGCTGGAGGATGAACCATCCTGGGATCCGGTTGTAACCAAGGATAACGCGGATTCAGCGGCTATGAAATTCCAGCAGGCGTACCAGAAGGCGCTTGAATGGGGAGAAAAGATCCCAACGGGTCTGTTCTATCAAAACAAAACAATCCCGAGCTTTACTGAAAGACTTAGCCAATTCGTCCCGAACTACCTAACGAATCCACCAGCAAGTCAGGTCGTATTCAATAAGGATCATTATACGGTTGTCGATCCTGAAAAGACATTCAGTGACAAGATCATCGCCTGATCTCAAACAAGAGCTAAGTAAATAAACAACACCCCGAAAATTGCGAGTGAAGCAACACTGAATATCTTCACTCCAAATTCGACCTTTTTTCCGTATTTTACAGAGGTTTTTTTAACGAATAATGAGAGGAACGAGGTCCATATCACTATCCCAATAAAGAGGAATGCTATAGGGATCAAGCCAAATTTTCCGTAAACACTGAGGCCCGCAGTTAGCCACCATCCAATCTGTAAGGGGTTTACGAGACCAATCGTAAGACCAATTATGTATCCGTTCCGGCCTCTGCTTTTGTCGCCTTCAGCGTTTAGGTTCGATCTCGAAGTTGCAAAAGCAAGATAAAGGAAAAAAATTGCCCCAGCGATGTATATGTACCGGCTGAATCTCAATATGCCTATCCCAGTACCAAGGAATAATATAACCACCATAAGAGTAAAATCCGCAGTCATTGCGCCCAAACCTACGACAAAACTCTTCGCTGCGGACCTCACAGCTCTCTGAATCATTATTGCCGTAACTGGACCAGGTGGTCCTGCAAGCGAAACCCCCAGCAATAGTCCCATGAGCGCGAGTAGAATCTGATCCATGAGTTTATGGATAAACCTTCAAAATATAAATGACCTTCTTGTCTAAGTTAGGATTAATCAATTTAGACATTCTTTATAATCTCTCATTTCTTTCCAGATTAGAATTTTCACTAATAACTATCCCAATGGAGGTAGTTACCCAGCACTTGTTGTCGTAAGAATTCTTTCAGATAAAGGGGAATCGAAAAAGACTAACAGAATTTTTTCTGGTATAATGCTGTCTGCTGCATTAAATAGTGTTATGTGAGATTATACTTTTAGACAGGTCTTGTAGCAATTAGCGTTAAACTGTATAACTTAACATGGGGTCGTCACGTCTATTGCTACGATTCTTTCTAATGGAGAGAGAAGTCCGACGATATTATTATGCAGAATTAAGTCGTATTTAAGGTGATTGGCAATATTGATAAACTATTTGCAACTCTACCTCTATGATCTTACCTGATTTTAGTGGAAAGCAAGATCTTTTGGAATTTCTCGACTGTTCGAAAGACGATATTTTAGCCTCCTTTAAACAGGCTGAAGACATAGTCTCATACGTAGATTCGCAAATAGGAGGAAAGGATTACTGGCAGGTCTCCTATTCTGAGCTTTCTTGGATTTATACCCTCGTTCGTTTAATTGATGCAAAGAAGGTCGCCGAAACTGGTGTCGGTCCGGGAAGCACGTCATTTGCAATACTTTCTGCGCTGGAATCAAACAATGGAAAGTTATACAGTTTCGATAAGGGTGAAAAATACGGTGAAGCGGAACCTAGACCTGTGGGTTTTCTTGTTCCAGAAAAGTTTAGGAAAAACTGGTCTCTTGTCGTTGGAGATTCGAAAGATACATTGAAAGATGTTCTGGCGAATAATGCCCCGTTTGATATATTCTTTCATGATTCTGAACACACTTACGAACACGTAACTTTTGAACTTGAAACTGCTCTACGTTACCTAAACAAAAAGTTTGCAATAGTGATTGATAATTATGACTGGACAGAGGCGCCAAAAGATTTTTCTGAGAGGCACAATTTGCTGTTGTTGCCCATGGTGGATGATATGTGCTTTCTCTTGCCCAGGATCTGAGCAACAAGTTTCAAAAACCAGTTTTCCATAGATCAGCTATCATCATCGGATTGATCCATTTTATTAATGAACTCATCAAATCCTTCTTTCGTTAGCCTCTCTTCGCCGGATATGTTGTCAAATCTGGCCTGCCGTGTAACATTCTTTCCTTTGAACAGGGAAAGATTATCATCCTCAAGAACATATTTTTTGAAAATCGCCAGATCCCCGTTGATCCTGACAAATCGCGTGCGTCCGTACCTTCCAAGGCTCTTCGTTGTCGTTATTACAAGGCCCAGTTCTTCAAGTTCTGAGAGAATATCACTCGCACGTCTTGAGGTGAGAGCCTGAAATCCCAGTTCATTGCATATGGCACGGTAATTATCCATAATCTCCCCTGTTATAAGGAGCTTATCGCTCAATTCCTGTGTCACGATCGTGCTCAATAGAATTATCTTATTATGAAGAGGTAAGGTAAGGATTGTCTCCTTTACGACGTCCATCTCGAACTTGTCCCGAGCCGCATATACCTCTTTTTCCGTAACCTTTTCACAACCGTTTCTTTCAGCAATTTCTATAGCTATTCGCATGAGGTTGATAACTTTCCTGGCATCTCCATTTTCCTGGGCTCCTATAGCTGCACAGAGGCTTATTGCGCCCTCATCTACAAGTCCTTCATTCGTTACGCCGCGCAGCCTGAATTTTAATATATCCTTTAACTGAGTTGCATTGTATGGAGGGAAAATCAGGCTTTCTTGATTCATCCTACTTTTTATTCTTGGCTCCATTTGGCTCATTATGTTGGTATCATTCGTTATGCCTATTATGGAAACTTTGGAGAGTGTAGATTCTTCAAGAATTTTAAGAACAACGTAAAGTGAGTCCCCGCCACTCTTTTCTACAAGCTTATCTATTTCATCAAGGATGATTATAACAAACCCGGATAACCCGTTTATTCTGGAAACTAGTTCGCCATAGATCCTGTCTGTTGTCCATCCGAGCAGAGGTATTTTCTCTCCAGCATCACTCAGTCCATTGACAATCGTTGTTAAAACGGAGTACGGTGTATCATTTACCTGACAATTTAGGTAACAGGTAGTTACCCTGTCGTTAGTTGCCTCTTTCAGAAGACTTATCACATGCCTAGTGGTCGAAGTCTTTCCTGTCCCTGTTTTTCCGTAGATCAGTATATTTGAAGGCCTAGTGTTTCTGATAACACTACTGAGTATATCCACAAGGTGCTGTATTTCTTCTTCTCTGTGAGGAAAGGAATCCGGAATAAATGACTCATTAAGGAGCTCCAGATGGGCAGAAACCTTGTTTTCCGAGTTAATGTATTTTGAAAATGGATTCATAATTCACCGGTAAAGGATCGATAAGTGTAGTTAGTACTAAAACCTTTTTTAGATCAGAATATGTAACAACTCTAGATCAGGCTTTTTGAAAGTATTCGACTTTCCCCTTATTTTCATATTCAATTATTTCACTTATAAGATAAATTGATCCAGTAACTAGAACAAAATCAGAAACCTCGCATGCCCTCTTGTAAGCTTCTATTGGATCTGGAATTACCTCGGAATGCTCGAATACGCCGTTAGCAATATTGCTTAGCCTCTGGGCTGGTAGGGACCTCAAAGGTTCGTTCGGCGTGGTAAATATAATTCTATCTGAGAGTCTCCTAAGGGCCCTAAGGTATGAATATTGATCTTTGTCTGATAACATCCCCACAACAAGCAATGGTTTTAGTGGTGTCAACTTGTTCAATGCAATTTGTAATGCATCTGCCGCGGGTGGATTATGCGCAGCGTCAACCATAACCATTGGGTCTTTTCTGATTATGTTCATTCTTCCTGGCCACTTCGTTGATAAGATTCCACGCTCTATATCTGCTTTTTTTAATCGATCTGCACCGGAATTTTCTAGTGCAAGCACAGCCGTTGCAATGTTCCTGGCCTGGAATTGCCCTACCAGCTGTGTTTCTATGTTATATCTTTCATTTGGTGTGGTCAGAGTAAAACTTGTTCCGTTAAGGTTGCTTTCTAGATCCGTTATCTTGCTATTTGTTTCCACTGAAATATACCGGGAATCCCTCAGATCACAAATTCTCCTGAGTACCTTTACCGCTTCTGGTTTTGATTCCAAAACCACCGCAGGTTTTCCTTTCTTTATTATGCCACCCTTTTCGAAGGCGATGGAGTCTATTGAACAACCAAGGCGATCATAGTGTTCGTATCCAATCTGCGTTATTACCGACACTTCTGGTGTTACTATGTTTGTAGAATCGAGTCTTCCTCCAAGTCCTACTTCCACTGCAGCATATTCCACATCCTTCTTTACAAAGAGGTCAAATGCCATCAATGTTGTCGCTTCGAAAAAAGTCGGGCGTTTTTGCTTTAATCGCATTGATTCTATGAAATCTCTGGTTTTTGAGACAAAATCGTTGATCTCCTCGTCGGTGATCATTTCCTTATTCACTAAGATGCGTTCGTTAAACTTAAGAAGATGTGGGGAAGTATATAGTCCCGTCCGATATTTCTGGCTGAGTATATTATATATGAATGCAGACACGGATCCTTTTCCATTTGTTCCTGCTATGTGTATAGACTTGAATTTCTTTTCTGGATTCCCTAAATAATCTGAAAATTCTTTTGTAACAGTTAAGCCAAGCTTGATTCCATCACGGGTAAGTCCATACAAATAGGACAGGTTATCAGACACGATGGGGATATGTTGATGTAAATCATATACTTAACTTTATAACTCAATGAACAAAAATAGAATGGAAATTACTTAAACACATTTCGCATTCATGTTTTAGATATATAATGGATACTAAGCAACTTTATTTAGACAACCAATATCTCAAGGAAGCCGACGGAACCGCTTTGTGGTTTGAATTCACAGATTTAATTCTTGATCAGACAATATTTTATCCAACCATGGACGGTCAGCCTAACGACAAGGGAAAAGTCATAATTGACAATAAAGGTTACCTTATAGTGGACACGTGGCAGGATGGTTCAAGCATACACCTGATGTCTCTAGATACGTTTCCTCCGGACACAAAAGGAAAGAAAGTTCACCAGGTCATAGATTGGGATATAAGGTATCTGCATATGAGATTTCGAACTGCTCTGAAGGTTCTTACAGCGTTGACTTATTCGATGCTCAAGGGCACGACAAGGATAAATCAGACCTACGATACCGAGGCATGGTTCGATATCGAAGTTGAAACTTTGACTCAACAAGATGTTGAATCGCTTATTGCAGAAGCAAACAAGATATTGAAATCTGGAAAAGATGTAACATTCTCTTATATCGATCGGGAAGAATTTGTAAAAGACTCTAATTTGATGAAGATATGCAAGGGAAAGCTGCCGGATGGAGATAAAATGAGAATTATGCACATTGACGGGCTACCTTCTCAGCTCGAATTTGGAACGAACGTTGCTAATACAAGTGAAGTTGGCACGATTAATTACAAGACCACGCTTACTAAAGGCATCCTCAATAAGAGAGTTAATATCACATTAAGCCCTTAACAGCGCAAGCATTATGGATGCGCAAGAAGACCAAAAGAGAGCACCGAAGCTATTTGATACTGTCTTGGGAGTTGTTAGTTACGTTTTAATTGGCATAGCAATAATTTCTTTTTTCTATCTTTTACCTTCAACAATTGCTGATTTTAAAATTATTAAGGACATACCCACGGATCAGTATCTGCTCTTTAACTTCAAACTGTCATCAGGGATATTCATTTTAATTATCGCCGGTGTTGCATTTGCGTCAATTATAGCAGTTGGAACCTTTTTTGTAAAACTCAAAATGTTTCCAAAAGGATTCACTGGTAAAACTTCAATCCCATATTTCCGTTATTTTTCATTATATGTTCTTGTCCAACTTATTTTTTCAGCTCTTGTTGCATATTTCATTCCTTCTATTAGTAAAGAATTTCCATATAATACACCATTTTCTGCTCAGAACTATTTCATATCTTCATCGATCCTTTTTTCGACCATCCTTTTGGACTTTGTTCCCATTGTTATTGCTCTCTGCGTCTATCTCGTACTTACCGGAAAATTTAGTCTTAGTAACTTACTGAAATATGAAGTAAGAAACAACAACATGCTTCTCATTGCATTTATTCTTGCAATCATAATCTCGGCTCTAGAGGGAGGGCCAATAATCATACTCATTTCAGATCTGTTTATTACATTTGTATTGAACATTATAATCATAAAATTTGGATTTTTTAAAGGTTTTCTTTCTTATTTCACTTTGTCTTTAGCTGGAATAGCTGAAAGTGCAATCTCATCATTCAATCCTTTTCTGTCGCTTGTAATTTATATAGTTCTTTTAATTCTGGGATTTCTCGGGATTTACTCTCTCTTCTCAATGGAGATGCTTGCACAGAAACCTATGAGAAACAAGAGCGTTAATCAAGATTTGGGATCTTACCATCAGGAAAATAAGATAGAATCGCCCCGAAGAGAAAGAAACCTGCCTAGAATAGACTTATTCGTGCGGAGTTCATGCCCAAATTGTGGAAATACAAGTTTTCACGTTCTTAATAACATGACTCTAAAGTGCTCAAAATGTGAGTACGAATTGGACAAAGAGGCAATGGGTCCTCCCAACATAACAATAGAGTACAGGAGAAACTTAGGAATTTGAATCTATTCTTGGACTTACCAGTTGTATCTCTCTAACTGTATGAACTTGCGTATAATTGGATAATTTTTCTAGCTTAAGTAATTTATATTGCGTGAATATCAAGAATGGCAGAATCAATGGATAGGTGGCAGAGCGGTCATGCGTGGGACTGCAGATCCCATCTAATAGGGTTCGACTCCCTACCTATCCTTTTAATTAAATAAACGGATACTTTTTATATTTGTTTGGATTATCTACATATGACACGGGAGCCGAAATATAAGAAATACATTACAGAGGGTAGCCCAGATTTTAATCTACAATTGAAGAGATGGTATGAGAACCTAAAGGCACATTCAGTAATCACAGCAGAGACTTATTTTAGACACTTACTTTTATGGTGTGAGCGAGATAATATAAATCCAACGGAATTATTAGAACTTGCAAGGAGAGATGATTTTAGATATAGAGTCATGGATATAATCAGGAAGTTTGAGGCAGAAGGTAAGGCTGGCTCATATATTTCTTATGTAGAGAAACCGCTGATTTCGTGGCTTAAATTCAATGGAGTCGATGTGAAACTGAGCATCAACATAAAAGATGAGAACCGAAATATTAGGTCGGAAAATGAGAGAGTGCCGAGTAAAGAGGAATTGGGAAAGATATTAAGAATGGCTACTCCAAGAGCAAGGATATCGATTTCATTAATGGCATATTCTGGTTTAAGACCGGAAGCGTTAGGAGATTACGAAGGGACAGATTGCCTCAGACTTTCAGACATTGAAGGGGTTAAAATATCAAGCACAGGAGTAGAATTTGAGAAAATTCCTGCAAAAATTAGAATAAGGAGCAATCTGTCTAAGGCAAGGAATGAGTATTTTACATTTCTTGGCAAGGAAGGATTGGACTATTTAGCAGAGTATTTAGGAAAGAGGGTATTGGAAGGAGAAAAGCTAACATTTAATTCTCCTGTCCTGCAATTAGACCCAAAAGGAGAGAAGAAAAGAGGAAAGGAGCGGAATGAACACCTAAGAACAGCGTTAGTAGCAAGAGACATTAAAAAGGCTATTGTTAATGCTGGTTTTAATTGGCGACCCTACGTTTTGAGGGCATATTTCAGCACAGCTTTAGACATAGCGGAATCAAAGGGTTTAATATCGCATCCTTGGAGGCAGTTCATAATGGGTCATAAGGGCGACATAGAGGCGAGATACAGCACAAATAAGAGATTACCTCCTGATATGATAGAGGAGATGAGGGAATCTTATAAGAAATGCCTTAAATTCCTTGAGACAAGAATAT
>JAKAYB010000044.1 GCA_021826925.1 Thermoplasmata archaeon | reverse complement strand
AGAACCAAAGTACTTGGAGTATCTCTTGTAAGTTTCATACTGCCTCTCCGTTACCTTGAAACCCACTGTCTTTGTGTATCTTTCTGGCCCTTCGTTTATTTCATCGCCAGAGCGCGAATTTCGGGATATTAGGCTATCCAAACCTCTCTTCTTGATATCTGCCATTATTTCACCTTCAAGATTCTTTCAATTTCTTTTGCAAGCGCAATATAGGATTTGGAAGCAGGCGCATTTTTCCTGTATTTTACAACAGGAGAACCTGCCATGGTAGAATCTGTTATGGTCACATTCCTGGGTATAACTGTTTTGAGCAGGCTCTTCGAATAGTGCTTCTTCACATCCTCAAAAACCTCTTTCGACGATCTTGTACGAGTGTTGAACATGGTCATTACCATACCGAGAAGTTTCAGCTTCTTCGCAAGCCTTGAGTTTACCAAGTCTATGACCTTCAGAAGCTGTGTAAGACCTTCCAAGGCGAAGAACTCTGCCTGCACCGGTATAAGCACATAATCGGATGCCACCAATGCGTTTATGGTGAATACACCAAGGCTTGGTGGTGTATCAATCAGGATGTAGTCATATTTCCTTGATATTTTTTTAAGTTCGTTGTCAAGGATGTATTCCCTTCCAATTTTTCCTGTGAGCTCAACCTCGGCTCCTGCCAGGTCAATGGTGCTAGGCACTATGTCCACACCATCCTTCTGTATTATAGCCTGCTCAATTTTTCCGTTGAGCATGGTGTCATAGATGGTGTATCTAAGGTCTGCCTTGCTTATGCCAAAATGAGTTGTGAGGTTCCCCTGCGGGTCTATGTCAACCAGTAATACCTTGTGCTTCTCCGCTAGCAGTGAGCCTAAGTTTGCGGCAGTTGTTGTCTTTCCGCAGCCTCCCTTCTGGTTGGCGATGGAGATGATCATTGATAGAACTTGGAAGGAAAGAGTTATAAGTTTATGGTTAACCCGCTTGTAGTAACGGTTAGCGGTTAACTGCAAGTAAGAAAGAGTTTTAGCACTTATCAGTAAAATTGTATCGTGAGAGAATGGCGAATGATATTCCGTCAGATGCACAAGCATTAGCGCTAGGCATTATTTTTAGCATTATTGGCTACGAACTCTTGACCACTGTACCTGCTGGTGTTGGCTCCACTTTTACACATAATATTGGATGGGCATTCATCTTTGGAGGAGTGATTAGCCTTGCAGCAGGAATATTGGCAATTATACGTCGTCTTAGATAAGGTACTAACTCCATGGCAACTGCACACACCAAGCTGAGGGTAAGGCAGGAAAAAGATTCTATCGATTACTTCTTCTTCCTGGTATCATTTTTGGCAGTTATCATATTCGCCATCGCGTCAATGTATCTAACTGTATTTGCTAAGCTAAATCCAACTAACACTGCGCCGTTGGTAAGTTTTGAAAACCAATTGGATCACTTTGCTAAAGTAATTGTCCCACTCGTTATATTTGGCGTATTACTTGGATATCTTGGGACTGGCGTCGAACTGTCCAAGACTCGGACTTTGAGGATGTCTACCATTGTGTTCTCAGTGACCCTTTTGGTGGAGCTATATTTCGTGTGGATTTACGTTTATTTGTAACTGGCTTTCTTTTCGGTTTCTGTAAGCATATCTTTTAGCGAATCCATTGTCATCACTATAACACGATCTCCTAGACCCTGATATTTGTCAATAAGCTCCTTGTTGGGAACGATTATGATCACTCTCAGGTTTGTTCCTGCAATTCTCTCCTTCAGGTCCTCTATGCTGTGCTTCAAACCTGTTTCGATTTCGACCATGAAGAAATCTGTTTCAACGTCGAATGCTTCTCTTTCGCCAGTGGTGGATATCCTGTTTATGGATATGCCAAGTTCCGTGAGAATGTCCACTGCCTGAGACTGCATTCCCGTGTGCAGATTCGATAGATTGGAGCTTTTCGAATAGTACATCACTATGGGCTTTCCATCCCTGAGATACTTTACCCTGCCAACTTCGTTGTTGTTCTTCAGCTCTTCCAATACGGACTTTATTCTCAGCTTTGCCTGGTCCTTTTCGATCCCATATTTCGCCGAAATTTCTTTGCCCATCTCGGTTGCATATGACATTTTCTCTGCAAGGATGCGAAGAACCTCCTCTCTGTAGGGTATCTCCTTCCCTCTCCCTCCAGCTCCCTCTTCCATCATTCTTTCCTTTACCGCTGCAAGAATCCTTGGCGATTCCTTGTACTCGCTGCCATCGGGTATGTATGTCATTACAGGAGCGAACGCCTGGCTCTCAGGGAATTCTATGTCCGTAAATTGTCGAGGCTGCAGCACCGATACCGAGTATCTCACAAGCTGGTTGTAAGAGAGCATCTGCAGGTCCGCGTCTCCTAGTCTAAAGGAAAACTTTGTGCCGAAGTTTGCCCTCATCTCTGGAAGAATGTCGATGAGGTTCTGTGTTATGATCCAGAGTATTCCCTTGTCTCTGATTTCCCGGCTCATTACATCGAGAATGGTGTGATAAGATTTTGTGAGCCTATGTGCCTCGTCAATGCAGATAAGCACATCCTTCCTTGCTCTGGATTCCATCTCCCTGTAGATTTGCCTCAGCATCAGCTCGGCATAGAAGTTCTGTGCTTGTTTTGTGGGCAGTGTTGAGAAGTCAAATACAGTGCTCTCATTCGAAAGTTCGACACTGCCCATATCCTGCACAATAAGAGATTTGACGTTCTGCTCTATCGCGTTGAGCGTTTCGATCTGATTCTTCGATGCCGGTCTCCTCTTTTCGCTGATCGTTCTCATAAAGCTTTTCCAGTCGCTGCTTTGCGAGGCAATCTCCTGCAGGAATGCGGGTGTCTGCTGAAGCTGTATGCCTGAACTCACCTTCTCTCCGAAGAATGCTGTCATATACGATTCGGAGAAGGCGTTTATGTCCCTGAATGGATTTGGAAGGCACTGCTTTGCATCTATGACCGGTATTCCCAGGTGAATCTCATGGTCATCTGGCTTAAACGAGAATATTATCCTTTGCTTTTCCTCAAATCTGTGCAAGAGGTGCATTGTAAGGTAACTCTTCCCCTGTCCTGATACGCCTGTTATTGATACGTTCCTGTTGCCCTTGTGCTCTATGTAGTCCCTGAGATTCGTTGCTTTAGGGGAGCATTCCTCTCTCCTGAACTTCCCTCTTTCCACATCCGGTATGATGCTGTACGCAAGCGCAGTGTGGCCTGCAAAGCGTCTCAGTCTCCTTGAGATGTCATAAAACAGTTTCTGCTCATTCCTCAGCGGTAGCTCTATGAGTGGCTTTGATAATACGCGTCTTGCATTTATGAGCTCCGAAAAGCCATATTCTCTCATAAACGTATCTTGGCTTTCTAAATATTTATTCATATTCCGCTACCTTCTTATTACGTATCGCCTGTGCAGGCTGAGTGTTATGGTGTAGTGTTCCACTTTTACTGTATGGGTTTCTATCAGATACACGAGGATTATGACGCCGATAACGACAGCGAGAATTATGCTGTATTCGAGGCCGAGGGCAAGGTAGATCAGGTATGCCGGAATACCGAATATTAACGCGAAAATGAAGATGTATGCGATACAAACAAGAGTGCAATATAGCAGGACAAGTGCTCCCACGAAGGAAAGCACGAAGCTCATCACTCCTATTGTCTCGTAGAATATGTTACCGGACATCGTCATGGCGAAAAGGAGGGGCCAGAGGCCCTGCCATACCATGCCCGTCAGGAAGATCGCAACCGAGATGATCAGGAGCCCGAAGGTGAATGCATCATCGTCCATGATTACCTCTGTGCCCTGAATCTCCTGTTCGGAGTTAGCGTTGCAGATATCGAGGACTCCTCGCGCTTGAAGATCAATCCGCGCCTCGTTATCACGAGATCCATCCTCAATACAGGATTGCTCTCGTATTCCACGTAGCTGATGTCTGGATTCCGCTCCATGAACTCCCGAATTGCTGCGATCTGCTTTCGGTCCTCAAGCTCGTAACGGTTAACAGTATTGTCGATAATCGTTTCCTGCAATCTCTCAAGAGTGCCTTTCTTTTCTGGCTTTGCTACATCGTATCTCACTATCTCAGGCGTGGAACCCTCAAAATATTCAGGTTCATTGCCGTTCACAACAATTTTTCTCACTTTATTCATTTCCATTCCTTTTCTTGTTTTCTAAAACGGAGAGCCACGTCTGTGTCTTTGCCAAGAGTTCAGATATTGTGACAATGTCTGGTTCTAACAGCAGTATCTTAGTGAGTGGGCTCCTAGGGAATCTGGTTGAAAATCCTTGTTTCAAGTCTATCAGAGAAACTCGCCTGTCTCTGGTTATATTTCTAAGGCTCTCCATTCCGATCAAGATATACTTAAATTCCAATTACAAATCATGGTCTTTAAATATGGAACTCACAGGCGTACCAATGAGGGTGTCCTGTCTACACTGCCAACAGATAGTTGATGCGATGATCCGGTGCTATAGCGAGACAGACTTTTCACAGTTTCATAATATGTTGGAGACACCAGCTTTCGAGCAGGAAAGAATCATTGAGATGTTTGGGCACAAGAGATCAGGAAAAGAGACGCAGATTAAGATTCCAAATAGAAAGATTCTTGCGTATTCTACAGTAGTTGATCACATAAATGAGATGAAGAAAAATGGATATCTGGAAGAAATTTATGACGCTAAGAACGATGTTACTTTGCTCGCTCTTAACGAGTCGAGAATCTTGTGTAATTACATAAAGAGTAATGGCTCTGTTCCCGAGGAGATGTATAATTTTCAGACCCAAATAATATGGGATTTTATAACATCAATAGAGGACTGGAAAGATTATCTCAAGAAGAAATGCCAACACTGTGGGAAGAATGTAAAACCGGAATTGCATATAGGAAAAGAGGTGATTACGAACAAGGGAAAATACACTCTCAAGGAGACGGGTGAACTGATCTGGAAATGCGGCACCCATTTCAGGGATTCAAAGAAACTTGTCCACATGAAGAAGATTGATACATATTTTAGGTAGACGGTCTAATTCGGGGCGACGTTTTTATTAGAATGGCATTTTCATTATAGCTTTTCCGTTGGGCAGGACTGCCTGAAACCGGATTGTAATGTTTAGACACATTAAAAATTATGTTGAGTTTTTCTCGTCCTTAATCTTCACGTCGCTTGGAGAAATAGATAATGCAACAAAGTGAGCACTGTTTCCCACAGCATATGCTATGTCAAACAGATATAGATAATCCGAAACATTCTTTGTGTAAAATGCAAAGATATTGATAGTCAGCGTAACAAATGAGACAAAAAAGACAAGAAAGATGTGATAGTGATATTTATTCAGCAATTAAATGCACGACCCCTTAATTCCCACGCGAACACTTTATTTCCCCTTTTTGTGGAATATCTCACTGCCTCTCTTTTGCAACTTTCGGCTTCTGGCCCCTAGTATTGCGCCGATTGCCAACAAGACTAAGGAGATCAGGAAAGCAAGACCTCCGTACAGAAAACTGTAAGCCAAAACTGTTCCATTAGTATGAAAAATAGAACCAATTGCCAACACGATCAAAGATACGATGAACATGAATGTACCAATTGTCATTGTCCGGTTTACTGGATGAAATCTAACCATTTTACCACATCATTTATAATCATTCTTGAATTTTTTTATGAAATCGAGCGTTTGTTTTTCCTTTGAACCTTGCTTTCCCACGTAGTTATAAAAACCCTCATCATCCAATTCTCCACTGAGATATTTATTTGCGGCTTCGTTAAGTTTTCTTGAATGTTTTGTTGTTCCATAGGGTTTTCTAATGAACAGGTTACTATATTCTACAGTCTTTCCGTCGGGTGATTTTACTGCACCCGGAAGTTCAGAAAGAATATCGTGGTCAGTTTTCCATGTTCTGGTTCCTTGTATTCTGTTTTGTCTCAGGACTCTTGTAAACCCTCCAGAGCCCAGAGCACCCATTACAGGGTTTATTCCGTAATCGCGTGCCTTAAATACACCATACAGGAGGGTTGAGAGACCTATCCCAAAGGGTATAAAGAATCCAATAAAAGAGCCAAAATAACTGTGAATTAAGATTCTTGGATATCTGAGAGCGAACACGGTGTCAACAACCATAATTGCGATACCTATACTTATGTAGATCAGCCTGTACCTCATAGAAAGTCACCTTATTGTATGTGAATATAGCTATATAAATCCTTCACAGAGAGCACCCAATTGCTTTCTCACATATATAATCAGCACCTAATTCGCAAGCCACATGGACACCGATATCTATTATTGTCTGAAGAACAACATCGCAGATAGATGCCACAATTCCAAAACAAACAACATAAACTATGGGATCCTCAATGAATTCTAGGCAAACAATACCTGATGCTTCTTCACAAGCTAAATCTTCTGAAACGCCATCAGCAAGAATGGTACAAAGCACAGTTCCAAGTGCGTGGCAAATGAGGCACTCAATGGCGTTTGGGTCTGATTTCACATTTGAAAGAGCAACATTCTTGTTTGTGGTAGTAACTTTGCCATTCGAGCTCAGCCCACTTCCTTCGACATGAACAATCTTTTTGCCATTGATAGTGTCAACGTACTTTGTCTTGAACTTGTTTGTTATTGTTTTCCCGCTGTGCTGTATTACGTATGTAATTGAGGCGTTTGATGAAGTTTCTCCCTCAATGATATACTTCCAGTTGAGGATTGCTCCAGGGCCTTCCTTAAATTGTACAATCGTAACACCCTCAGTCACGTTCGCTTTCCCGAGTGTATAGGTCTCTGTGTGTGGTACGCTTATTCTGGTTATTTTCCTTCCTTTCGCATCAAAACAATTACTGCAGGTCATATAATATGAATAGAACTATCATATATAAATTATTCGATACACTTTCATGTTCCGGAAAATGTCCAAGAAATTAAAATAAATTCGGCGTTTTATTGCTCAGATTGTTGTTAATATAAATATTACCCATCGGCATAAATGCAAATGAGTGGCAATCATCTCACATCCTCGCTTTGATTGGTTTTATAGTTTTATTAGAATGGCATTTTCATTATAGCTTTTCCGTTGGGCAGGACTGCCTGAAACCGGATTGTAATGTTTAGACACATTAAAAATTATGTTGAGTTTTTCTCGTCCTTAATCTTCACGTCGCTTGGAGAAATAGATAATGCAACAAAGTGAGCACTGTTTCCCACAGCATATGCTATGTCAAACAGATATAGATAATCCGAAACATTCTTTGTGTAAAATGCAAAGATATTGATAGTCAGCGTAACAAATGAGACAAAAAAGACAAGAAAGATGTGATAGTGATATTTATTCAGCAATTAAATGCACGACCCCTTAATTCCCACGCGAACACTTTATTTCCCCTTTTTGTGGAATATCTCACTGCCTCTCTTTTGCAACTTTCGGCTTCTGGCCCCTAGTATTGCGCCGATTGCCAACAAGACTAAGGAGATCAGGAAAGCAAGACCTCCGTACAGAAAACTGTAAGCCAAAACTGTTCCATTAGTATGAAAAATAGAACCAATTGCCAACACGATCAAAGATACGATGAACATGAATGTACCAATTGTCATTGTCCGGTTTACTGGATGAAATCTAACCATTTTACCACATCATTTATAATCATTCTTGAATTTTTTTATGAAATCGAGCGTTTGTTTTTCCTTTGAACCTTGCTTTCCCACGTAGTTATAAAAACCCTCATCATCCAATTCTCCACTGAGATATTTATTTGCGGCTTCGTTAAGTTTTCTTGAATGTTTTGTTGTTCCATAGGGTTTTCTAATGAACAGGTTACTATATTCTACAGTCTTTCCGTCGGGTGATTTTACTGCACCCGGAAGTTCAGAAAGAATATCGTGGTCAGTTTTCCATGTTCTGGTTCCTTGTATTCTGTTTTGTCTCAGGACTCTTGTAAACCCTCCAGAGCCCAGAGCACCCATTACAGGGTTTATTCCGTAATCGCGTGCCTTAAATACACCATACAGGAGGGTTGAGAGACCTATCCCAAAGGGTATAAAGAATCCAATAAAAGAGCCAAAATAACTGTGAATTAAGATTCTTGGATATCTGAGAGCGAACACGGTGTCAACAACCATAATTGCGATACCTATACTTATGTAGATCAGCCTGTACCTCATAGAAAGTCACCTTATTGTATGTGAATATAGCTATATAAATCCTTCACAGAGAGCACCCAATTGCTTTCTCACATATATAATCAGCACCTAATTCGCAAGCCACATGGACACCGATATCTATTATTGTCTGAAGAACAACATCGCAGATAGATGCCACAATTCCAAAACAAACAACATAAACTATGGGATCCTCAATGAATTCTAGGCAAACAATACCTGATGCTTCTTCACAAGCTAAATCTTCTGAAACGCCATCAGCAAGAATGGTACAAAGCACAGTTCCAAGTGCGTGGCAAATGAGGCACTCAATGGCGTTTGGGTCTGATTTCACATTTGAAAGAGCAACATTCTTGTTTGTGGTAGTAACTTTGCCATTCGAGCTCAGCCCACTTCCTTCGACATGAACAATCTTTTTGCCATTGATAGTGTCAACGTACTTTGTCTTGAACTTGTTTGTTATTGTTTTCCCGCTGTGCTGTATTACGTATGTAATTGAGGCGTTTGATGAAGTTTCTCCCTCAATGATATACTTCCAGTTGAGGATTGCTCCAGGGCCTTCCTTAAATTGTACAATCGTAACACCCTCAGTCACGTTCGCTTTCCCGAGTGTATAGGTCTCTGTGTGTGGTACGCTTATTCTGGTTATTTTCCTTCCTTTCGCATCAAAACAATTACTGCAGGTCATATAATATGAATAGAACTATCATATATAAATTATTCGATACACTTTCATGTTCCGGAAAATGTCCAAGAAATTAAAATAAATTCGGCGTTTTATTGCTCAGATTGTTGTTAATATAAATATTACCCATCGGCATAAATGCAAATGAGTGGCAATCATCTCACATCCTCGCTTTGATTGGTTTTATAGTTTTATTAGAATGGCATTTTCATTATAGCTTTTCCGTTGGGCAGGACTGCCTGAAACTCGTATCCTTCGCCGAGTAGCTTCTCAATCTCGTTCATGGGAACGAGTCTCTGCTTCGATCCGTTGCTTGTCATCGCACCTGCAACCTTGTCTCTTAGCAGCTTCTGAAAGTCCTCATTGCTCATATCGTTAAGGTTCATCTTATCCATCTCTTCCTGTTTGTAGCCAACTGCCATGAGAAGCTGCTGTTGTAAGTAGAGTCTGGCGTTTTCATCAGAAATCTCACTTGTTCTTGTCTCCATATATTTGAGGCACTTCTGGTATGACTGCCTCATCTCCTCGATCATATCGGGAGACAATCGCTTATTGGTGCTGTATCTCGCCTCAATATCACCCTTGTGACCCATTATGAACTGCCTCCAGGGATGCGATATCAGACCCTTGGATTCTGCAATATCGAGTGCGGTTGAAAAGTACGCTCTCAGCACGTAAGGTCGCATCTTCAATCCTGCCTGTTCTATTGCTTCCCTTATGTCTCTTGTAACGAGGGTTGTCCTCAGAAATGCGTTCTTCTTTACGCCTCTCACATCGAACTGCAGCAAAGGGGATTCGTATGTCAGCTCCTCTCCCTGCTTTCTTCTCTCCTCTAGATACTCCTTGATGTATGTTGTTCCTTCCTCACCTATGAAGCTGAAATATTGATGCCTTGCCTTGCTCAGCTTATTCTTGACCACAATCATTGCCGGTATTTTGTCGAACTGAATTTCATCTGATAAACGCAAATCCTTGAGATCGCCAAGCCTGAGACCGTCCATACCCTCATAGTCTCCCAGGGATTCCGGTCTGAGGCCAGAGAATGCCATGATTGCTATTGCAACTCTTCCTCTTGAAGTGGCCTTCCTGAGAATTCTGGCAAGTTCTTCCTTGCTTGGAACTCTTTCGTTTGCTATTGTCGGTGTCTCGTTTTCTCCAGATATGTTAACGGTTAACTGCAAACGGATATCGTTAAACTTCAGCCATGATAGAATGACCTTCTTGAATCTCGCTATGTATGATCCTGCCTTGCCTTCCTTCTCCATCTTCCTGACAAAATCCGTGAATTCGTACCTGAAATCCTTCTCATTACTTCTCGCTTTAGCCAGGATTCCCGTAGGCGTTGTCTGTGTAAGTTCGCAGTAGTGGCCAAGATTTCTCAAGGCTACCGTTGCTGTCAATACAGATTTCGCCCTTAGGTTCTCAAACCATCTTCGCATGTCCTCGTCAAGAAGCAGTTCCTGATACTTCGGCTGCATGGTCATGATTACATAATGCGTAGTCAGATAAATAGTATTCGATTAATAGATTAAATGGACCGGTCGGGATTTGAACCCGAGGCCTCTTGCTTGCGAAGCAAGCGATCTTCCGCTGATCTACCGGCCCAGTTGCAGTCTATCACCGCATTATTTTTGTAGATTTCTCTTTCAATTTCTTATCTTCTGCTTCATATGAAAAGTATTCAATAAGCTCATAATACTCCTTTCTCGTCATTAATTTTCCTAGAAATTCCCTCTGTGTCCCTCTTTTAGAAAGTTCTCCGTAGATTTCTTCCATATACTTAAGCGCACCCCTGAAAGCAGTCAGGGGAAATATTACTATCCTGTACCCAAGTTTCCTTAGTTCATCTACTGAAAGAAGGGGACTTTTACCGAACTCCGTCATGTTTGCCATAAGAACACCACTAACTTTACTTGAAAACTCCCTGAACTCCTCCTCTGATTCGAGCGCTTCGGGGAAAATCCCGTCTGCACCCGCTTTCAGGTAGAGCTTGGCTCTCTCAATAGCATCGTCTATCCCATCAACGCTTCTTGCATCGGTTCTTGCGATTATCATGAAGTCCTTGTTTACTCTTGCCTTGCATGCTGCTTCCACTTTCTCAATCATTTCATTCACCTCTATCAGTTTCTTTCCTTCAAGGTGGCCACATTTCTTCGGCAATACCTGATCCTCTATGTGAACAGCAGATGCTCCTGCGCGTTCAATTTCCCTTATAGTTCTCTCAACGTTGAGTACCTCCCCAAAACCTGTATCAACATCAACTATCAACGGAAGCTTGCTCACTAGCTTTATTCTTCTAACCTCCTCTGCAACTTCGCTCAGACTCGTTAAGGAAAGGTCTGGGAGGCCCATCGCGCCTGCAACCCCTGAACCTGAAAGGTAAAGAGCCTTGAACCCATGCTTTTCGGCAATAATAGCACTGATTGCATTGAAAACACCAGGCGCTGCAACCACTCCTCTCAAAACTGACTGCTTCAGCTCTGACGGATCAGATCGTGCCCCTTCAAATAGGTCATCCGTCCTTTTTGCATTCTTTTTCATTTCATTCACATCCTTCATTATATTGTTGAAATTCAATTTTCATTCAAAGTAATCCATTATGAGTTCGCATATGTCAGTAGAATAGAGCGCTATTCTTTCGGCATCTTCCAGTATTTCAGCCAGTACAATTCCTTCTGCAGATTCTCTCAGGGTACGATTTATTTTATCTCTCTCTGTTTTGAAATATCCTTTCTTCGATATTTCAATGTTCGCGTTCTGGACGTCCTTCTTGAAGAAGTATTCCATTGACCTCCCCATTATGTCAGTGGCAGCCTTGATGTAGTTCTTTATTTCCACGTTGTTCAGGGCCTTCTTCCCAAGAAGGCTGTAGATCCTTAATCCATGATCAGCTATTCTCTCCAGTATCCTAGATACAAGTAGATAGGAAAGAGCCTCTGACGATGAAATCTTGTTAAGCTGTAGAACAGAGTAGTCCTTAAGACTCTGGTTAAAGAGCCTCTGGATGTAGATATTGAATTTGTCGACTTCATTCTCCTTTTGCAAAACGTAATCAACTGGTATCTTCTGATCGCTAATTGATTCAGCAACTATGCTTCTCACTAATGTCACCATTCTCCTCATTCCCTTTTCGAATGTCAGCATAGGCAGTGAAATTAGGTCCTCCATTGTTGCTTCATTCGCCTTTTCATCAATTATCTCAAACCCAATAGTATAATCCATGAATCTCCTCATTACGTCGTCCATTGCCTTCTTGTCCTCTGCCCTTATGACGATCCTCTTCACCCCCTGTATGTATTTAGATATCAACATCCTTAGTTCGTTATCTATATCCGCATCTTTCTTGATCTCCAAAATCGCGCCAGAGGAAGTCTGCTCCCTGTCGAAAGGTTCCATCATGATACCCCCCTTGTCGTTGTAGTTGAGCATGACCTTTGACCCTACTTTAAGATCAAAGTTCTGACACCATGCCTTTGGAAGGGATACTACAAGGGTGCTACCACCTGTCTTCTGGATTTTTCTTATCTCCACTGTATTAGATAGTCATCATATATTTCAATGTGTTTATATTTTAATTAAGCTTCTTTTCAAGCTAATTTCTCGAAGAATGTAATGAAAGACGAACGCATAGAATTTATATAGAGTTCTTTTCG
>JAKAYB010000043.1 GCA_021826925.1 Thermoplasmata archaeon | reverse complement strand
GAGGCTTTCAATATCCGGAGCACCGACATAGCCCATTCCAGATTTCAAACCGCCTATGAGCTGGAAAAGAACCTCTTCAACCTTTCCCCGGTATGGAACCGCACCTTCAACACCTTCAGAAACGAATTTGTTTGCACCAAGTTTTCCGTATCTGTCAGAAATACCCGCCTGGATTGCACCTATTGATCCCATTCCCCTGTACGTCTTATATTTACGTCCACTCAATATTATCTCTGTTCCGGGACTTTCTTCAGTTCCTGCAAGTAATGAGCCGAGCATTACGCTATTTGCACCTGCAGCAAGGGCTTTCACTATGTCGCCAGAAAAACGAATTCCGCCATCTGCTATAACTGGAGTTCCATGAGATTGTGCTATTTCTGCGACATCAGATACAGCAGTAATCTGAGGAACACCAATACCCGCAACAATTCTGGTAGTGCAGATCGAACCAGGACCAATTCCGACTCTCAGGCCATCGACACCTATGGAAATCAGGTCTTCTGCTGCTTCGCTAGTAGCAATATTACCTGCAACAATATCAACGGATATTTCCTTACGCATTTTTTTCAGAGAACGAATAACGTTGTCGTTATGTGCATGCGCAGTGTCTACAACAATAACATCTACCCCTTCTTTCTCAAGCATTATCGCCCTATCAATGTCAAATGGACCGACTGCTGCACCAACAAGAAGCCTCCCCTCTTTGTCCCTGCTTGCATCCGGAAATTTCTGTCTCTTTGTTATATCCTTTGCAGTTATAAGGCCGACAACCCTACCCTGTTCGTCTAGAAGTGGTAGCTTTTCTATCTTGTTCTTGTAAAGGATCTCAAGCGCTTCGTCTATTTTTATTTCCTCTTTTGCGGAAATTACTTTCTTTACCATTATGTCTTCAACGATCTTCTTGTCCCTGGAAGCAAACTCGAGATCTCTTTTTGTAACAATACCTACGAGTTTTTCACCCAACACAACTGGCAGACCTCCAATTTTTTTGGATTCCATGATTGATTTGGCTTCCGATATTGGTGTTTCTGGTGCGATTGTCATAACATTCCTAATTATGATTGATTCCTCACGCTTTACCGCCCTTACAAAACCCGCCTGCTGGTTCGCAGTTACATTTCTGTGAAGTATACCGATGGCCCCGCTTCGTGCCATCGCGATCGCCATATTCTCTTCTGTAACAGTATCCATAGGTGAACTAGCGATTGGAATTTTTAGGTTTATGTTTTTAGAAAACTTTGAAAAGACTTTCACTTCTTTTGGTTCCACACTCGTTCTTGACGGTACCAACAAAACATCATCATACGTCAAGCCTTCTCGAATCTTACTAAATTTGTCTTTGAACATGCTGGGATAAAGCAAACTAAATAATGAATGTTTTTGTTTGCCTCAGGAATGAATTGTTCACAAGTGCCTGTGTATGGTCCAAAATTCCGTTGTTTAAAACTCTGAAAGGGATCGGTCAGTGTTTAGTACTTCTTCATTATCTCAAACAGAACATAAGCAATGATTAAAGATATCAAATCGAGAGAGAGAACCGTAGGGATATATGGTTTCTCCTCGTCACCAGACAAAAAGGTAGACGGTTCATTAAAACTCGACCCAGAAGATTTCATTGTTGAAGAAGTACCGGATAGCATAAATGAAGATCCTAACGGGAAATACACTGCACTCAAGATCCGTTTGGAAAACTGGGATACAAACAGGTTTATTTCTTTTCTTGCAAGGCGCCTGCAAATAAGCAAGAAGAGGATAACATACGCAGGAACCAAGGACAAAAGGGGGATAACTACGCAGTATTTCACAGTAAACTCAACCATCGATCCATCCCGGCTTGATCTAAGGGATTGCCAGGTGTTGGAGGTTTTTAAATGCAACAGAATGCTTAAGCTAGGTGATCTTAAAGGAAACAACTTCACTGTAAACATTCATTACAATGAGAATGACAAGGAAGAAATCCCTAAGATATACGACGAAATATTACGAAATGGTGGTTTCCCTAATTTTTTCGGCTTGCAGAGATTTGGTGAGATTAGGACAAACACGCACAAAATTGGAAGACTGATATTGGAAGGGGACATTGAGAGCGCAGTTAGGACCTACATTTACGACAGCGAGATTGACCATGAGGATTATCGTGTTCGGTTCGGAGAAACAAATGATCCATGTCTTGCCCTGAACTCTTTCCCCAGACATCTCTCATTTGAACGCTCACTTTTAGGTTATTTGTGCGCCCATGGAGAGATAAGAGATGCTTTTTCTGTCCTGCCCAGGAATCTAGCAATCATGTTTGTTCACGCCTACCAGAGTTACATATTCAATAAAGTACTCTCTGAAAGATTATCAAGGTTCGGTAGTCTAGATAAAGTTGTTTCCGGGGATATACTGTATAAAATAGATGAGTTGTTTAATTCCGCAAAGGATTCGGAAATTAAGGAGAATGGGTATAATACGGATAAGCTCCAACAATTATCCTCTTCAGACAAAATCAGGCCAACCTTAATAGTTCCAGGCTATGAAACTACCATACCAAAAGGTGATGAGGGAGAGATCGAAGCACATGTTCTAGAAAATGAAAGAATTGAATTAGACCAATTCAAGATCCTGAACCATCCTGAGCTCTCTTCCAAAGGAGAAAGAAGGATAATAAGCGCGAAACCAGTTAATTTTAAAATAAACAAATATGGAGCTTTTCAGTTTACCCTTGGAAAAGGTATTTACGCTACCTCGTTTCTAAGAGAATTCATAAAATTTTAGTAATTTCTAGTTGTGATTTTTAATTTTCTGATTTGTAGAGTGTTTACTCGAACAATCGGTTTAGATCAAACCGACCTTTTGCAGCTCTTTCTTCACTTTTGTTACAGCCTGCTCGATCTCACTCTCTTCTTTTGCACCGGTGCATACCACCTTTCCGGAGCCGAACAAGAGGAGGACAACACGAGGTTCTTCTACTCTATAAACCAAACCAGGGAATTGCTCAGGCTCGTACTCAACGTTCTCCAGACCCAATGACATGGCAATGTCTGTTAGATTGAGTTCTGATTCTAGATCGTAGACTGCAACAATATTCTGAACCACGATCTCGGGCTTGTCCGTGACTTTTATCCCAGCTTTTTTCAGCTTACTAATAATGATATCTATTGTTTTCTTAACATTGGCTAAGTTTTTTGCTCCTGTACAATTTACCTTTCCACTCCTGAATATCAGTACCGCGGTCTTGGGTTCGTGTAGTCTGTAAATCAATCCAGGAAACTGCTCTGGCTCGTACTCAGAACCGTCCAGTGCGAGGGCAATCCTACTTAAATCAAGATGTTCAGCCAGAGAGGTTGAGGCAACTATATTTTCAACGGTAATTTTTTCACGTTCACTCATATATAAACACTTTAGGGAGATATTTAAATAGTATTTAAACCTGATTCAAACAACGTCCCTTTCGGTGTACAGCGGAATCAAAGCAATTGCTACCCATGTTATGATCCTGGGCATGCGCCTAACTTGTAGTAAAGTTGTTTTCAGAGAGATGTTTCTCTCTTCACGAGTTCAATAGCTGATTTGATCTCGTCCACTGATGCGGAGTTTTCCAAGGTACTGATGTCTCCAGGAACCTGATTGAGAAACACTGCTCTAACGACCCTTCGCATGATCTTGCCGCTCCTAGTTTTAGGAAGTGCACCTACAATGTGAATTTCATCTGGAGTATATATAGGCCCGAGTGTTTCTCTTACATGGTTCCTCAACTTTGAAACAATATCACCATCGCCTCCCTCTCCTTCCTTCAGGACCACGAAAGCGATGATAGCATCACCTTTCACCTCATGGGGACGGCCGAAAACAGCGGACTCTGCAACTTCATTGGAAGATATCAAAGCGTCTTCAATCTCAATAGTGCCTAGTCGATGGCCAGAAACTTTCAGCACCTCGTCAGCACGCCCAAGCAACCAGAAATAACCATCATGATCATTGACAGCATAATCGCCTGTATAATACATACCGTATTTTTTGAAGTATACCTCCTTATACCTTTCAGGATCGTTGTTCAGTGTCATGAACATACCTGGCCATGGTTTCTTGAAAACCAGGAATCCTTTTTGACCGGTCTTTACCTCTTTGCCACTCTCGTCAAGGATAGTTGGATCAATCCCAGGAACTGGAAACGTTGCTGATCCCGGTTTTAGCGGAGGAAGGCCGAGTCCGTTTGAAGGAGATATCACGAATCCTCCGGTTTCTGTTTGCCAGTACGTGTCGATAATTGGGGTTTTTGAATCTCCGATATTCTCGAAATACCATTTCCATGCTGCTGGATTTATCGGCTCACCAACGGTTCCAAGGACCTTCAGTGTGCTGAGGTCGTGCATCTTCGGGTATTTTGTGCCATATCTCATCAGAGTCCTGATTGCCGTGGGCGATGTATATAGCATATTCACCCTGTACTTCTCGATTATTTCCCATAACCTATCAGGGGCAGGATAGGTTATTGCGCCCTCGTACAGTATTGATGTCAGGCCGAGGAAAAGTGGGGCAAAAACAATATAGCTGTGTCCTGTAACCCAACCTATGTCGGCGGCACACCACCATCTGTCATCGTCGCCGGGATTAAAGGCCCATTTCAGTGTATTCGCAATCCATACGGAGTATCCACCGGTAGAATGAACTACGCCCTTTGGCTTTCCGGTTGTGCCTGAGGTGTAAAGGATATACAGCGGGTCATTCGCATCCATTTCCTCTGGCTTAACATAATTTGACCCGTGCCCAATTACATCATCCCACCAGACATCCCTGCCTTCCTGCATTGGGGCGTCAATACCTGTCCTTTTAACCACAACGACCGTTTTGACCGTTGACGACATCGTAAGAGCTTCGTCGACTATCTCTTTCAATTTTACAATCTTCCCTGCACGGAAAGATCCGTCTGCTGTAACGACCAGAGTTGCCTGAGAGTCATTAATCCTCTCGGCAAGTGCAGATGCACCAAATCCTGCGAAAACGAATGAAAATGTAGCACCTATACGTGCAGCAGCAAGCATAGCAACGGGCGCCTCAAGTATCATAGGCATGTAAAGAATAATCCTATCCCCCCTCTTTATTCCCATATCTAGAAGGGCCTTTGCAAAATTATTAACACGGTAATATAAGCCATCATACGAAACGATCTTCTCGTCTCCATTCTCAGCAACCCAGATATATGCCACTTTATTTCGCTTTCCGCCAAGCACGTGCCTATCAACTGCATTATAGGAAGCATTGAGCTTTCCGTTAACAAACCACCTGAAGAATGGTGGATTAGAATCGTCCAGTACCTTATCCCACTTCTTGAACCAGTCTATAATGCCTGCTTCGCGACTCCAGAAAGTTTCCGGTTGCTCCAGGGATTCTTTATAGGCTTTTTTGTACGATTCTATTGCAGTATGATACCTTTCATCCACCGGCAAAGTTATAATTTCGTCTTCTACTTCTGTCATGATTAACTGTAATTGATAAAGATATATATTATTTGTTGATCAAATTCTTTATGAAATATGATATTGCAAACTTTTAAATAAAGATCTCAGTTAACTTTTTATGAAAATTGGAGGCAAATTAATATGACTGACTTTCCAGAACATGGCCTTTTTGATAAAGCGCTCATGGCTGATCCGGCCCCACTTGGTTTGGCTGGATTCGCATTTACAACATTTTTGTTGAGTTTTGTAAACGCGGGATTTCTAGGAGGAACCAGTGTAAGTGTGGTAGTTCCGCTGGCAATTGCTTACGGCGGACTTGCCCAACTTATAGCAGGGTCTTGGGAAATGCGACGCGGCAATACATTTGGCTTTACCGCGTTTACTAGCTATGGTGCTTTCTGGGAATTCTACGCACTGCTGAATATTTTGCCTGCAGCTCACCTGGTCGTTGCTCCACCAGCATTTGCGATCGGATGGGCATTGATCCTCTGGGGCATATTTACCCTCTATATGTGGGGCGGAGCGATGATGGCGAATGTTTCTCTAAATCTTACATTCCTGACACTGTGGTTAACGTTTGTGCTGCTTGGTCTTGGGGCAATTTACACAAATGTTACACTAACACATGTCGGCGGATACATGGGAATTTTTGCAGCATTCTTCGCGTCTTATACAAGTTTCGCCATAATCATAAACTCAATAAGACCGAATACCGTGCCCACTGGGCCAGGGATACATCGCAGAAAAAAATAATTTATCCCATATTTAGAGCTTCCTTGGCTTCATCGGTCATCATTGATGGATTCCAGGGTGGTTCCCATACAAGTTCCACATCTGCGGCTTCAACACCTTCCATATTCTCCACAATTGTCTGAGCTTGTGAAAGTATCCATGGTGTAACAGGACACGTTGGAGCCGTCATAGTCATTTTTATATAAACTCTGTCTCCGTTGATCTGAATGTCATAAACCAAGCCCAAGTTGACTATATCCATTCCAATCTCTGGATCCGATACCTGCTTAAGCTGCTCTAATATCTCTTCCTTGGTTACCATACTCTATCTGATTCAAATATGTATAACTATTACTTAACCATTAAGTAGCTTTTTGGGAGAGACTTTACACGGTGCGTCAGAGAACTTTTAAGTTCACATTGTAAAATGAGGCCCCAATCCGTGGAATAAAAGCATTCCTTATGGATTCTACGATTAGCTGTTTCCTGACAACCTTTGTTCTGGAGATTTCCCCAACGATTCCACCCTTATTTCCTATGTCATTTTCATCATAAAGGATTCTAAAGGCCTCCGATTCGTTTTTGCCGTTCTTTATTAAGGATACTATGTTCTCAGGCACCTCAAAGCCGCTGCTGTACCCTATCGTTGTTCTGGAATATCTGTCAATAACAACGCAGCAATGAAAATCCAGTGATTTTCCTGTCAGTGAGTCCCTGTAGATACCAGATTCTACGCCTATTCCATAATCCCTATCTACAAGCGCGCTTTGCGCTCTCTTGAGCGCCATTCCTTGTGTATCATTCCCCAGTGGTTGATCTGTATCTATATCGTATTTATCGGTCTTTTCTACAATGAAATTTTTCATTATGCTTTTGAAGAAAAAACTGGCACTGCTAACCTTAAGGTCGTTTTGTGTTGCAATTCCGATTCTTACAGGTACTATTCTGTGCCCATTTGATCTCACTTCATGATTTAATATCCTTGTTGAGCTCAGTGGAAAAAGGTCTTCAGCTAGGACAATTGGAACAGACACCACGTTTAAAGGTTTCAAGCCTGCTTCTGCTCTCTTCTTGTTTATGTCCAAGGCAACTTTTTTAGTCTCCTCTGAAACAATGATAAAATCATAGTCGTTGCTGGAAAGCGTGTTACCATATTTGGTATCAAGTGGGTAGATAGAATATGGCTCTTTAAATTTAGACAGATATTTCTCCAGCCTTGCTTTCCTATAGCCGTAGGATGGGGCCCGATAATATTTGTGAGACTTCAGGTACTTGTCCGTTGTTAGTCCGACTATTACCTCATCAGCCGCATTGAAAGCTGCATCGATCATGGCTTTGTGCCCAAGATGCAGCCTTGAAAATGTGCCTCCAAGAACTGCTCTCATTTTCCCGCAGAAGATACTGGTTCGTTATAAGAAAGCTTTTTCTTCAGTAGTTCGGACAGTTTACGTATCCCGGAGTTGATAGCAGCTTCATCTGAGAATGTGTAATTCAGCCTCATACTGTTCCACTGCTTCTTTGCAGGAGAAAAAGCGTTTCCACTCACGTATATAACGCCGCTTGCCAAGGCTTCCTTTAACATATCGGTCGTATTAATTGATGGATCAACGGTAGCCCACAGAAACATACCGCCGTCTGGTTTAGACCAGGAAGAACCTTCCGGAAAATATTCATTTAGCGCATCCAACATAGTGTCTTTCAATGTGCGGTATAAAGCTATAGACTTTGGTATCTGCTTCTTGTGAATGTCTCTTTTTAAATACTGCCAAGCAACAAACTGAGAGAAAGTGCTAGATGAGAGATCAAGTGCCTGCTTAAGCAGATTTATCTTCGAGATTAACTCAGTTGGGGCTACAGTATATCCGATTCTCAGGCCGGGGCACATGATCTTAGAAAACGTGCCAAGATAAATAACCCGATCTTCCTGATCTAAACTTTTCAGCGTGGGCATTCTACGCCCGGAGAACCGCAGTTCGCCATAGGGATTATCTTCTATTACAGGTATATCATATCGCGATGCTATTTCTAAAATGTGTTTTCTTCTGTCTTCATTCATCGTGATTCCGGTCGGATTCTGAAATGTCGGAATTACATATATGAACTTTGGAGAACGACCTTCTGCGACAAGCTTCTTCACCACATCTTCCGTCTGATCAGTCCTCATTCCCTCCTCATCCATATCTACAGAATGAAAATCAACAAGGTTTGCATCAAAAGCCGATATAGCACCAACATACGTCGGTTCTTCAGTTATGATAGGTTCTCCAGGATTGACAAGTATTTTTCCAAGCTCGTAGAGACCCTGCTGGGAACCTGAAGTAACGATTATGTCCTGCTCGTCCACGTTTATGTTTTCTGTCTCCTTTACAAGCCTCTTTATCTCGGATTTCAAGGCGTCGAGGCCACCAGTGTTCCCATACTGAAGTGCAATATCACCGCTTTCCTCAAGAACGTCGTCCATGATCTTCTCCATGTCCGCTATTGGAAACGTCAACGGATTTGGCATACCACCACTAAAGGATATAACATCCTTTGAGGCCGCGTACTTGGAAAGTTGCCTGATTTCAGACGGCCTGATATTTCTCAAAAGGTCAGAATATCGAAACCCCATACATATCAATACAATATTCATTGGTGGCTAATAAATTTAGCAACTAATTATTGAAAATTTACCCAAAATTATAACAGGGCATAAAGCACATTTATTTTCTCTTGTTTATCCGCAACAAATCGGCATCCTTGAGGCAATAGAAGAAGCACAACTCTAACCACGCTGTATTTCACTTCTTTCCGTCAAGAAGGAGGTTCTCTAGATAGTACTTGATTACCTTTTTTGTTCCACGCCTCAGAACATCGGAGAGGGAGGCTGCAGACACACCCATGGATTCAGCAATTTCTGTGAGAGTCATTTTCCTGTCCGAATCAAAATAGCCGTGCGAATATGCTGCTTCCAGAACTTCCTTTTCTCTTTCTGTCAATACGTCTGTGTTCTCAAGTGAGATATCCTCAACCTTTGGCATGAGCCCGCTTAGATCGAGTGCCTTTTCCATTGTTTTGAGCCTGTATGAATTCTGAATGAGTAATCGAAATGCGACAACATCCTCTTTTATATTTCGCGTTCCCAACACGACAGCGTCCGATGATGAAAAATACCTACACGCAGAGCAGCTTGGCACCTCAGCCCATATAGTATTCTTTCCAACACGTATAATGCTCAGACTTATTTTCTTCAGTCTAATGTAGGCGTCTTCAAAGTTATCGTTTGAACAAATAATTCTGTGGATTGTAGTATTCTTGCCGATTTTAAGGCGTTCAACTGAACAGCCACTATTCATTTCTGACATAAGATTCGTGACCAGACAGTCTGATCTCTTTACTGAAACGGTTACTTCGAGTGCCCCTTTACTTTTTTCAGACAATTCTGTTCAATCCTACAATTATACAAAATCATAAACCAGTTAAAAAAGTTACGTTAGATCTATGAATCTTGCAACTACTTCCTTTCACATAGTCTAAACATGCGTTTATTCAATATCCTTAAGCATCGATTTAGATTCATTTGCCATAGTTCTAGATATGAGATTTTTGAATTTATCTCTTCGTACGTCCCCAATCATATTTCCGCTAAATATTGAATCATAAACTTTACCATTGCAGGAAACATACATTTGGAACCATTCATTAGGAATATTTTCTTTGATCATCGTCTTTTTGATATCTTCCAGATGGATAATTCTCGAAGTCTTTTTCATCAAAAAATCGAAAAGCGAGGTTGATTTTAGCTCTAATTCTTCATCTGCTTGATCCCTGGTAAAATCACGGTCTATTGTGCCAATTACTTGAGTATTGATTCCTGATGACAATAAAGATCTGGACCAGCGAAGCACTGCTTTCTTTTCCACCTCATTAACCATTTCCAGAGAACTGGCTCGTCCTTTGTTTACTAAAAATAACAATACCCAGTCAGTTATTCCTAGATCATGAAGAAAGACCGCTATATCCGGCAGATTCGTTATATTCTGCTTCATTACTGTAGTGGAAACAATGGTTCTAAGTCCATGTTTTTTCGCCTCTCTGAGAAGGTAAACGGTCAAATCAAGCAAACCTAAACTTCTGCGGATCGCATCGTGGATCTTTGGGTTGATTCCGTCCAAACTTATTATTATTCCAGACGCGTTATTCTCCGACAGAAAGCTCATAAATTCACCGGAGACCATGGGAGACGCAGAAGGCATGACATAGTAGCGAACATTTTCGTTTACAGAGAAGTTGATCATTTGTCTGAGATCTTTTCGCAACATAGGATCCCCCCCTGTAAAAATTATCACTGGCAAAATGTCTTTTGCCATTGAAAGTCCGTGTATAATGGCTTTTATTTCGTCAATGGATAATTCATCAGGAGAAGGAAAATGTTTTGAGTTAACTATGCAATGTATGCAGTTGTACTCACAGGCTGAAGTAACTTGCAAAGAAACATAAACTGTTGGACGATGGTACAATGAACATCACTTAGAATAGTTAACGATTTGAGAAATTTACATACAGAGCCTAATATGTTAGGTTTATTGGGAAACCCACATAATACACAAACGAATAGTAAAAACAAAGATAGAGTTGCATTACATTGGGACAAGCGTAATATTCAGATTTCCGGCATAGTTCGTAGAAGGTGTCATCGCTTCTAATTTTATGGTAATAGTTTGGCCGGGATGAATTGGCGTATTAATGCCACTGATGGTCTTAACAAGATGAAAGCCGCTGGTAGCGATTATTGCGTAATATACCTCATGGGTAATAGTGCCATAATTTGTCACAGAAAATGAGAATATTTCCTTAGAGTTAGAGCCAAGAGTGTGAAAATCCTGTTGCACGTACCGCACAGCGGGACCAAAAAAATGGTCGGGTCCGGTATATTGAGTCTGAATACGAAGCCACATTACGTTGACAGTATTTTGTGTCTGAATGTGAGTTACCCCAAAGAAACAGGTTACAGCGATAATGACTATAATAGAGACAATTGTGATACGCTTTCTATTGGCCAAGAAGTCCCTGCTATATCCTGTCGCCACTGGTTGCATATTGATAAGGAATCACAGTAACAAATAAAAGGGTTCGCAGGTTTCCTTTATTCATTATTCTTCCTGGCACGTTTTCCATCTCTGATTCTTCAAAAAATACAACGCAAATAACTTGAACGCCTGATGGTATTTTATTACATTTTTTGCTTCTGTTTCTTTCGCTCATTCTACGGCTCAGATGAATATTTCTAACTGAGTATATACTACTATTAGGCACTCAGAAATAACATAAATATTTTTTCTAACAGATACTGCCCTTCCATATGACACGAAGAAATTAAACCATTAATAAAGAAATTTGATTTCAAATTGTCAAAGATCCGTTCTGCAAATTTAATTTGGTGGCCCTCCTACTTCAAAGGTTGTTGGTGGAATCTCCATGGGCTTGAATTCCCATTGACCCGAAGGTGCTCTATACCTCATATTAAGGAGTTTGAGTTTACGGATGCAAGTACGCATGTACCAATACGCGATCCGATATCTTTGACTTCTGTTTACAAGTAGAGAATGTGATACGTTTAGGGAAATGATACAGTTTCGTTCCATTTTATCCCCTCTCTTGCAAAGATGATTTTCGCCCTCATATGTTAAACCATGGCAACGCCTTTAGGATCCCAGAAAACTTTTGAAATGCAAACTATATAAAAATAATTAATTATCTATTCTAACTCCTCAGTTTCTTAGTGTATAAGATTCATCGTTGCATTGGTAACTGTATGTTACTGGTTCCGACGATAGAATAGTTTATTAACGTGTATACCCTATTACTGTATATATGAATCCAGAGATACTGAAGGCTGCAAAGAAGATCGGAGAGGAGAGGGGCGTTCCGGTGGAAGTGAAGTCCATGGGGAATTCCTATTATCTCTATAGAGACACAACGAGATGGGACAAGGAGAGAAAGAAGAGGGTCAAGGTATCGGAATACATGGGAAGGATCACTGAGCATGGCCTGGTCGAGCGCAATCGCAGGACCATATACGAGTTCGGGAATTCTGAGCTCCTGCTCTCAGCTGCTTCAGATCTGATCCCGGAGCTGAAACACAGTTTTCCAGATCACTGGCCAGAGATATTGGCCATGTCTATGATCAGGGCAGAGGATCCAAGGCCAATCAAACTCATGAAGAGTGCCTGGGAAAAGCTCTATGCATCCACACAGATCGATGCATCGCTCTCGGAGAACACAATATCGGAGAAACTCCGGATAATAGGATCGGATTATTCCGCTCAGAGAAGATTCTTTCAGTCCCTCACAACGAATGGCGATAAGATTCTCTTCGACCTTTCAAGCATATTCTCGCAATCGGAGAACATACAGCTGGCGGAAAAAGGACACAATCCAAAACATATGCACATGGATCAGATCAACTTCGCACTCATCTTTTCAGGAAAGCGGCATAAGCCGGTGATCCTTGAAATTCTTCCTGGGTCCGTGAGGGATTACAAGGCGTTTGATTCCATCATGGAGCAGTACGATATTCGTGAGTGCATCAT
>JAKAYB010000042.1 GCA_021826925.1 Thermoplasmata archaeon | reverse complement strand
TAAGCTACTTGAAATAGCAATTACAATCAATCCACATAAAAAATGGAATAAGTTTTTCCCTTAATTCTTTCCCTTTGCCCGTCAACTGGTATTTTACCGAGACAGGATAGAGGCCCACAACTCTTCTCTCAGTTATTCCAGCTGCTGACATTTCTTTAAGCCTTGCTGAAAGAAGATTTGCCCTGGGGCATCCAACAATTTTTTTAAGTTCGTTGAAATTTATTGAATCGTAGTTTCCGAGAACGCCTATTATAATAAGTGAATATTTTTTCCCTAGTATTTTCAGGATATCCTCCGATTTTCTGAGGTTGATAGTTTTTCCGTCATGCTTAATGCTAAAGGTATCTAAAGTCACTTCATAACATACTAGTTTCTAATATTTAATCTTTGGTCTGACACATGTCATGTTTATCCAATAAAGTAATTATTAATTTATGTCAGACCCGATCAGAAAAGCCTTGAAGAAGATCAATCTTCTGAATCAGACAGTTCTCCTTGCGAAATCCGCTATGAGGAATCAGGAACCCACAGACATTGCAATGGAAAGTGGACTAAACAAATCACAGCTTTCCAAGCTTAATAGCAATAAATCATATCAGGTGTTCGTTGAGATGTTCTATTCCCTCATGTATCCGTACATAATGTCACATAACCTCCCGGTGTTCGGAAGATTCCTCAACATAATAGGAATTGATTCAACATTCATCAGAATGATGCGATTCTCATCAACCTTCCTGCCCCTGCTTTCAAATATCTCAGCGGCACTGTTCGTGAGCTGATCCTTCCAGTAGTAGAATCGTTCAGACTTTATGTCATATTTCCTACACAGATCCGCCACCGATATGGTTCCGTTCATCCATTCCAGGACGAACTTCGGTTTTTCCTCGGGTTTGTATATTCTGTTCTCTGTCATATATAAGGCATAAACAAAAGTATCTCATATTTAATTTTGCAATTTGTCCAGAGATGCGATAAATATTTCACTACATACATGAAGCTAGATCATCTCATATCGAAGAAGATCACTGAAATCCTTGTGCAGATATTCACTGCACTGATTGCATATCTCATTCTTATGATGATTCAGGACATGCTTTCCCATTTCATGAGAACTCCAGACTTGATCGATTACTTCCGACATGGGATTCCGCTGCCGTTCAAATCGGATGCGATATAATAACAATTGAACTGCCGAGTCTCCTTTGGAGAGGATGCTCTTACTCCCTTATTACAAGAGCATATTATGATCAGCATCCATTAGATTAAGGTTTCTTTCAATGAATTTCTGTATTTTGGAACGATTGGTATCTTCACATGACACATACTGATGTTCAAATGTGAAAAAAATTCCTGGAATTTCACTTAGGTTCGCTCAAGTAAGCCTTAAGTATTGGAAACACAATTGATAGATATAATTTTATTTTTTATTTACCAGATCACGAAACAGTGTTCCAATATCCATTAGACGGAGGGTCTCAAATTCGGAGGGCCTATCTATGGTACCCATATAGATCCCGTGAATATCCCTGACGTACTTACCATGCTTGACTTCTCCACCGAATGGCGAAAAGACTATGAAATCGTCTGCCTTTGCAGTCATGCTCCTTATGGCGGAATCCACAAGTTCATAGAGCTTACATTTGTTCTGCTCTCCGTTTAACATCAAACGATCGATAGCACTTATTGAGGCAATGACATTGTTGTCCGCTAATAATTCCGAAGCTATTCTCTTCACGTCATCTATCTCCTTCTCCGCTGATGTTTCCGCAGAATAAGAAATACTTACGGGACCGAGAGACGGATCAGTTATCGGTATGTTAACAATTTTTGATTGCGTATCCTTTACGAGAGCCATATCATCATTCGACGAAGAAACAAAACTATCTCCGGGTACTTCTCTCATTTCTAATACAGAGAGCCATGCTGGGGAGGGATGCAAGGAATCGGTATTTAAAACTACACCCCTGTACGTTGCTCCGAACAATGAAAAAAGAAACTTAGGGTTGCATTCCATAAAACTGGAATAACTTAATCCTCCAATTCCAAGAAGTAGATTTCCCATCATGATCACATCGCATTTTTCTTAATCCATCTATCCAGATTCCCTTTAGAGCTTACTCCAATCACTTGATCTACTTCCTTTCCTTCTTTAAAGAACATAATTGTGGGCAAGCTCATAACGCTATATTTATTTGCTGTGTTCTCATTGTTCTGGGAATCCAGTTTTCCAAATGATACAGAAGAAATCTCCTCAGCTAGTTGATCAATCACCGGGGAAAGGATCAGACACGGCGCACACCATTCAGCCCAGAAATCGATCACGACAAATTTATGAGTTTTTATAAATTCATCAAAGGTTTGGTCTGTCAATTCTGTTACTTTTATATCTCCACCATCCTGCATGATTTGGAGTATTGCATGATAAAACATATTCTTTTCCTGTTGCTTGTTACATTTTTCTTTCGGTATGCGCTGGGAACAGTAAGTTTGCATAACATTTCAAGGCCGGTGACAGTTTAGTATCAACTTTATTTATCTAAGAGAGCGATGATTTTCCTTTGTTGTCGTTTCCCTCTCTTTGCATGATTTTCTGTATTTCGCAAGAAACCTCTATATTTGCGGATCCACAGCAAACGGGAGTCCATGGACAACATCTGCCTCCGTCCATATGGCATCCAGCAAAACGTGTACATAATCCATGGCAAGGATACTCCAAGATAAGTAAGCTATGGCCAGTGCGACGAACGAGGAAAGAAAAGCAGCGATCTCCATCGGTGACAGCATCATGTAGGAAACCCTGGCATCGGTCACAGCGGATACCCTGTTACAAAATATGCCATGAAAAATATTACAGTGATCTGCTGGACCAGCTGAACAAGTGATATCCGTATATTGGTTATTGTAAGCCTTACAATTTTCTGAACATCCTTTTCTCCCGGAAGAAGCTTCTGATACACTCTGGTCTGGTTGGGAAGAGATGCCTCAGGCCGCCGCAATGAGAATGTTATGGCAAACAGAGCCACGGCGTACTGTGACCATTGGAAGTCCGCGCCACAGTGAACTGGAAATTGAATAGTTGATCTTCACAGCTTCTGTCTTATTTGTGTCAGTCAATTTTCATGATTACGGACTGCCACAGATAAATAAATTTCCCTGCATATATTTGTCTTAAGTCCAATTCTGACCGTTGCCGTTTCTGATCACAGCTCATTATTCTGCCCTGTGATTATCCAAAATTTTCCCTGCTATACTCAGTGACCGTGGTACTACCCTGATTGTGGCAGGAAGTGCTCCAAGATTTTCCCCGTCTGCCTCTATGGGTGCATTGCCCCCTATAGAGAAATCGGAAAGGTGATATGTCATTACCTTCCTATCAGAGATGTATGTTCCATCTCTCAGTTTTCCCAGCTTAGAGATCAGCTCCGTTCTTCCCATGCCTCCAACTATGTGGAGATCAAGCTTTCCATCCGTCAGCGACGAATCTGGAGAAGCCAGCATTCCTCCACCAAAATATCTTCCATTTGCAACAACAGTTTCCATTGATTCAAGACTGTACACTGATGTTCCGTACCGCAGCGTGAATTCGTATGTTCTGAGCTTCCAGAGCGACCTGATTACTCCTATATTAAAAGCCCCTCTGCTCCTTTTGTGGGAGTTGACGTAACGCATCACCTCTGCCCCGAATCCTGCCTCCATTATGTTGAGAAAACGCCTCTGTCCGGTTCCGAATTCTATTATACCTGAATCGATTCGAGTGAAAATGCCTGAGGCAAGCGATTCAAGAATCTCGTTAGCATCAGGCATTCCAAGGCTCCGCATGAAATCCGATCCGGTCCCAGCGGAAAGCGGAGCAAGAATGATATCCTTTTCAGCTGCAGCCTGCACGACCTCATTTATGGTTCCATCCCCGCCGACAATT
Source organism: Thermoplasmata archaeon (assembly GCA_021826925.1). Taxonomy (GTDB): domain Archaea; phylum Thermoplasmatota; class Thermoplasmata; order Thermoplasmatales; family Thermoplasmataceae; genus JAKAYB01. The sequence goes on along the minus strand of JAKAYB010000042.1, from coordinate 8,888 downwards.
ATGATTCCGTCAAATCCGGCCAAAACTGCCTCGTTGGCAAGCGAAGTCGCGTGCCCTGGTGAAGATGTGTACGAAATATCATGAGTAACCTCCCTGACAATATCCTTTATTTTAGGCCACTTGTGAAGGGACGAAACAGAACCTGCCATTGGATTAACTATTGCCTTAACCCTGATTTTCAACATCCCCTTTCCCTACGTGCCTTTCGATTTCCTTCTTCATGGAAGCACCAGCATCTAGGCTGTATATGGAAGAGCCTTCCCTTCTTCTGACAATATCATCAACTGTAATAGCACACTCGTAATCAAGATCGTACTGGACAGGATCATCACCGGCATCGCGCTCATAATCAATCTTTGGAAGGCCATCCATGTCCGATTTGATTCCAAGACTTTTCGCAACCATTCCTGCGACCTTTCTTGAAGCTATCCGGTAATCGGTTAGCTTTCCCCCAAGGACATGAATGATGCCATCATCCCGAAGCACTGAGAACTCCCTTGTTGCTTTTCCAGGATCACTGCTTTCCGAAACGAGTGGTCTTATTCCGCAGAATGAGGTTATTACCGAAGCCGCGTCCATTTTTCCAAATATGGCCGATGTACTTTCTAGAAGGTAATTGACCTCTTCCTTGCTGATTTCTCTATCCTCCGGAGAACCAACAAAGTTGTCAGTGGTGCCGATGTGAACTACTTCGCCATGGGGGATGATGAAGAGCTGCCTTCCATCAACATGCGATCTGAAGGCAATTGCATTTTTCAGGGAAAAAATTCCGGCAGGCATCACAATATGAATGCCTCTGCTCAGCCGAATATCTGGCCTGTTACTTGTCCCAATTAATTTCATAGCCTCCGCAGCCCATGGGCCGGTACAATTCACCACGATTTTAGCGTGGACCACATATTCCTTCCCTGTCAAACTGTCGGAGATTCTTGCCGAGAATCCTGACTCATTTCTTTCAATTGCCGTAAACCTCGCATAATTCAGGCAGACAGCGCCATGATTGTGGGCAGAGCAGATGTTGCTGATGACAAGCCTCGAATCATCTGTCATGGCATCAAGGTAGGAAAAATATCCTCTCACAACAGAAGGATATTCTCCCCGGTTCCTGTGAAATATTGGGAAGGTGATCCTGTGACCCAAAAGATTGTAAATTACAAGGCCGAGCCTAATCTCCCATCTGTGCCATGAGTCTGGGGTTATGAGTATGTGGAACTCAATGTCCTTTACAATCTGCGTGTTTCGTCTGAGATAATCACGTTCCCTTATGAGATTCCTGACTTCGCGTATCCGACCCTGCTGCAAGTAGCGAAGCCCACCGTGTATCAGCTTTGATGAGGTGGAGCTTGTTCCAGATGCAAAGTCATTAGCTTCCACCAAGACAGTGCTGATTCCCATCTGTGCAAGTGTGTTGGCCACGCCTGATCCGTTGATTCCTCCACCTATGACAAGTACATCAAATGTCTTGTTTCTAAGATCCGTGAGATCCAACACTCTTGTCCTTTCGGAGAATTCAGGATTTCTCATTCACAACTCTCCCGTCACAAGAAAGCTTCAATCCCCCTATGATGAAGAGGAATTGCAACATTCCTATATACATATTATAGGGTTGAGAACCTCTGGAGCTGTACAGGGAAAATCCAGAGTTGCTTGAGGGATTCTGTAGAGGCGCTGGGGACTGTACAGCATATGCTTTTTCCCGAATTACGAAGGCCATCTTCCTGTCTGAAATGGCAGCTAATGTTTGCTCCCAGAAGTCAACCAACATATTGCGCTCCGTCAAACCACCATCCAATGTGACGCATACCTGTGCCATTGAGCCTGGAAATGCAGGCCCCTATGCTTTAACATGGAGTGGTTGGCACGCCCCCATACATGGGATCCCTGATTCTCTTCATCAGGCTCATGTGACTGCCGTCCAGATATGGCCTAAATAGGGCACCCATTCCATGGTGGTGCGTTATCGCGCCATGATTCCTGAGAAATGCCTTTATTATGCCATCTCTGACCGCATCAAGCGTTTCAATTTCCCGTTTGAACACCGTTGAGAGGACAAAAGTGAAATAAATACAGGCCCCGGATCTGTAGAGATGTGATATGTGCGCCATTATGATCCCGTTGAAGTCATACTGCTTCTTCATTTCACTGAATGATTCCCTCACGTCCCGATAGAGGTCTGGCAGATATTCCCAGTTAGCAGCTGTCTCAAGAGTGTCCGGTATATAACCTGCCTTCCACAGCAGGTTTGCAAGCCCCGGCCTGAGATATCTGTCTCTCTCCCACATCTTTGCTGGAATTCCACCGGAATACACCGATCCAGACGTACCCATCTTCCAAGGCGCCTCATTGTTAACAACGATGAGGATGGCACCATTCCCCATACCCCTGACATCAAGATAGGCACGGAAAAGCTTCTGAACAACACCTGCAGCATTGGACCGGATTGCAAACTCTGTCTCAGTTTCGTCAGAAAGGCGAGCAACTGTTGGAGGCTTTTCACTTTCCTGCAATGCCCTTAGCCCATCCTCAAATGACCTGAAGAAATAACTGTGGTAGTATCTTCTTCTGGGTATCCTGAATGTTTTCAGAGTAACATCAGTGATTATCCCAGTGCTGCCTGCAGATCCAAGTGAAATATCCAGTGCAGTTATACCTGCGGACTGGCTGGGTACATTGATATCTTCTATTCGCCCTGATGATGTCAGAAGTGAAACTGAGAGGGCAATATCCCTGATTCCGCCATACTGGTTGGATTCCTGCCCAACAGCACCGGTTGCAACCCATCCTCCGACAGTGGAATATCGGAATGATTCAGGGAAATTGCCGCAGGTATATCCTGCTTTCCACAATGCTGCTTCCAGGTCTGAACCTGTCACCCCTGACCCGGCACGAACAAAGTTCTTCCCTATGTGTATGGAGGAAAAGTTCTTCATGTCGATGGAAACGGTTTCATGACCGACGTAAGGCATCAGTGAGCCATTTACAGAGCTACCTCCTCCATAGGGTATCGTTTTCAAACCGTTTTCCAGAAGCGTCCTGACTGATGCTTCAAGTGATCCTGAATCCGGATAAAGCACACCGCACACAACTTGCCCAACAATCCCGTGCTTTGCAGCAAGTATCTCAGGGGAGGATTTTCCCATGGAATGAATCAGGCGATCGTCCAGAACCGTTGACATGCCAGTTGCAGCAACCACATGTTCCGGTATCTGCCAGGAATATTTCTGGGCCGAATCTGATGGTACACTAAGATTACCGTCCCATGCTGTACCCGGTTTTCCAATTTTTCTGGTCGCGAAGTTAAATTCCATGGTAAAATCTTTGTTTATATCGCGCCCATAGAGAACTGATATGGACATTGCGATTATCAGTCATAGGAAACATATTAATTTTTGTACTTATAAACTCAGCCGCTCAACCGAACAAACACGGCTCTTCCTTCGATCTTTTTATCGTCAATTAGGTTGTGGTATAACCTTTCATTCTTTGATTTAATTTTCAGATTTATAACTGTCATTGTGTACAGTAACAACTACATAAAATGAAGATCTTCCGGTAACCACATTAATTAGTGGAAAAATTGATGGCCAAATTAGCGATTTCAAAATGGAAGATTATTGCCATAACTACCCGTGGAATACATTTTATTGTTATTGGTGATATTCCATTGTGAATATAGATATCGTAAACGATCCTGATGAACTGAGGAACGTACTTCCCATTGTGCAGTCAGCTTGGGGTATGCAGAATGCAGATCAACTTGTTAAAGACACACTGACCGCGATGAAATTCCATGGCGGAGTCGTTCTCATGGCTAGGGAAAATGGCAAGGTTGTAGGGATAAATTTCAGTTTTCCAGGATTTAAAAATGGCCAGGTCTACCTGTATTCTCACATGACAGGAGTACTCGAGGAGAGAAAATACAATGGAACTGGATTTAAGCTGAAAAAGGCTCAGGAAGAATGGGCAAGGAGTAACGGGTACAGACTAATAGTATGGACGTTTGACCCGTTGATGTCACTCAATGCGAATTTTAATATACATAAAATCGGGGCAATATCCAGGAAATACCTGCATAACTTTTATGGAAACATGGAAGATTCGCTCAACTTTGGCCTGCCAACAGATCGCTTTATCGCTGAAAGATGGCTCTTCGTGGACCCTATAAGAACCAGAATACCGGATCATATTATTGATCCGATATCCATAGATCCACTCAAATTGTCAATTTCTGATGATATCGTTGGAGTTCGGATTCCATCTAATTTCGTTGAAATGAAGAAAAATTCTAGAGATACATCCGCATTGTTTAGGAAAAACAGTGCTTTAATTTTCGAATCACTTTTCGATCTCGGATTTATAGTTGTGGATTTTGACAGAGAAAAGGCGTATTATACCCTGTCAAGAGAAAAAAGTGTAACGGAGAAGCTTCCAGCAAAGATTTTTTAGATGACTCTATAACGTTTCAGCGATGCTTCGTAAATTTCTCCGTCAGATCCGAGTTGATTAAGAATTTCGTCTACCTTATTTTCTTCAAACCCAAGTAATTTGGATGCCGCAGAAATGTCTTCATACCTACATCCCTTTCCGTTGTCATCATTTTGCTTTATGTAGTTAATTATTGCCTCTTTCATTCTTAACTCCTCATCATCCTTCTTTTCGGGAGCGGGTGAAGAAGCAATTACACGCTCAAAGTTTTGAATGTCATAGTCCGGGTAGTTTTTTAACGATCTTAGGGCACAATCAGCTTCGTACAGAGAATACCCTTTATTCACCAGCGATTCGCGACTTGATTCTGGATCCTTCCCTGCCTCTCTTATAGCGTATATCTTTCTGATAGCTATATATCTGGCTCTGGAACTCCAGAATTTTTGCAGTATATCGTCAGACTTCTGAATCAACTCTGGAGATATGCTGAAATATATTTTATCCTCATTTCCAAATGAATTTAAGCGCCCCATGACAAGGACCGAGTCGTTTATCTGAAACTCGTTGAGTTCATCTTTACCAGGCCTGTTAAAGTCGTTGTTAAAGGCAGATAGGTAGAAGTTACCTGTTCCATCCGAAATTGTGAGTTTTGCCATCTCATCCTGGACGCTCTTCTGAGATATGATTCCGTTTATCAGGACCCGTCTAACTCTGGTTCCAAGCGGGGTTATTACAATTGGTTTTGCATTCGCCCATTCCTCGTTTTTCTCTGTTATCTTCGAATCCCTGAGCTCAAGTGCAAAAATCCAGTTAGATATTTCTCGTTTCTGTGAGATCATATAATTTCCTCAGCCTCGAACATCTGTACGATCCTCAGATCGTCTTCAGACATCTGCTTTATTGTTCTAGCCCTAAATGTCAAAGAATCGTTATTTTTCACAAAGTCCCCGCTAATAACAACCGGTTTCCCCAGAAGCGTTTCATTGAGTTTCTTCATTACCTGGTTGCTAGTGATGTTTTGAGTCTCCAGAGGATCTGGCGTCAGACCGAGAATTTCTTCCAGAGAGGATTTACCAGAAGTACAATGAACATAGCCAGTTCCATCTTCGGCGGTAAAATACGCAAATAAGTCCTTGTAGAAACCATCATCAGGGTGCTCTTCACAGAAGTCATCGTCAATTTTCCTGTTGCACGTTTTGCATCTTTTTATTACACCACTCTTCGCTCCAATGTTTACTATGACAGCAGCAAGAGAAACTCCACTTATGGGTGATTTAACATCCGAAATATTTGACAGCCTGATCCCAATTTTGAAGTCCAGATCAGCATGCTCGACCTGCGTCTTATCACTTATAGTTAGGCGTAATCGTCCATTATACTCCGACACTTTCGCTCCAACTATCTTTACTGTCTCACCCTCCTCCAGTTTCCTGCTGAAAGAAGTAACCCTGATAACTGCAGTGTCATCCTCAAGATTACCATAGTACAGAGTGATCATTTCCCCGTTCTTTTCCTTCTCTTTTTCAATTACACCTGATATCTTTCCTTTGACAGTGACAAAGGGTTCTTTCAGACTCAAATCCCTGATCTTTTTTTCCGAATATGATCTTTTAACCTCCATATCCGTTCCGGGTTTCATTACAACTTGGGATCTCGCATCAATATTTAGACGAATTGTACCATTATATTCCCTGGAAGACGCGTGTTCAATCTCTATAACATCCCCTACCCTCAAAGATGAAGAAAAGGTCCAAGCAGTAAACGGAATTGTTCCAGTTTCGTCCCCGAGTATACCATAATAATACATCGATTCTCCCTTATCATTCTTTAGAGCCTTTTTCTGAAGGGATAGTATCTTGGCGATCAAAGCCATATCAGATGATACGGAATCTATGCTGGATATTTTTAAAAAGTTCTGCTTCGTACTCATCCGTACATTTCACCTGGCATTTTCTTTTCCTGACTGCCTACGATCTGGTCAATAACGCTCTGAGCCTGATCGGCTGTTAGCCCCATCTTTTCAGTAAGATATTCTTTTATCTCATCCGTGCTCTTTCCCTGCTTCAACATATCCTTCACCATGAGAACCATTCGCTCAACAACACCGGCCTGGAACTCGTCCTCAAGTTTAAGGGCCTTTACCATAAGATAAAGCGAAGAGAGAAGAGTGCTCAATCCTACGTTAAGTTCGTTTTTTGAGAGCGCATCAAGTTCAAGATCAACTCTGCTGACAACCTCTTCATTCATTCCATCAAGCATGAATTTTACTAGATCCAACTGTCTGTTCAGTAATAGTAGCGTCCTGTAAATGCTCAACCTATCCTGATTCTCGAGAACGGCTGTTTCTATACCTGTCTTTAGGAATATCCTCATAATATCATTTTCAAATATGAGGTACACAGAAAATGGTACTTTATCATTCTCCAAAATAGCATATTTTTGGAATTGTTGTATTTTCCAAGGTACATCAACGAGGTTGCCCGATTTCTCGTCGCCACCAGACAGCCAACTTAAAACCTCCTGCTGCGTTACAGTCATGGATATCAGATTGCTTTTGTTCATATATTACTTTTCTATTTCAATCGATTTTGATCAAAAAAAATGGTTCTTGAAAATGGAAAAAGTTCGTTAAAAAATTTTTAAAATCTTAAATTAGAAAATGGTGATGTTCTGTTTGTCTGCTTAGAACATTCCCTTTTTCTTTATTGCGGCATTTATCTTCTGCAACAGATCTGGCGTTACTTCGTTTATGCCGTGAGATGCCTTGGCGTGGGCCTGTATAACCGGCAGAAGCTCTTCTTTCGTGTCAGCCTGTACTTCGAATGCGTCTTTCATTCCTATATCCTTGCATTTAAACACATATGTCATGTTTATCAATCTGCTTATCTATAAATGGTATATCAAGTAAGAGCCTCATATGTGTGCTTTTTTCATAATTTTTCAGTAACGTAGTCCTGAACTACCTTTTTGGTAGCTCGCCTTAAGGTTTCCTGAAGGGTCTTTGTGGAGATCCCTATTTTTTTAGCCAGATCTGTGAGGCTTATCTTACGATCAGAATCAAAATAGCCTTCCCTGAGCGCTAAAAGAAGCAATTCTCTTTGCCTCATTGTCAAGCTTGCTCCCACAGTGTTATCATTTCCTTCGTACACAGTGAACTTTTCCTTGGTGTCTTCAAGCATTGTTCTCAGCTTTGGCACCAATCTACTGTCAGGAAGAAAAAGTTTGTAGATAAGTGCGCCAGAATCTGAGGGTCTCACACTAATTGGAATAGCCTGTATCGTTGAAATTACCCTGCAAATTGTGCAGCTGTGAGTCTCTATCCAGAAATTGTGCCTTGACACCGCCTTTACGAATGTTGCATTTTTCTTGAGATCCGATCTCAAGCCTTCACTAAGTTTCTCCATCCATACAAGGTGATTTGTCGATTCAATTCCTGCATTGAGCTGTTCTATCTCAAATTCTGATCTGGAATTAATCAATGGAGTAAGTATAGGACAATTTGGTTCCAGGGCTCGAACGTACGTTTCGATGATTTCTCTGTTTTTCTTCACCGAATGAAGTATCAAGTTCTCAGATTAAAGCTTGATCATGTTGAGAAAACGTTTGACAATTGGCTTTAAGAACCTAATTGCATGAAATACCGGGAATGTCAACCAAACTACAGAAAAACTATAGACAATATATTTTATATACATAATGTTTAAATCAATTCGGCAAATCAAACTAACGTGATAAATCTAATTTTCGTTAGGCACGGTTCTGCCGAGCCTTCTGTTGAAGGCGAGTCCGATGAGGCCAGAAAACTAGTGAAGCGTGGAATCAAACAAATGAAGCGCGTGGCTGAGTTGCTGGATGACATTAATGTTACAGTTGACAGGGTATTTTCTAGTCGTTTCCTTAGAGCATATCAATCCGCTGATGTGATCTGCGATGAACTGAAAATTGATGCAAAGATAGAGACTATTCCAGAGCTAGAGCCAGAAAGGAAGCCTTTGGATTTTATAAACAGGATTAAGGAATTTGACAATCTGACATGCCTTGTTGTCTCGCACGAACCTTTGATTTCTGCAATATTAAAAGCTATTACTGGCGCAAACATAGAAATTAGCAAGGGTAGTCTTGTTCAGCTCGACTATGAACCCTCAGACGGGGGGAGTTTGGTAAAACTTATCATCGACCAGAAAGTCCTTCAGAGATAAACTTATGCTTAAAGCAGTAATTGATGCAGGCTATAATTCCTTCAGGCTATGTACTTACGATTTCTACGAAAATAGAACATTCAGGATAAGGCGATCCGCCAAAGAATTTGTACGAATTGGCGACGGAGTTGAAAGTGGATCAGCGATTCCGGAGAAAAAGATCGATAGCGCCATAGCTACACTGGATAAGTTTCAAAAGATCGTTCAATCAGAGAACATTTCAGATCCAGTTGCTGTTGGCACGAGCGCTTTCAGATATGAGAT
>JAKAYB010000041.1 GCA_021826925.1 Thermoplasmata archaeon | reverse complement strand
GTCAATGAAATGGTGTCTCCATTCGGATCTTTTGCAACCACTTACAGTTACTATTTCAAGAATTACTATCGTTCAAAGAGTTTCTATCTTATGCTTATTATTATCGTTCTTGTTTCAGTCCTTTTAAGTTATTTTTCTATACGATACATTAACGATCTTTCAAAGATATTTCCGGGGATCCCGGCATCAAGTTTTACATTGCCGATAAGGGAGGATGTCCTCGGTTATATCTGGTCCTTTGTCATGACAGATCTTCCTGTTTTCGCAGCAGTTTTCTTTGGATCATCTGCTATTTCAAGTGAGATTGAGAATAAAACTGCGTACCACATTTTTCCTCTTCCCGTGAGCAGGTTCAATCTTCTGGTCTCGAAATACTTTGCAGCAGTTTCCGTCACGATTATTGTGATCAGCATTTATGTTGCTATGCAGGCTGGGGTCTTCTTCTATCTCTTCGGCTCCGTGATACCCGCACTTCCTAAATCTTATCTGCTCCTCGTTTTATTCATATTTTCTGTAATGGCACTAACCTTCCTTATCAGTTCAATCTTCAACAAAAATACTTATGCATACATTTCTGTCTTTCTCATATACTTCCTTGTAATTAATGCATATTTGATCGTGGAAGAGTTGCTATTCAAAACCACCCCCTATTATCTGCTTAACGTTGCAGCATCCATAATCAAGGACGTGTACCTGAATGCTTCTTCCAACCCATTTTCCTCTTCCACGACATTAAATTCACCCAGTACCGCAGAGATGCTTCGGTCTATACTTATAATGGTCATCTACGGCATAGTCTCATTTTCTGTTGCTGCAGTTATATTTGAAAGGAAGGATGTAAAATGAACTTCGATCTCGAACTAAAAGATGTTACTAAACGTTTTTCAAGCGTCACTGCACTTGACGCAATAAGTCTGAAAATTGATAGCCCTGGATGCGTAGGTATCCTTGGGCCAAACGGAGCCGGCAAAACAACTATGTTCAAAGTACTCACCGGCCTTGTTCATCCAACCGTTGGCTCTGTTAGGATAAACGGCATCGATGTGTCCGAGGAATCCTACAAAGCAATGAGATATGTTGGGAACCTTGTAGAGCAACCAGAATTCTATCCATATTTAACTGCGCGAGAAGCGCTTAATTATGTGGCAAAGATCAAAGGATTTAGAAAAGAAAATGTCAATAGGGAAATTATCCGCGTATCCTCCTTAACGCACATTTCAAGTTATCTGGATAGGCGCGCAGGCACATTTTCACGGGGAATGAAACAGCGTCTTGCATTGGCCTCTGCCATGGTTGGCGACCCTCCGATACTTATACTTGATGAACCAACATTTGGTCTCGATCCATCCGGTATGAAGGAGATAAGGGATCTAATAAAGATAATGAAAGAAAAGAAGGATAAGCTGATTATTCTTAGCACACATCTCATTTATGAAGCCAGGGAAGTCTGTGATGTTGTCTATATCGTTAACAAGGGGAAAATTGCGTATAAAACCGAAACTTTCTCGGAAGAAAGAGAGATAAGGGTAGAACTGGAATCGCCAGCAGACAAATTTGATGCACATTTGTCCAATGCTGAACTGGTAGAGGCTCGCGGAAACACTGTTATTCTTAGAAAGAATGGAAACGTTTCGAATTCCAATGTGATTGAGGCTTTGCAAAATGAGGGGTATAAAGTTAAATGGGTAACCCCTGTTGACAGTCTCGAGGACACGTATGTCTCCATTGTTGGCGACCAGGAAAATTAGAGATTCGTATTGTATTTAGCGATATATTTTCACCTCAAATCTGATTTGACATTTATGATTTCAAGGAAAAGGATACTCGTTCTATTCAATCCTTCAATGGTCTTCATTGACACATGTAATGTTTAAATATATTCTGAGACTTCGGGAACACTTAAGACCATACACAGTGGGCAATGCATAACTGGCAACCCAATAAGGTCTCCAATATTCTGGCAAGACCGGGAATGTGTAACGGTGTAAGGTGATAAACAATGGCGACACCACATCATCCTAGGAGAGGATCTACTGGATATTATCCTCGAGTACGAGCGAAGAGAATGCAAGGCGATATCAGGTCATGGCCTGAGTTAGACGGCAGTCCAAAGATACAGGCATTTGCCGGATACAAGGTGGGCATGACACATATTGAAATGACTGATTATCGCAAATTTAGTGTTACTGCAGGCCAGTCAATAGCATCTGCTGTTACGGTTGTAGAAGTACCGCCTCTTAACGTAGTTGGTATAAGATATTATGGAGAAACGGATGAAGGCCTTCGAACATTATCCGAGAAATGGGCTGAGACTCTAGGTAAAGATCTTCTAAGAAGAATCCCGAAAAGAACCAAGAAGGAAGGGGAGGAAAAAAGTTTACCAGTTTCTCCAGATAGTCTTTCTGACGTCAGGTTAATAGTTAGCACAAATCCAGATTTGGTAACAGGAGTACCTTCAAAAACACCGGACATCTTTGAAGTAAGGATCTCTGGCTCAGATCTTCAATCAAGGTTAAAATATGCTGAGGAGCACCTTGGAAAGGAAGTCAAGTTTTCTGATTTCTCAAAACCTGGTAATTTTGTTGATGTTATAGGAGTTACAAAGGGTAAAGGCTTCCAGGGTCATATAAAGAGATTTGGAGTGAAACTTTTGCCAACGAAGAACAGGAAACACAGAAGGATGATTGGAACATTGGGTCCTTGGCATCCGGATTGGGTCAGGAACACTGTTCCACAGGCCGGTCAAGTTGGTTTTCACCAGCGTACATTTCATAATATTCGGGTACTGAAATACTCCACTGAAAAAGACGAAGATATCAACGTTAAGGGAGGCTTCCCTCAATACGGCCTGGTTAGATCCGAATATGTCCTACTTCATGGTTCTGTCCCAGGAGCTTCCAAGAGACTCATAAAAATGAGAGACCCAGCCAGACAGAAGACTCCTTCGTTAGAATCGGTTACCATATCTTATGTATCGAAAGAATCCAAGCAGGGTGATTAAATGAAAACTAATTTATATTCGGCTGATGGCCAGGTTAAGGGGGAAATTGAACTTCCGGAAATATTCTCAACGCTCCCAAGGCCTGATCTTATAAGGCGATACTTTAGGGTTGTTACACTATCCGCCAGACAACCTTACGGATCTTCTCCGGTAGCGGGAATGCGCCGGGTCGGGCACAACGCTGGACCAGGACATGGGACGGCAAGAATACCGCGAACATCGGGAAGCAATACTGCAGTTTTATTGGCAAGTTTCGTGAAAGGAAAAAGCGCACATTCACCCAGAACCACAAAGATACTTGAAAAGAACATGAATGCAAAAGAGAGGTTGATTGCACGAAACAGTGCGATAGCGCTGACATCTTCCGTTGAAGCTGTAAGGGCCCGTGGTCATGTGGTTCCCGATGGAATTACATTGCCTGTGGTTGTGTCTGACGATGCACTGGCGAACATAAAGAAATCTAAGCAGGCGTTATTTTTCCTCGCGACAGTAAACCTTTGGGACGATGTTATAAGATCAAAGAATAGCGTCAACGTTAGGGCCGGCAGAGGGAAGATGAGAGGTAGAACTTATAAGCAGGCTAAAAGTGTACTTATTGTGGGAACAGAAAAGAAGGATCTCGACGTATTCTCGTCTCTTCCCGGGGTCGATACTGCCACTATTGACGGGTTGAGCATAAAGAAGCTTGCTCCAGGCGGTGTAGGCGGTCGTTTGACCGTCTTTACGGAGTCTGCCCTAAAGAAACTTTCAGAGGTGAAATAATGGACGTAATACTTAGGCCAATTGCCACAGAAAAGACAATGTTGCAAACTGAGAATGAAAATAAGCTTTCATTCCTGGTTTTAAAGAAGAGCACAAAAAAGGAGATAAAGGACGAGATAGAGAAAAAATTCTCGGTTAAGGTTAGCTCTATAAACACCGTTGTTACGAAAGACGGAAAGAAGGCGATAGTTACTTTGACGGAAGATTTTTCTGCTGATGAAATAGCGGGCAGGATAGGTATATTCTGAGGTGAAATATGGGAAAGCGTATAACTCCAAGAAGGCGAGGAAAGGGGGGGCTTGTATACAGAAGCCCTAGTCATCGCCATATTGGGAAGATTGAAAATCTGTCCACCGGACAGTACAAGGTAAAAGATATCGTGCATGCTCCAGGAAGGAATGCACCTGTTATGTTGCTGCAGGACGGGAACAACAAAGATCATATTGCCCTGGCTTTTAATGGGGCGTTTGTTGGTCAGGACATAGTCATGGATGATCCATCAAGAATAGACAGGGGATCTACCATCGAACTTGGCCAGATCCCTGATGGTGAATATGTGTATAACATAGAGAGTTTCCCCGGAGATGGTGGAAAATTCTGCAGGACTGCTGGTGCTGCGGCCCTGATTGTAGGGCATGGTGAGCAGGTTTCTATAAAGTTGCCGTCAGGAAAATTAAGACTTTTCAGTCCTATGTGTAAGGCCACTGTGGGAAGGGTTGCAGGATCTGGTTTGACAACGAAGCCAATTCTTAAGGCCGGGACTCATATTCATTATTTGAGAAGCAAGGCTAAGCGACCATACACTGTAAGAGGTGTTGCCATGAATGCGATAAATCATCCACATGGCGGAGGCAATCATCAGCATGTTGGTCGTCCATCAACTGTGGGGCTGGGAACACCCCCAGGAAGAAAGGTTGGGAGACTATCTCCTCAGAGGAGGAATAAGTAATGGCACAAAATAAACAGGCATCAGTAAAGTCCATAAAACGAAGGGCAAGAAAGTCACAGAAAGTTGTGATGGGAAGAGCAAAGGAATTTACTTACAGAGGCTACACTTTGGAGGAATTGAAGAAAATGCCGATGACTAAGCTCGTCGAACTGCTCCCAGCCAGAGCAAGAAGGTCTTTGCTGAGAGAGAATAACCATGATCAAGGTGTGTTGTACAAAAAGCTTTCTCTTGAAAGTACCTCCCACCTGAAAACTCACGTTAGGGACGCAATAATAATTCCTGCATTTGTTGGCAAAGTCATAGAAGTGTATAATGGAAATTCCTACACTCGGTTTGAGATAAAACCTGAGATGATTGGACATTATCTTGGCGAGTTTTCCATGACAAGGAAGGAAGTAAAGCACTCTGGTCCAGGCGTAGGTGCAACCAGATCTTCAAAGTTCATGCCGTTGAAGTGATGTTAAAATGAAAGGTTACTCAATTAATGAAATTCCAGAGCATTCCTCTAAGGGGAGGCTCTATGAACAGGACATATCGCTGAAAGATGCTGTCAACGTAGCGCACTTTCTCAGGGGGATGAACCTGCAGGTTGCAAAAGACACGCTTGATCTCGTAATAGAAAAGAAAAAACCAGTTCCTTATTTCAGGTACCTGGATTCCGTGTCTCACAAGAAGGCCGTGGGTCCAGGAAGATATCCGGTTAAAACAGCCAGAGCCTTCATGAAATTACTGGCTAACGTTGAATCGAATGCCGAATTTAATGGTCTTAATACTGACAATTTGAAAATTGTTCACGTTGCGGCATCAAAGGGTAGAATGATCAAGAAGTACCTGCCAAAGGCGCAGGGACGTTCCGGAGCGTCATTCAAGGATCTCGTGAACCTCGAGATCGTGGTACAGGAGGAAGAGGAATGAAGGAAAGAAAATTCATATCAAATTCAGTCAATAAATTGCTTATATCTGAATATATAAAAAGGCAGACGGATGAAGCAGGCTATGGTGGGATGGAGATGAAACGCACACCATTCGGAACCAACATAGCTCTCTACGTGAACAAGCCCGGGCTCGTTATCGGGCATCGCGGCTCAAGAGTTCAGGCCATCACAACGTACCTGGAGACAAAATATAAGGTGGAGAGTCCGCAGATAGAGGTCAAGGAGATCAGCAACCCGGATCTTAATCCTCAGGTTGTTTCCAAGAAGATTGCATTATCACTCGAAAAAGGATGGCACTACAGGAAAGCTGGCAATACGTCCCTGAGAAGAATAATCGACAGCGGTTCAAAAGGAGTCATGATACGAATCGGAGGGAAGATATCAGGAGAGCGGGCAAGATCCCAGAAATTCATGTACGGTTCAGTCAAATATTCCGGTGAACCCGGAAGAATCGGAATGGCAGTCGGGTATTCACAAGCAAAATTGAAACTCGGTATAATTGGTGTCAGGGTATCAATGCTTAAGGGCGATTACAAGCTTCCAGATAAAATAAATCCAGTGATTAAGATAGAGGCGCCACCAAAGCCTATCGAAACTAAGGAACCGGAAGTTAATAGTGGCGTGGACAAAGTAGAGGAGGAAAAAAATGGAACTGCGAGCGAAGGAAATACGGCAGATGAATCAAAAGGAAATCAATGAACGACTCGATGCTCTCAAGGATTCGTTGCTGAAGGAGCGTGCATCCGTGGCCATGGGTGGAGCACCGAAGAATCCAGGTAAGATCAGGTCTCTTAGAAGACAGATCGCGCGAATCATGACTGTAGAGTCGGAGGGCAAAAGAAATGAGTGATAAGGATTTCACGGGCCTTCCAAAGGAATTGCGTCCCTGGGAAGGATTCTCTAGGGATTCCCAGACTGTCCGGGTAAGCGTCGATAAGAGAAGGTACGGAAAGACCATGACGATAATCGAAGGCATCGATCCCAAATCAGAGAACATCAAGGATATCGCGAAGGAATTGAAGAGAAAGGTTGCTTCCGGCGGTACTGTTAAGGATGGGAAGACGATCGAACTTCAGGGGGATCACAGGGATACCGTGAAGAGGTATCTGGAAGGAATGGGGTTTAAAATAGAGGCTGTATAGAATGAAAGCAGAAGATTACATCAAAGAATTCATCGGTTCAAGGGTTGTTGTTAAAAAACATGACAACAAACTTTACGAAAATATTCAGGGGGAGGTTGTTGACGAGACATACCATACATTCCTTGTAGATTCAAATGGGAAGAGGAGGATCATACCCAAGGATCATGGTATTTTCATATTTTCCACAGAGACAGAGACTTTTGAGATTCAGGGAGCGCTCATTGACATGAGGCCAGAAGATCGCCTGAAAAACATGAGGAAGTTCAAGATAATTGAAGAAAGAGGTCATAATAATGGTTCGAAATATTGGAATTGAAGTTGTGCCACCAGCGGTGGAATGTAATGATCCAAAGTGTCCATTTCATGGAAGCTTGAAGATCAGGGGACAGATTCTCACAGGAGTTGTGAAGTCATCAAGAATGATTTCTTCCGCGACGGTGGAAAGAATATACAAGAGAGATCTTAAGAAATATGAGCGAAAGGAAACCAGGATATCCAGGTATCACGTTCATGTTCCAGGATGCATTAAGGTATCTCCTGGAGACAGAGTAAGAATTGCTGAATGCCGGAAACTGGCAAAGACCATATCATATGTTGTTGTGGAGAAGATAGGACTATGAAAGGCATTGCTGGTAGACAACAGAGAGGACTCCCGCTCGGAGCGGTGATGCAATGCGCTGACAACAGTGGGGCAAAGAGCGTGAGCCTTATTGGTGTAAAGGCTTACCACGGTGTAGCAAGAAGAATCCCCGCGGCTGGTGTTGGGGACATGTTCATGGCAAGCGTTAAAAAAGGCACCCCTGAGATGAGGAGCAAGGTTGTTTATGCCGTAGTCATAAGGCAAAGGCGCCCGTACAGAAGACCTGACGGTTCGATGGTGGAGTTCGAAGAGAACGCTGCAGTTCTTGTAACTCCTGACGGTGAAGTTCGTGGCTCTGAAATAAAAGGGCCTGTGGCAAAGGAGGCCGCAGAGAGATGGCCGAGGATAGCTGCCATAGCCTCGGCGATTGTTTAGGTGATTGAAATGATGAATTACGTTGATGTTGCAGTTAGTAAGGAACTCAGAAAGAAGTACGATATACGATCCATACCGATCTGCAAAGGGGACATAGTTAAGGTCAAGTCAGGAAAATTGAAGGGAGAAGGTGGAAAGGTTATAAATGTCGATCATTCGAAAGGTCTCGTCTCTGTTGAAGGGGTCACCTCAACAAAGGCTGACGGGAAACAGAAAGAGAGGAAGATGAAGCCCCAAAAGCTGGTAATAACCAAAATAGACTTTAGTCGGCAGGAACGTCTTGACCGGATAAGAAGAGTTGCCCAGTTGAAGAATTTTACAATCACTGAACCGACACCTGAAGAACTCGCCCCTGCGCCAGAGGAAAAACCCGCAGAACCATCCGCACTGGAAGACACCAGCACTGGAGAAACGGTAGCGGAGAGTCCTGAAGCAAGTGAAACAGGCAAGGAATCAAATGAATCTGAGGATGAATTGGCGGAAACGGAAGAATTATCCTTACCGGACGAAGAACCGGAAGTAGATTCTTCGGTTAAGGACGCCCCTGATACCGATGGCAAGAAGACCACTAGGAAATCCACATCCAGATCAAGAAAGAAGCCGGAAACGGCAGAAGATTCCGATAACGCTGAAGAAACTGCACCAAAAAAAGGGGGGCGAAAGAAAGTTGATAAACAAGACTAAGAGACTTGATGCATCGAGATCATTGAAACTGCCGAGGAAGAAGTACTTCTGGGCACCTACATCCCTACCAGGAAAACACAGTAGGGAGAGTTCTATGCCCATCCTTATAGCTCTGAGAGACTATCTGAAATTTGGAGACAAGGAAAGGGAAGTCTCGAGGATACTAAACAGCAGATCCGTGCTCGTTGACGGCAAAGCCGTAAAAAAGAGGAGAGTCGGTATAGGCCTGATGGATGTGATCACCATAACTCCGCTTGGTTATTCGTACAGGGTTCTGCTGGATGAGCGAGGCAAGCTAATCCTGAGAAGGGAAAACGAGGAGGCAAAGAATTTGAAACCTCTGAAAGTTATGAATAAAGTGACGATAAAGGGCGGCAAAACACAGATAGTTTTCCATGATGGAGAAACGCTGCTTTCAGACAATAAAGATATCTCTACAGGTGATGTTGTAATAGTGTCTGTTCCGGAAAAGAAAATAGAGCACGTTCTGAAGATGCAAGCCGGAAGCAAAGCTTTTCTTGTCGGGGGCAACCACGTCGGGAAATTTGTAACTATAAAGAGTATAGAAGTCAAGAAATCCTCATCAAGCAACCTGGTTCATTTCGAGGAAAATTTCTCCACAACTGCTGAAAATGTCTTCGTTGTCGGAAATCCAAAATACAGTTTTCCAGTGACGGAAGGTGAGGTGGCGTGACGGAAAAGAATCCAATGGGGGAAATAGTTATTGATAAGGTAGTCGTAAACATCGGTGTTGGTCAGGCCGGTGAGCGGCTGGCGCGGGCGGAGAAAGTTCTTGAGATGCTTACAAACCATAAACCTGTCACAACGCATGCCAAGAAAACATTGAGAGATTTCAACATCCGAAAAGGATTGGAAATAGGCAAAAAGGTCACTCTGAGGAGACAGGAAGCTGAAGATTTTGTTAATAGGGCCCTCTTCGCTAGGGATAGAAAAATTCCCGCCTACTCGTTTGACAGGCAGGGAAACGCTCACTTCGGTATTCCGGATTATACAGACATGGAGAAAATGAAATACGATCCTGATATCGGCATATTTGGTTTTGACGTCTCGGTTGTGCTCAAGAGGCGCGGAGGCTATCGACTCCAGAGAAGAAGAGTACAGTCCAAGCACGTTCCCAGAAGGATAAGAATTACTCCAGAAGAGGCTACAGAGTTCATGGTATCAAAATTCAATATAAACTTAGTAAGGTGAATAAATGTCGCAGGTTAAATTACAACCAAAGAAGAATTTTGGAAGGAAAGTCGGGTGCGTCAGATGTGGTCGCAAAAGAGGCATCGTTAGAAGATACGGCATCAGAATGTGTCGTCAGTGCTTTAGGGAAACTGCATCAGAGCTTGGCTTCAGGAAGTATAGTTGAGGTGAAGATATGAGACACGATCCGCTGAATGATATAATAAACTCCATAAAAAATGCGTCAAGAACTGGAAAGAGAGAAGTTGAAGCCGAACCCGCGGCCAGGCTTGTTGGAAAGGTACTAAAGGTAATGCAAGACTATAATTACCTGAAGAGTTTCGAGGTTGTGGACGAGATGAGGGGCGGCAAATTCAAGATAGAGCTAAGTGACACGATCAACAATTGCGGCGTTATAAGACCAAGGCTGCCAGTGAAGAAGAGCTCGCTGGAGCGTTACGAATCAAGATTCCTGCCTGCCCAGGATTTCGGTATCCTGATCCTTACAACGACAAAAGGAGTCATGAGCCATATAGAGGCGCGCAAGCAGGGACTCGGAGGAAAGCTCCTGGCTTACATTTATTAGGGTGTTTAAAAGATGATTAACTACAAAGAAGTATCAGAATTTAAGATTCCGTCTGGGGTAAACTTTACCCTTGTGGATGGTGAGCTGAAAGCCTCAGGAAAACTCGGCGAGGCAAGAAGGACCTTCAGGGACAATTATGTACGTATAAAGCTGAGTGACGGGAAAATCGTCCTGGAAATAAGCAAGGAAAGCAGAAGAAACAGTGCAATCGTCGGAACATGGCTATCCGAAGTGAAGAATATGGCTGAAGGTGTATCAAACGGTTTCGAATATGAAATGAAGATAGATTATACACATTTCCCTATGAGAGTATCTGTGAAGGGAAATAATGTCGAGATCGATAATTTCCTCGGCGAGCGCTCACCAAGGAGGGCAAAAATTCTTGGAAGCAGCAAGGTGAGCATAAAGGGCGACCGAGTGTTTATCTCCGGAATAGACAAGAGAGATATCGGGGGCACTGCTGCAAACATAGAAAGGGCTACAAAAATAAAGGGATTCGACCTGAGGGTATTCCAGGATGGAATATACCTGCTCAAGGGGGTGGAAATAGATGCTTGATCCAAAACCCAGACTATCTGATGAGGAGAAGAGACTTCTCAGGATAAAAAACAGGCAGGCCAGGAAGCGTGTAGAATTCCACAGGCAGGAGTGGTTCAGGTACAAGAAATTTGATGATTCATGGCGTAAACCAAGAGGAAAGCATTCCAAGCTCCGGCAGCACTGGGCAGAGAGACCGCCCGTTGTCGACGCCGGCTTCAGGGGACCGAGACTGGTGAGGGGATTACATCCATCCGGTTTCCAGGATATCCTTGTTCATAACGTCAAAGAGCTGGAAGCTCTGGACCCGCTAAGGCAGGCAGCCAGGATAGCTTCCAGTGTTGGTGCCAAAAAGAGAGAAATGATTGAAAAGAGGGCATCGGAACTAACGATCCGAGTGCTGAATCCAGGTGTTAAGGAATGAAAATAGAGACAGCGAGAAGATTAGCGGCAGATTACTTCAAGTCCGGTATTTCAAGAGTATGGATAGATCCGAACAATATAGAAGAGGTAACGGATGCAGCAACAAGAGCGGATATCAGGGCACTGGCAAAGAAGGGAATTATACAGTTAAAGAATGCTAAGGGCAATTCTAACTCCAGGCTGAAAAAACGAGTAGTACAGAGGTCAAAAGAGCTTAGAAGAGGCCCGGGTTCTATCCGCGGAACAAGAAATGCAAGGTTCCCAAGGAAGACAAGGTGGGTAAAGACGGTAAGGGCACTGAGGGATGAACTGCGTAAACTGGATGCAGCAGGTTCGCTTAGTTCAAAAGAATACAGGGCATATTACAGGATAATCAAGAGCGGGACTATCAAGTCAAGGGCACAGTTGAGGGCGCATGTTTCCTCGAGCAAATCTAGGGGTGAATAAGATGCAGGTGCTCATGAAAAGGAAGAGAGAAGGAAAGACAGATTACCGGAAGAGGTTTACGCTTCTCAAGTCGGGAGAACCCAGGCTGGTGGTTAGACCATCGAACAAGGGTTTTGTGGTGCAATTGGTCAAATACGCAGACAATGGCGATAACGTCAAGGTTACCGTGACAAGGAATACGCTGATGAAGCTTGGTATAGACGTGAAAGGAAACAGCACACCATTCTGTTACCTTGCCGGATATTATCTCGGTCTCAGGGCCAAGAAGAGCCGTATTAAGAACGCCATACTCGACACTGGTCTTTACAGGGTCTCGAAGGGTGGGAGAATATCGGCAGTGCTCAGAGGAAGTGTTGATGCCGGCCTCAATGTCCCGCATGATGATTCGATTTTTCCGTCCGATGACAGGATATCTGGTAAACATTTGAAGAATGGAGAGGTCGATATAGAATCGATGAAGAAGATACTGGAGGGAAATAAATGACAGATGAAAGCTGGACGCCAAGAACACAGCTCGGCAGAATGGTTGCCTCTGGAGAGATAAAAACAATTTCTGAGGCCCTGAGAACAAAATTGCCGTTGAAAGAATACCAGATCGTTGATGTTCTTTTGCCCGATTTGCAGGATGAGGTAATGGATATCATGCGTGCCCAGAGGATGACGGACTCTGGAAGAAGAATGAATTATTCGGTCACTGCCGTAGTCGGAAACGGTGATGGATATGTTGGTGTTGGTCGCGGTAAGGCAAAGGAAGCTGCGCCTGCGATAAAGAAGGCTGTAAATAACGCTAAATTGAACATAATCGAGATACGAAGAGGTTGTGGATCGTGGGAATGCGGTTGTGGAAAGCCACACTCACTGCCATTCACAGTGCGCGGTAAATCTGGTTCCGTAGTTATAACGATGAAGCCTGCGCCTCAGGGTGTTGGAAGGGCAGTGGGCGATATCGCAAAAACGGTCCTGAGGATGGCCGGTATAGAGGATGTGTGGGGTTTTGCCTCCGGACATACAAAGACAACGGTCAACTATACCCTGGCTGTTTTCGATGCATTAAAGGAAACCTCAAAACTCAGGCTTAATTCTGCGTTGACGCTTACAACGCCTATATATGTGGGAGGTGTTGCCAATGTTGGCGGCCGTAAAGATTAGGGGAACAAATGGCAGTCACCCAGCAGCTGTAAAAACTGTGGAGCTTCTACGTCTTAACAGGATAAACCACATGGTCCTGCTTGAGGATAACCCAGTTAACAGAGGCATGCTTCAGGTCGTCAAAGATTACGTAACATGGGGGGAAATCGATCTAGAAACCTTGAAGAAAGTCATAGAGTTCAGGGCCCTTGCTCCTGGGCGGAAGCCTCTGAACGAAGAAATCCTAAAAGAGAAGGGATTTTCATCTACAGATGATCTGGCTAAGGCAATCTTCGACGGCAAGTCAAAATTGAAAGATCTTGGTCTCGTGCCAGTCCTAAGGCTCAATCCACCACGTGGAGGTTATGAAGCTGTAAGAAAATCCTTCAATGAAGGGGGTACTGC
>JAKAYB010000040.1 GCA_021826925.1 Thermoplasmata archaeon | reverse complement strand
CCAAGTGCACCAGCCCTGTTCTGGAGTCGCGTCACAGCGGCTTTATCACCATCCACCGCATGAACAGTGCCGTTTATTCCTACCGCTTCCGATAGCATGGTCGTGAAGAATCCGGGACCGCTTCCAAGATCGAGTGCGGTCATACCATGTTTCACGTTGGTCTTTATAAAATCATGTTGGGGTCCTGACATGTATTTTCTGAGGGGAAAAAGCATTATTCCCGGTCTGAAGTGTCTATCCTGTTGCTGTGACATAATCTCTCTTCTCCTTAACCTTGAACGGAAATCTCTCCGTACATACCCATCTGTGCATGCCCCGGAATGAGGCAAATGTAGTAGTAGTTCCCACTGGAACTGAACGTCACCGTTAGGTTTGAGGCAGAGTATGCCTGATCTTGGGCATTCGCCGAAGTTCCAGACAGCATGGGACCTATTGCAAGCCAGCTACCGTTACCACCGCTTTGGTACCCCATCATTCCGGAGCCTGAATCCGTACCAGACCCCATCATGTTGCCCTGCATAGGCATGTAGCTGTACGGCGGGCCAATGGTGGTGATAGCAGGCATGTGGGTAATGTTGTCCATGTTTATGAACACAAAACGAACCGTGGTGCCCTCCCTGATCACTATATTTGGATTGACCAGTCCATAAATTAACCAGAAATCTCCCTGTCTGGGGTACCATGTGGGTGCAGCCTCAACGATGAGGGTTACGCTCTTCGATGTCACGTTTATGGTATTGCTGCTATTGTTGACGAGAGCACCTGCTGGAACGGAATTCATTCGATTGAATGACGTATTGTTTACGGAGAAAGCCGAGTTGATTCCACCTCCTGACTGCCCGGAGCCAAAACCGCCAGTTCCTGAACCGTACATTACAAACGCAGCTGCTGATATTGCGGCGAAGACTAGGACTGCAATAATTATGACAGAAACAATGGTGGTTACAGATGTCAACCCTCTGTCGGATTTCGTCTTTCCCGTATCTATTCGTTCCATAATTCTCATCTCCTAGGTAGCCATGAGACAATGGCAGTTCTCATGGAAGGTGGCTCTCGAATCCGGCTTCTCATGCCCTCCAGGATTTCCTTCAGTCGTTGCATGTCTGCAGGCTTATCTCTGATATTCAGGAGATCGGAAAGCAGTGGAATTATCTTGGCAGGTGCCATCACTGGCCCGGACATGCGCTTTTCCTCTATAATCGCAACATCGGCTATGATGCCCATATTCAGGAGCATTGGATAAAGATCAGAAAAAGTGAGCATCGCAGGCACGGCTTCTGAAGGGCGGAAAACTTGCCAGATGTCTTTCAGGAAACCAAGTGGCTGGTCAACATGTACGGAGAGGATACACCGTTTGTTTGTGCATTTCTCCATGGAATGAATAAAGTTTTCAGGATCACGGGAAAACTGTATAACGAATGACGCAAAGGTCACGTCAGCTTGCAGGTCTTTATCAACGGGCCATGATGACTGGATCACATTTATTCTGGATGTGAGCCCGTTCTGCTCTATAGATCCAAGTAAATGTTTGCGCATCTCTTCATTTGGTTCAACCGCAGTTACATTGAACCCTTCCTTAGCCAATGGGATGGCAAATCTGCCTACTCCAGCCCCTATGTCGATCACCGTACCATCAGTTTCAAGGTGAGTGATTATCTCACCATATAACGGTGTCGTCCTCGGGTCTGTCTCGCTGGCTGACTTGTTCAAATTATCGGCCATTGTCTTCATAAAGGGTGAAGATAATAAAGTATTAGTCCAGTCTTTTTTAATCATGCTCTTAACCCAGATAATTCTTCCACAATTGCCTTAAGCTTCGTTTCGACTTCACCTAAAAAACTTTCCATGTCCTCAGATTTCTCTCGATGAAGAGATTCAAACATCTCTCTGGGCATCTGCACTGATATTTCTGTGTGATTTCCAACCCCCTTCACTATAAGGTGGCATGGAACAATTGTTTCAACTCCTGAATCAAAAGAAAGTGCCTTGTTAGCATAACCGGCATTGCAGATATCGTAAGTACGCAGATTGGCATAGTCAAATCCCTTGGATTTCAGAATGTCGCTCGTTTTTATCTCTGCCAGAACCGCAAAACCATTTTTCTGGACAACTTCGGGAACTCTCGCGCATAAATTCTCAAATGAAAGTTCGGATTTTTTTCTATATTCTGACATTTAATCATCCTTAATGATGTCTTCACGCATCTTTATATATTCTTCCCTGCCTAATTCCCCTTTGGCATAACGTTCATTTAAAATTGCAAGAGCATTTGCACTGCCACTGTTCACTACTTTGTTTCCATCAGATTCTGCCTGCATGTTGTTCATGCCCATATTTTTTCCTGCATTCTTCATACATCCACACGACATGTCTTCAAGATTAAATAACAGTATTTAACCATGCTTTTGACAATATGTGAAATATTATAACGCATTTTATACAAAATGAAAATACAACTTCACATTTTCTTCCCAATTCTTTTTTCAAAAGGTATGGTCGCAGTGCCGTGCAGTTATTGTCCCTTGGATAGTTGAAGAGTAGCACGGTACGAGAACCCCTCCCGCTTTCCCCCTCAAATTGCACTCCGCAGGAGAGAAGAATGTGCCCGAAGCGAGCCGGAAGTCTTGCGTAGCAAGACCGAGTGGTGTAAGCGTTAGCGGTGGGTGGTGTGGAACACCACACATACACCACGAGCGGCGAGCACAGGACACCACCCTGAATGAGCATGGCGAATGAGGGGCTCTTTCGAAGAAAGAGTGCGAGCCGTAAATCAAAAGAGGGGTGGATTGCGAAGCAAGACGGGGTGAATTTTGATTGGAGGTGAAGCATGGAGTCCTGTGCTCGGCGTGCAGGCGAGCGAAGGGCACATAGTGATTGGCGAAGTCTCAAAGAGGGGTGGCTGAGCGGAGCGAAGTCGGGGTGAATTTGAGCAGAGCATACCAAAAGGTATTAAAATCTGAAAGGATATAGAGTCATATTATGACCAGAGCAAAACAGTCAAGGCTTGTAAGCATACCAAAGTCCGATCTGGATAGCCTGGAGGCTACCGTTGAGACTCTTGAGAATGAGTATGTAATGGATCAATTGGAAAGGAGCGAGCAGGATATACAGAATGGAAGAGTCAGGAACGTTAGAGATTTCCTTAAAGAGCTCTAATAATATTTCTTGGCTTCGTCTTTGTGAAGTATTGCTCTGAGAATCACTTTCTTTTGCTCCTCGTTTATCTCGTACCAGACTCTGAAAGGTCCGATTCTGAGCTGCCATAAACCGTGGAGCTTGCCTCTTAATGGCTTCCCAAGCTGTGGTTCATGTTCCAGTCTCTCTACCATACGTTGTAACCACTCGTTTTTATCCTTGTGATTCTTAGAGAATTCCTTTTCGAACGTTTCCGTTGATTCTACTGTGTAGCTCATGAATACCGTTCATTTTTTCCTTAAAGTCATTGTCTTTCTAAACACTCTTCTTAAATTTTCTCAACGCTCTCATATGATCTCCACAATCCCATTCTCACACTCTCTTTCTTAGCTCCGCAGATACTATTGATTCGTCCGATAATAATATTTGTGACTCCATTGTATAATATCTGCCTATCTTCTTCTTGATCAGTGTGATAAGGCCAAGGTTCTGCAAATAGTTGACGCTCTGGAAGAATGTTGACTTGCTAACTCCCCTGAGCAATAAATGACTGGATGCCGACACTTCGGAATATGCTTTGTTCGTGTCCTGATTCTTGACCAGTGCTGCCAGTATCAGCAGATCCCGGTCTCCAAGGTTCTTGAGCGTTTCGCCCTCCACCTCCACGTAGGCCTGCTTCAGCGCGGTTTTGATCGAGTCGTCGTCCCATTTATTGCTTCTTCCAAGAATTTCCAGGGCCTTTATTCCAATCCTTGCGTCACTCCTGTAGTCTCGTACGAGAAGTGCAGACAATAGGCCCAGAGACTCTTTGTCATATTCATTTAGCCCCTCTTTTGCCCTCATCCTCAATATCTCACGAATCTCCTCTGTGCTGTATTCATGGAATACGATATGATCAGGCTGCAGTGAGCTCTTTACGCTCTCATCGTTCATGTTCTTGTACCAGTAGACTTTCTGCGTCAGCAGGATGAGGTTCGCCTTTGTGTGCCTCGTTATGTGGTAAAGGATGTCGTAATCCTGAAGAAAGTCAACCTCGTCCAATACCACGAGAGACCTGCTGGAAAGCATCTCATCGCATCTGTTCTTCACCTCCTCCACCTCGTGTCCCTTGCCGAACAGATGGGCTATGTTCCGATAGATTTTAGTAGAAGTCGGATTCTCCCTCACGTTAACATAGAAGTACGGGACGGATTTCGTGTCTCTGAGAGCCTTTGCCATGATGAGAGCGCTGAGCGTCTTCCCCGATCCCTTGGACCCGTAGATGATGATGTGCCTTGGTAGACCCAGATTGACGTAATCAGCCAGATCGTCTGTCACCCTTTCCAGCTCAGACCTTATGAGTATCTCTCCTGGTGTGTAGCTTATGTTGAAGACCTGTGCATTCTTCATGTTACTTGTTTCCACAGCCCTTGCACTGAGCTTTGCAGCCATGAACGACTTGGGATTCTTTGTGTCCATCTCCCGCACCAGCATTAATTCTTCAATGGTAAGGTTATTAACGCTATCGAACGAGTCGAACAGATGTGTGTGGGAAAATGGTGATTTCGGGAACCGGAATGAGTGTGTTAAAAAACGCGTGGACCTTTGCGGTGATCGGATGCTCTTCAAAAATTAAGAAAAATTCCATTTTTCTGGTATGTTATGTTCATTGTATCAGTTATATGTAATATATAAGAAAGAGCCTGACGCGTTCGGAGACACACACACACTCATCCTATAGGTAACCTGTTTTCCCTCAGAATTCTGAGCACAGGGGTGATGGAGCATCCCAGAGACTTTGCTATGGCTCTGGCAGATAAGCCTCTCTTCTTCAGTTCGATGACCTTCCTCCCGTCTATGAAACTCCCATTCCTTGTTTTCAATGGTGGTCTCCCAAACTTGACTCCTCTGTTCAGGGCCTGCTCCCTTCCCGCCCTGGTCCTGGAGTTGATCATATTCCTCTCAAATTCAGCGAATGCGCCCAGAATCTGCAGCAGGAGCCTTCCATTGGGGGTGGTGGTATCTATGCCCGGATCGTTGACGCTGATGAATCCTACGCCCTTCTGGTCAAGGTATTCGAGCATTCTCAGCAGATCTGACAGGGAGCGGGCAAACCTGTCTATCTTTGCAACAATGACAACTTTCGGTTGATTGCCAAGGGCATTCAGCATTCTTTCAAATTCAGGTCTCTGGGTATTTTTGCCTGACTTAGCCTTGTCTTCAAAGAATTCGATATCATAGCCTTTCGCCTTTGCGTACTTCAGGATTTCAGCCTTCTGCCTCTCGTTTGAGCCCTGCTTTACCTCTTCCAGAGTGCTTGCGCGGACATAGCCGAAGGCGAGCGTCATTTAAGTCATAGAATTTAGTGACGCATATGTTATTAAAATCGAGTATATAGTGACGTTACTAAAATTACAAGTTTAGTGACAGATGTTACTCGCCAAGATCGAGTTGATTGTCTGGAGAATCCCGTTCAGCAAATTAAGGAAGTTCTCAATATTGTTTTCGGCCATCAAATCTATTTTTGCCACAACACTTCGGAATTGCTCAAGGAAACTTTCAACGATTTTTCTGCATTTTTTTGATCTTAGGAACTTGACCGACTCGGAAAACGTAGAAAAAACTGCCTTTATTGTATCGAATATTTCTTCTGGAGTCACTGAAAGACCTTTATCTTCTGCTGCCGAGTAAGGCTATCAAGGCTGCGCCTATTATTCCGACAATAGCCAATCCAATGAGGGTATTGCCAGCATCAGGGTATCCGCACGCATCAAGTGTTGCACCAACTATTATCTCAAGTATGTCCCTATCGGGATTAGCGATTCCTTGAATCACAGACAGGATGCTCTGTTTTTCTTGGCCCTTTGCATAAGTTCTAAGATAGCTACATATCTCTTGTTTGAAGGTTTCTCCGTCATTTAGGAGATCTGATTTTATGCCTGGTCTACCAGCAGCTCTAACATAGGTCTTGTAGTCACCGTTTCCTTTTGCCTGCCATTCAAGAAATTTATTGTAAAAATATGTGTCAGCAGTCATTATATTACCAATTTTACATGTCCTACTTCCATAATAGTTTGTTGTTTACGGTTAACTATCATATGGTTAACCGTTTCCTGATTTCAGTTTCCACACTCTCCATGTCCTTGCCCTTCTCATGGGCTATCTTATCAAGATCAGAACGCCATTTCTTTATGAGTTCATCAGTTCCGAAGTATTTCGAGTACCTCCTGTACGTTTCATACTGCTTCTCCGTTACCTTGAAACCTACGGTCTTTGTGTAACGTTCTGCCATCTCACTTGTTTCAGCGGCAATGTGCGAGTTCACTGATATAAGGCTGTCCAATCCTCTCTTCTTAAAATCTGCCATCATTTCACCTTAAGTTTTTTCTCAAGTTCACTTGCAAGCTTAACATAAGCTCTAGAAGCGGATGCGTTTTTGTTGTACCTGACAGCAGGCGACCCTGCCATGGTAGAATCCGTTACTGTGACATTCCTTGGTATCACTGTTTTGAACAGGTTCTTAGAATAATGCTTCCTCACGTCTTCCAGAACTTCATTGGATGACCTGGTTCTCGCGTTGAACATGGTTATGACCATTCCAAGCAGTTTCAGGTTTCTTGAAAGCCTTGAATTCACGAGTTCTACAACCCTCATGAGTTGTGTCAGACCTTCCAATGCGAAGAATTCTGCCTGAACAGGTATAAGCACATAATCGGATGCAACAAGCGAGTTGATGGTGAATATTCCAAGACTGGGCGGTGTGTCAATAATCACATAGTCATATTTCCTGGCTATTCTCTTGAGCTCATTATCCAGAATGTATTCACGACCAATCTTTCCAGTAAGTTCCACCTCTGCACCTGCGAGGTCGATAGTGCTTGGTACAATGTCGATTCCATCCTTTCGGACGATTGCATCCTCAATCCTGCCATTGAGCATTACATCGTATATTGTATGCTTCTGATCCGCCTTGTTTATGCCAAAATGAGTGGTCAGATTCCCTTGTGGGTCAATATCGACAAGGAGAACTTTGTGCTTTTCCGACAGCAATGCTCCCAGATTGGCTGCAGTGGTTGTCTTTCCACATCCTCCCTTCTGGTTGGCGATGGATATGATCATTGACAGAACTTGGAAGCGAAGAGTTATAAGTTTATGGTTAACCCGTTGGAATTAACGGTTAGCAGTTAACTGACTGTTAGGGGAAGAGCTTTTAGCACTTTTCAGTAAAACCCCCTTGTGGGAAAATGGTGAATGATATTCCTTCGGAAATACAGGCGATAGTGTTGGGTGCGATTTTCATTTTCATTGGCTATTCATTCTTGACTATCTACGTGCCAGGTGGAGCAGGCTTTGCTTTCGCCCATAATATCGGATGGGCATTTGTGTTGGGAGGGGGAATTAGCCTTGCGGCAGGGATCTGGGCGATTATACAACGTTTCAGATGAGGTAATCTTAACATGCCAGCTCCTCCACGCACTAGAATGCGATCGAGTATATTTCCAAGTCCAAAGGACCCAACGGATTATTTCTTTTTCCTGGTATCGTTTTTGGTAGTTATTATATTCGCAATAGCGCCTTTGTATCTCACTGTTTTTTCTAAACTGAATCCAAACAATACCATTTCATTAGTGAGCTTTGAGAACCAATTGGATTCCTTTGCTAAAGTGATTGTTCCGCTAGTAATATTTGGTGCATTGTTTGGATACCTTGGAACAGAGATTGAATTGTCCAAAACACAGACAATACACTTATTTGGTCAGAAGATAAAAATGAAACAGAAATTGACTTTGCACCTATCGACTGTTGTGTTATTCGTGGCCTTTCTGGTAGAGCTGTATTTTGTGTGGCTGTATGTTTATTTATGAGTGAACTCTTTTCTCGGTTTCTGTCAGCATTTCTCTTAACGAGTCCATAGTCATTACCATAACCCTCTCACCAAGCCCCTTGTATTTGTCCATAAGTTCCTTGTTCGGAACTATTATTATCACCCTCAGGTTCGTTCCTGCAATCCTCTCCTTCAGATCCTCCAGGCTGTGCTTCAATCCCGTTTCGATCTCCACCATGAAGAAATCCGTCTCTATATCAAAGGCTCCTCTTTCGCCTGTTGTCGATATTTTGTTTACGGATACGCCAAGTTCTGTGAGGATGTCCACTGCCTGGGACTGCATTCCCGTGTGCAGATTGGATAAATTAGGGTTCTTGGAGTAATACATCACAATGGGCTTTCCTTCCCTGAGATACTTGACCCGGCCAACCTCGTTGTTGTTCTTCATATCTTCAAGGATGGACTTTATCCTGAGCTTTGCCTGATCCTTTTCTATTCCGTACTTCGAGGATATCTCCTTTCCCATCTCCGTTGCATAGGACATCCTGTCGCTGAGGATGCGAAGAACCTCCTCCCTGTAGTCTATATCCTTCCCTCTCCCTCCGGCTCCCTCTTCCATCCCTGCTTTTCTGACCGCTGCAAGAATCCTTGGCGTTTCCTTATACTCGCTGCCGTCAGGTATGTATGTCAATACCGGCGCAAATGAGTTGCTCTCAGGGAATTCTATGTCAACGAACTGCCTGGGCTGCAGCATTGAGACGGAGAATCTCACCAGGGAGTTGTAAGACAATAGCTGAAGATCGGCATCACCCAGCTTGAACGTGAACTTCGTTCCGAAGTTGGCCCTCATCTCAGGCAGTATGTCGATAAGGTTCTGCGTTATTATCCAGAGCATTCCCTTGTCCCTTATCTCCCTGCTCATCACATCCAGAATGGTGTGATATGATTTTGTAAGCCTGTGAGCCTCGTCTATGCAGATGAGTACGTCGACGCGTTTGCGGTCTTCCATTTCCCTGTATATCTGCCTGAGCATCAGCTCGGCGTAGAAGTTCTGAGCCTGCTTTGTCGGCAGCGTGGAGAAGTCGAACACCGTGCTCTCGTTTGCAAGCTCAACGTTTCCCATGTCCTCTATGATCAGGGATTTGACGTTCTGCTCTATTGCGTTCAGCGTTTCAATCTGGTTCTTTGAGGCGGATTTCCGCTTCTCGCTGATGGTTTTCATGAAGCTTTTCCAGTCAGAGCTCTGTGAAGCTATCTCCTGCAGGAATGCAGGAGTCTGCTGCAATTGAATGCCGGAGCTCACCTTTTCGCCGAAGAATGCCGTCATATATGATTCGGAGAATGCGTTGACGTCACTGAAAGGATTCGGCAGGCATTCCTTGGCATCTATGACCGGTATGCCCAAGTGAACCTCGTGATCATCGGGCTTGAATGAGAATATGATCCTCTGCCTGTCCTCAAATTTTTTCAGAAGGTGCATTGTCAGGTAGCTCTTTCCCTGCCCCGATACGCCTGTTATTGACACATTCCTGTTGCCCTTGTGCTCTATGTAGTCCCGGAGATTTGCCGCCTTGGGAGAGCATTCCTCTCTCCTGAACTTGCCTCTTTCCAAATCGGGTATGATATTGTAGGCAAGCGCTGTATGTCCGGAGAAGCGCCTCAGCCTCCTTGAGAGATCGTAGAACAGCCTCTGCTCATTCCTCAGAGGCAGCTCTATAAGTGGCTTTGACAACACGCGCCTGGCATTTATGAGCTCTGAAAAGCCATATTCTCTCATATGCGTATTCTGGCTTTCCAAATATTTATTCATATCCCGCTACCTTTTTACAACGTATCGCCTGTGAAGGTTCAGCGTTACCGTGTAGTGTTCCACCTTTATTGTGCGGGTTTCTACCAGGTAAGTGAGGATTGCAATGCCGATAATTATAGCGAGAACTATGCTGTATTCGAGGCCCAGAGCAAGGTATACCAGGTACGCAGGTATGCCAAATATTACGCAAAAAAGGAAAAGGTAGGCCAGACAAATAAGAGCACAATACAGTACGACAAGAGCTCCGATGAATGTCAGAAGAAAGCCCATCACTCCTATCGTCTCGTAGAATACGTTCCCGGATATCGTCATGGCAAAGAGGAAAGACCAGAGTCCCTGCCATACCAGGCCGGCTATGAACACTGCAACCGAAGCGATCAGGAATCCGAATGTCAGGGCATCCTCGTCCATGATTCACCTCTGTGCCCTGAATCTTCTGTTTGGCGTAAGTGTTGCCGATATTGAGGCCTCCTCCCGCTTGAAGATCAATCCGCGCCTCGTTATTACGAGATCCATTCTCAGTACTGGATTCGATTCATACTCCACGTAGCTGATGTCAGGATTACGCTCCATGAATTCCCTTATTGCTGAGATCTGCCTGCGGTCCTCAAGCTCGTACTGGTTAACCGTTTTCTCGATAACGGTTTCCTGCAATCTCTCTATGGTGCCCTTCTTCTGTGGATTTGCTATCTCGTATCTCACTATCCCAGACTTGGAGCCATCAAAATATTCAGGCTCATCGTGGGTCACAACCAATCTTCTTGTTCTACTCATTTTTCTTTTTCTCCCTGGAAGAAAGCCAGCCAGGTCTGTGCCTTTGCCAAGAGTTCCTCTACCGTCAGGCTGTCTGGCTCAAGTGAAAGTATCTTTGATAGCGGGTGCGAGGGGAACTTGCCTGAGAACCCTGCCTTGAGCCTAGAAATATCGAGTCTCCTGCTCTCTTCCATAAGTTATGAATGCTTTCCTGCTAATACGTCGATTTACAGGAGATTACGACGGCTGTTGGCAGCATCGTGTAAATTGGAGAAGTCTTCCAGAGCTACCGGGTCGTACATATCGATCTCATCAGAGTAAGAATAACCACAATCGCAACTGAATTCCACGGATAGATGCTTCAGCATGATGTCTATGTGAAGTTCGTCGCTAACTTTGTATCTCGATGCTTTGTTTCCTGAGACAGACAGAGAGATGAGTTTTTTATTGTGACACTTTGGGCACATAACTTCGTCATTGGTTTCTCTAAATCTGATAATGAAGTAAAAGTATCCTTTTTCGAGTAGGTTCCAGAAAAGCATTGGTTCAGACTCTATCATACTGGTGTAAATTTCCTCTGGCTTTGATCTTAGCTCTATTCTTCTTCTGTCCGTATCAACCGGTAACCTCTCTATGAAGTTTCTGCGCTTTAGTCTTTTGATGCCGTTGTCGATCCATTCATGTTTTACGCTGTTTATAGACTTTATTTCTTCTTCTGGAAGTCCTGAAAATTTCACATAAAGGTCCCTGGTATAGGTTGTATGAAAATTTCTCTCCCTGTCCTGAATTGCCCTGAGGACTTTCTCAGCCTTTGCGTCTCCGGGAACGCAGTAATCAATGGGCGTGGATAAAAGCACAGATCTAAAACGGCATTTTCATTATAGCCTTTCCGTTGGGCAGGACGGCCTGAAACTCATAGCCTTCGCCAAGGAGTTTTTCAATCTCGTTCATGGGAACAAGCTTCTGTTTCGATCCGTTGCTTGCCATTGCACCTGCAACCTTGTCTCTCAGGAGCTTCTGGAAATCCTCTGTGTTAAGGTCTGCAAGGTTCATCTTGTCTATCTCATCCTGCCTGTATCCTACAGCAGAAAGAAGCTGCTGCTGCAAGTAGAGCCTTGCATTTTCCTCGGATACATCACTCACTCTCGTTTCTAGATATTTCAGGCATTTCCTGTATGATTCGCGCATCTCCTCTATCATGTCGGGAGGCAGTCGCTTGTTCGTGCTGTATCTTGCTTCAATGTCGCCCTTGTGGCCCATTATGAACTGCCTCCAGGGGTGCGATATGAGGCCCTTGGATTCTGCGATATCTAGTGCTGTTGAGAAATATGCCCTTAAAACGTATGGGCGCATCTTCAGTCCCGCTGCCTCTATCGCTTCTCTTATGTCCCTGGTTACCAGTGTTGTTCTCAGGAAAGCGTTCTTCTTGACGCCCCTTACGTCAAACTGCAATAGCGGAGACTCATAGGTAAGCTCTTCTCCCTGTTTTCTCCGCTCTTCCAGATACTCCTTGATGTAGGTTGCCCCTTCCTCACCTACAAAGCTGAAATACTGGTGTCTTGCCTTGCTCAGCTTGCTCTTCACCATTACCGTCGCTGGAACCTTCTCAAACTGGATTTCATCCGATAGGTGCAAATCCTTGAGATCGCCAAGCCTGAGACCGTCCGTGCCTTCATAGTCTCCCAGGGACTCTGGCCTGAGGCCTGAGAATGCCATGATCGCTATGGCAACCCTGCCTCTTGAAGTGGCCTTCCTGAGGATTCTGGCAAGCTCCTCCCTGCTGGGAATCCGCTCGTTTGCTATCGTGGGAGTTTCATTCTCGCCGGATATGTTAACCGTTAACTGCAAACGGATATCGTTAAACTTCAGCCATGAGAGAATGACTTTCTTGAACCTTGCAATGTACGATCCGGCCTTGTCCTCCTTCTCCATCTTCCTGACAAAGTCCGTAAACTCGTAGCGGAAATTCTTTTCATTGGACTTCGCTTTCCTTAGGATTTCCTTTGGCGTTGTCTCTGTAAGCTCGCAATAGTGCCCCAGGTTCCTCAGGGCTACCGTTGCCGTCAATACGGACTTTGCCCTGAGGTTCTCAAACCACCTTCGCAGGTCCTCGTCACGAAGCAGTTCCTGATACTTCGGTTGCATGGTCATGAGAACATAACGAGTGCCGGGATAAAAAGTATTCGATTAATAGATTAAATGGACCGGTCGGGATTTGAACCCGAGGCCTCCTGCTTGCAAAGCAGGCGATCTACCGCTGATCTACCGGCCCTTGGTTTACCCAAGGTATGAAGCAGCCTGAGAGTATTAAAACGCTAAAAATACTTTTGCTGTTTCCACTCTTTTCATCTTTATTTGATACAAGAAAATGATTTGCATTGTAGACGCACTATTTGGAAAGCACAATTTTGGCATCTGCGGCAAAAGCATCACCTTCCGTTAGTATGAGGGGATTGATGTCCAGTGATCTGATATTCCCGCCTTCGTCTTGTATCAGCTGCGAAAGTGAAATCGCGGTATCCACAATGCTTTTCTCGTTTATTCTTAGGCCTCTGAATCCCTTTACAAATCTTCCAAGGGATGTTTCCATTATCATTTCACTGACATCAGAAGTGGATATATTTACAGTCCTGAATGAGACATCATCAAAAATTTCTGCCAGGATGCCACCGGTTCCCAGCATCATGACGTGTCCGAATGTGGGATTTTTGTTCACACCAAGTATTGCCTCCACATTTC
>JAKAYB010000141.1 GCA_021826925.1 Thermoplasmata archaeon | reverse complement strand
ACCGTAATTACGTATAATATTAAGCAATATAGAAAATATAGCAATAAAGAGTGGTATTATGTCTATATATTTTACTTCGACAATTTTAAAATGGCACCACTGCATAGATATTCAACATGAGCTTTAACGGAATAGGAGGTTATTTGAATTCACCGGCGATGATACCATGGCCAATTATTGTAGTTTATTTTGCAGTTGTTGGTGCATTTGTTTTTATATATGGCAAGAAAGAAGGCGGTCTCTCAAAATTCAAGACTGTCGATCTTGTGTATATAGGTGTTGGGTCTGCCTTTACAGTTGTATGGGAATTTTTCATAGGACCCCTTCTGGACAAGGTTATACCGAGTGGACTCACTGCCTATATCGGCTTCGGTTTCTTTGGAAGGATCTTGATAGTCTTCATAATAGCCGGCCTTGTGAGAAAGGTTGGGGCGGGTATGCTGTCCCTTGCCATATTCAATATCCTTGGAGATATTTTCCATTACGGTTTCGGAGGGGAACCGATATACACGATCTATGAAACATTCACATACGGTCTGTTCATTGATCTTGCCATAGCAGTAAGCAAAGGGCACTTGTTTGGCGTGGGCCTCGAACGTGCAAAGGCATCGGTTAAAAGTGTGCTGACACCGAAGGCGTCGCCTGCTGAGGCCAAATCTTCAGATCCGATCGATCCGCCCAAATACGCCTGGTACACACACCCATTATTTCTTGCAGGTTTTACAGGAGCAATAGTTGGCCTTCTATGGGCAACGCCAGATACTTTAATCTACGGTGGCTTCTTCAAACCACTTCTTTATGGTGGAATAGTGAACTGGTCAAAGATATTGTTTGACCTTGTTGCTTTCATACCTGGAGACGTTGCCTTTGGCATAGTGGCCGGACTTCTGGCGGCTAGGATTGCAAGAGTGCTTGGGCAATGAGCGCGATTGAAATAGACAATCTTGCATTCAAATATTTAGGGTCTACTGAAAACACTATCGAGATCCCGCACCTTACGATAGAAGAAGGCGAATCGGTCCTGATAACAGGAAGATCGGGATCAGGAAAATCAACTTTAATAAACTGTATAAACGGGATTATACCCCACATAATGTCCGGAACCATGAATGGAGAGGTAAGAATTAACGGGCGTTCGACACGAGAGATGAGAGTCTCACAAATATCACTGGAGGTTGGTACTCTTCTTCAGGACCCTGAAAAGCAGGTAATGAACTATAAGGTTGAAGAAGAAATAGCTTTTGCTCCAGAGAATTTCAACCTTCCTAAGGAAGAGATCATTAAGAGAATTGACAATTCCATAAAAGCAGTAGGGATTGAGCATCTTAGAGGTAGAGAGACGTCCAAACTATCAGGGGGAGAACTCCAGAGAGTTGCGCTTGCCTCGGTTCTTACGATGGATCCTGGCATAATGATCCTAGATGAACCAACATCAAACATTGATCCAGAAGGTACGAAGGATATTTTCAATTTTCTACAAAAAGAGACCGGTTCAAAAACATTAATAATTGTTGAGCACAAGGTAGAACGTGTGCTCCCGTTTATTGAGCGGGTGATCGTGATAGATCAGGGACATGTTGCCGTAGATTCCCCGAAGGATGAGCTGTTATCGACTGTCGATAAACTCCTTGATATCGGGATCGAAATACCAGAACACTTTTTGCTTGCCAACAAATTGGGACTCAAAAAACCAGATATAGAGGAGATCAGGAAAGCCATAAGAGATGGAAAAATTCAACTTTCTAGGAAAGAACGAAAGAACACAGAGAACGTTTTTTTCAGGGCTTCTGCTAGGGTAAAATACGGCTCTGAATTCAGCCTTGATGCCTCTATAAATTCAGGAGAAGGGACGATACATGCAATAATTGGCAGAAACGGTGCTGGAAAGAGCACGTTGCTTAAAGCGCTCATAGGCTTTCTTGAGAAGAAGTACGCTGATGTATCTTCAACCATTATTATCGGTGATCAGGCTGTGACCGATCCGGACATATACATGCGTGGAAGAATTATAGGGTACCTTCCGCAGAGTTTCGATCTTATGCTTATAAACAAGAACGTGGAAAGGGAACTCACATACTCAATGCGTGTCCGAAAGCGACAGGATCTGCTCGCTCTTGCCCAGGAGCTTTCGGAATCGCTCAGCCTGACGAACTACCTGAAAACTGATCCACAGATGCTCAGCCAGGGACAGAGAAGAAGAGTTGCAATGGCTTCAACAATAGCAGGAGGAGTAAAAGTCATCATGCTTGATGAACCAACTTCCGGCCAGGACTTCTACCATAAGGAACAGTTAGGAAAGGAACTTTTAAGCCTAAAATCAAAGGGATACGTGTTCGTTATCGTCACGCACGATGTCCGCTTTGTTTACAAATACGCAGACAGCACGTCGCTTATAGATAATGGAAAAATAGTTCTTCAGGGAACGCCGGAGGAGGTTTTTCAGAGGTCTGAAGAGTTCGGCATATCTCCCCCTTCAGAATACTTACTGAGGTGCTAAAATGAACGGAACGATCGAAGCTATAATCAGCTGGTTGATACTTCTTTTTGGCGTTACGATGCCTTTCTACCTGATACTTGTGGCCATCGGGATCAGGGGGTTCAAGGAG
This sequence comes from Thermoplasmata archaeon, assembly GCA_021826925.1. Classification (GTDB taxonomy): domain Archaea; phylum Thermoplasmatota; class Thermoplasmata; order Thermoplasmatales; family Thermoplasmataceae; genus JAKAYB01. The sequence goes on along the minus strand of JAKAYB010000141.1, from coordinate 740 downwards.
ATAACCAGTTACGAGGCGCACAGTACTTTTTACTATCGCCTCAACCCGGTGGTAAAGATTGTACTTTCGATTACTGTTATGATCGTTGCTGCCATAACAGTGTGGTGGATCGCTGCCGTCTTCACATTTGTGCTCCTCGTATCTTATCTCTCTCTAAAAAATGGTAAAAGAAAATTCCTTTACGGATTGTTCTTTACGGTATCAATTCTCGTAGGAACAACCTGGGCATACGCCCCTTACACAACCAGTATAACATTGTCTTACGCTTTTCCTGGTTATCATCCAATAGTTCTCTGGACATGGCCCTCCTATTTCGGTATAATGGGGTATGAACACTTCCTGACATTACAGGGCCTCGAGTATGGCCTGCAGGTTGCGTTCAGAACTGCTGCCATTACTGTCTCTGCTCTTCTTCTCATAATGACTAATACACCCACTCAGATCCTTCGCGCGTTCCACAAAGCGCATGTTCCAGACGCCATAATTTTCACACTAATGGTAGGAATGAAAACTGTTCCTGAGATATTCATCTACCTGGACGAATCCATTAAGATACAATTTATGAGAGGGCTGGGTTCACGGTACCCAAGATTCCTTAAGCCATTTTTTATGCTAGCAGGAGGTTTGTATGCATTGGTTCCTACCATAATACACCTGATGCGTGGAGCAAGGGAAATTGCAATATCAGCTGACACACGGGGATTTAGGGCAACAAAAAGAAGGAGCTATTTGGAAGGGGT
>JAKAYB010000140.1 GCA_021826925.1 Thermoplasmata archaeon | reverse complement strand
GATCTTTGGTAATATCTATCGTTACATTGCCATTTACTGCTGAGGGCCGAGTGAGAATGGAAAACGCTGTCAATGGCCTTGAGAGGATCTCAAACTACTCAGACACGGTTGTTGTCATACCAAATGACAGACTACTAAAACTTGTTCCAACTAAACCGATACAGGAAGCATTCCACTTTGCAGATTCTGTTCTTGCAGAGACAATGAAAGGAATCACTGAACTAATAACCAAGACTGGCATAGTAAATCTTGACTACGCGGATATAAAAACCATCATGAAGGATGGCGGCGTTGCAATGGTTGGGGTAGGAATGTCACAGGGAGGACAAAATAGGGTTCTCAATGCGCTAAACGAAGCTATAGCTTCTCCACTCGTCGAAGCGGATATATCGCAGGCTAAAAACTGCCTGATCAGAGTAGTCGGAGGGCCAAACATGTCTATAGGAGAGGCACATTCGGCTATGGCAGAAATCAAAAATAAAATAGACAAGGACGCGAGAATAATATGGGGAGCTTCTGCAGAACCTGAGATGGGGGATGCAATAAAAGTCCTTCTGCTTTTGACCGGTGTGAAGTCACCTTACATGATATCGGGCGGAAGGGAAGTTGGAGCTATAAAGAAGATTATAGGGGTAGGAAACGACGAAAGCACCGTGGAACTCGTCAAATAATTATCTCCAATAATGTCCTCCCAACTTAATTATTTTGTATTTGTATAGCTGAAACCCAAACATGTATATACTGAATTGTATTTCAGTATATAATGAGTCTTCCGTCTGGCATAATATTTGGGATCAGGTTGGAGGGTTTCTCTCCCGTTGAACGAACAAGATTCAACAGGAAGTTCCTCGGGTATACCGATAGATCACAGAATGGTAAATACTCATATTCACGATCCGGCTTCATGTCGGATATACCGCACGTTCATCTCTCTAATTCCATCTTCATCATACTGGAAAAGGATCTTGACAGGGTGAAGGGTTTCTGCGAAACGTTCGGAGTAGATCTGTTTGTGAGAAAGGTCATTCTCACAGCATCAGACCTGGAGGTTCTGCGATGAACAGCGATGAGTATATCTTGCAACTGGAAAACACCGTTGAGAAACTGATAACTGAGAACGAAACACTAAGGGGTGAGAATGAATCCCTGAAGAAGAAACTCCTTCTTTACGAGAATCCACACACACCGCCATCAAGGCAGATGATCAGGCCGAAGATCACAAATCCGCCTGGAAAGAGAGGTGCACCCACGGGGCACAAAGGTGCAACAAGGGTACTGGGAGAACCGGATGAGATCATCCATGTGTCAATGGAAATATGCCCCAACTGCAGCCATGCACTTGAAACACCAATCCGTACCGAGAAGAAGACCATATTCGACATTCCGCCTCCGCAGAAGGTAAAGGTGACGGAATACGATCTTGATGTTTATAGATGCGGCAACTGCGGTAGGGAAGTGAAGTCCGTGCACAGGGATTGTCCTCAGACGGGTGATATGGGCATATACCTGCTGAACTACATCACCATGCTGAAATACAATCTCCGCGGTCCAATAAGGAGGGTACAGGAATTCCTGAAGATCAACAACGATCTCGATCTGAGCGTGAAGGGAATAAACGATGCCATTCTGAGGGTTGGCGATGCCTGTAAAAATGAGTACATTGCCATACAGAATCGCATAAGAAGATCAAAATGGGTTCATATTGATGAAACGGGCTTCCATGTGGAAGGGAAGAAATACTGGTTGTGGGCATTCAGATCCGCAGAGAACGATGTTCTCATAACAGTAGTGGATTCAAGGGGAAGGGATGTTGTAAAAGATACACTGGGAGAAGACTTCAGTTCTCCTGTCATAGTCGACGGCTGGAGGGCATACTCATACCTCACCATAATACAGAGATGCTGGGCTCATCTCATACGGGAGGTGGATGCATTCATGAACATTGATCATGGCAAAGAACTTTCTGAGGAGATTCACAAGATGTTCAAGGAACTGAAGGAATCCCTGAAATCGGAAAACATGGATCAGAGGAAAGCCATGAAAATCGCATTTGACATGAGGATGGAAGACCTTGTGAAGCGTTATGATCAGTACATGGATCTGCACAAGCCCGTTGAGTACATAAAAAACGATCTCGGATCATGGTTCACCTGCCTCTTATATCCCGGCATGGAACCAACAAACAATCTTGCTGAACAGGCCATAAGGGAACATGTGGTCATAAGGAAGATCATCGGCACTTTCCGATCGGAATCCGGATCACAGAACTACCAGTATATCGCATCACTGCTATCGACATGGAGGTTGAAAGGCCTGAGCATGTTTGTGGAGATGGATAAAATTCTGAGGAAAGAGTTATGCGGATTAGGCTGAGCTATACAAGTACATTTTTTTTAATCTTTTAATAATGACTCTGTAAGAAATTTATAAGATAGAACAACTACTGATATATTTTTGTTTTTTTAGTTCATTTCAAGTGTCTAGAAAAGTATTATAAAAGGCGCGATATCAAGGCGTATATGGATTCTAAGCTGATCGTTGCACTTGATCTGGCAGATAGTAACCAAGTATTACAAATCGCAAAAAAAATTTCCGGAGAGATATTTGCTGTAAAGCTACAGTGGATAACTGTAATGGATAAGGGTATTTCTATCGTAAAAGAACTTTCCAAAATGACTAAAGTTCTGTGTGACTTCAAGGTTGCAGATATACCATATACAAATTCAAATATAGCAAGCAGGGTAGCGAACGCGGGTGCATGGGGGATAATTAGCCATTCATTTCTTGGCCGAGATTCGCTTTCTGCGGTAGTTGAAGCTGCAGGAAATATGAAGGTTTTCTCAGTGGTCGCTATGAGCCATCCAGGATATTCCGAGTTTATGAAGAAACACGTTCATGACCTTGTCGAAGTCTCGATCGATTGTGGAGTTTATGGGATGATCGCTCCCGGAAACGATTATAAGATGCTAAGAGAGATCAGGGAGCTTGCCCCAGACGTAAAAATAGCGGCGCCAGGAGTCGGAGCCCAAGGAGGATCGGCGATAAAGGCTATGGAGGCGGGAGCGGATTATGTGATCGTTGGAAGAGGAGTATACGGATCAGCGGATCCTATTGCTTCTACGAGAGCAATTAACCAGGAAATATGGAGCGCCTTGGGGATGATCTAATCATTGAACCTGGGTGTTTGAATCCTAAACACATTTAGATTCCTTTGTTTCGGGCAGTTCACTCTTCATAAATATATTCTAGAATTTCAGTAAGATCAGTATTTTGCGTGAAGTTTTTTGTGAACATTTTTATGTTTTCTTCAACCAGATCCATGAAATCAAAATTCTGTTTCATGCCTATAATGTACGATAGAACAGC
>JAKAYB010000139.1 GCA_021826925.1 Thermoplasmata archaeon | reverse complement strand
TATAATCCATGTAAGGTCTGGGGATATAATTCCAGCAGACATCAAGATCATTGATGGACATGTACTGGTTGATCAATCCGCTCTGACTGGGGAGTCTATTGCTGTGGGTTACGGGAATAACGACATCGCATATTCCGGTTCATTAGTGAAAAATGGAGAGTCAACAGGAATCATTGTTGCAACGGGCTCAAAAACATTCTTTGGAAAGACAACGGAATTAGTGAAAGCTGCGGGATCTGAATCTCATCTCGAGAAACTCATACTAAACATAGTGAAGTACCTTATAGCTATTGATGTTACTCTTGTTGCTATTCTTGTTGTATTTTCTCTCCTTACAGGTGTAAGTTATTCGTCGGTAATTCCATTTGCCTTGATTGTTTTAATTGTATCGATACCTGTTGCACTACCAGCAACATTTACCATTGCAATGGCCCTCGGTGCAAGAGAATTGTCTGGAAATGGAATCCTTGTAACAAGGCTAGTTTCTGCTGAGGATGTTGCATCAATGGACGTCCTAAATCTGGATAAGACTGGGACAATCACAGAAAACAAGCTTACTGCAGGAATACCTATACCCTACGGCATATACAAGGATTCGGACGTTTTGAAATATGCATACCTTGCCTCAAGTGAATCGAGCCAGGACCCAATAGATCTTGCTGTTATTGAAGCTTTTAAAAAATCTAATGTAGCTTTATCTGAATTCAGCGTAGAAGAATTTGTACCATTTGATCCTAAAACTAAGAGAACGGAAGCTACAATCAAGTTCTCAGATCAGACGATACGTGTTATGAAAGGGGCACCCCAGATCATTGCCGGTATGGCAACCTTTGTCAACGTAGGGGCGTATTACAGGGAAATAGAGAAACTTTCGAAGAAAGGATTCAGGGTAATCGCAGTGGGTAAGATAGGCGACGGAAAGAAGTGCGATCTTGTTGGTCTCCTTCCCCTGTACGACCCGCCGAGAAAAGACAGCAAAGCGTTTATACAAGAGATAAAGGATCTTAATGTTGTTCCAAAGATGGTAACTGGTGACAACTCTGCCATAGCTAATGAGATCGGTACGGAAGTGGGTATTGGCGGACGTGTGTGTAGTATTGATGAGTTAAAAGGATTAAATGATTCGGAATCCGAGGTTTCTAAAATAATTAACAGTGATGTCTTTGCGGAGGTCTTTCCAGAAGACAAGATACTAATTGTGAGGGAGCTCCAAAAGAGAAAACATTACGTTGGGATGACGGGCGACGGCGTCAATGACGCTCCGGCGCTCAAGCAGGCTGAGGTGGGTATAGCTGTATCTAATGCTACAGATGTAGCCAAAGCCTCTGCTAGCATGGTTCTTACTCATGAGGGCCTTAGCGACATTGTAAACGCAATAAAAGTGGGACGGCGAATATTCCAAAGAATGCTTACCTACACGATAAACAAGATCGTCAAGACGATCCAGGTTGCAATATTTCTGACACTGTCGTTTTTTGTGGTTCGTTTTTTTGTCACAACACCGTTCGATATAGTTCTCCTGCTGTTTGCCAACGACTTTGTTACAATGTCGATAGCAACTGACAATGCAAGGTACTCAATGCATCCTGAAAAATGGAGTGCGAGAAGCCTAATTCGGTCGTCTCTTATACTATCAGTAACGGTCCTTGTAGAATCATTTTTCACATTATGGGTGGCTCTGTACCTACGAATGACACAGTTAGAAATCCATACTTTCATATTCGACATGCTGGTATTTAGTGGTCAGCTAACAGTATACGTGGTACGGGAGAGAGGCCGTATGTGGTCCTCCAGGCCAAGTACTTTTCTTATGGTCGCGAGTATACTCGATATAATAGCTATATCGCTCCTCTCGGTCTTTGGAATACTTGTGAGTCCTTTGTCTTACGTATATGTGCTCATAGCGCTCGGTATAACTTTTGGTTTTGCCCTCGTTCTCGATCAGGTAAAAATCTCATTAAAACGCGATTTTCGGGCCTGATCACTTATATTAAGTGAGGAAAATAATGTCTATTTCACTATTAACACTGGGCAGTTTGAATGTGCAACAACGGCATTGGAGACACTGCCAAGCAATAAGCTCTTGAACCCTCCAAGTCCCCTTGATCCCATAACTATGAGATCAGGCTTTAACTTATTAGATTCCTCAAGCAAAGATTCTGCAACGGAGGTCGTTCCACTGGTAAAAATGCTTTTTACAGTCTCTTCAGCTTTTGCCTCCTTAATCAACGGATTAAGAATCTTTAATACGTTTTTCTTTGCGAGTGAATAATATTCATCCCAATCAAAATAAGCTTCTCCGGTGCCATAACCGCCTATTGGAAAAGCAACTGAATGTACAACTGTAATCTCTGAACCGTATTTATTCGCTATAGACATTGCAGTTTTGAATGCCCTCTGCGAGGGGACTGAACCATCGAAGGCCACAATAATCTTTTTAGGGAAAAATTCCTCTTCTAGTTTGTGGTTTTGATTTTTATCTTTCATCCCTTGTTAATAAGTATTAGAAATTTAAAATTATCTACATACTTGTATTCGACCGTTTTAAGGGAGTTCACGGCGGGAGTTGTAAATATCCCTAGCGTTATCTGAGTTCGTTTAGCTTGTTTGTGCGATGATTTAATACTACGACTGTAGGTTTTACTATATACTTTAACTTTGAAACACGAGTTATAGAAATAAGCGCAGTTCTTTCGGATGTAGTATTAAAGAATTTCCGGAGTTCAGATAGTAATGACTTTGTTGGATAAAGCTCAACAAAAATAGGGTTCCCGTCGTGGTACCAGGTAGCTATGATTGTATCACAGTCTTCATCCTCTACATCTTCTCTGTCTATTTCGAAATCAAATTTCTGTCCTACTTCTATTCTCAAATTCTTAACCTATCTACGTAACTAGGAACATTATATTTAGTTTTTTATCAGTGAATTCAGACAATTGTTCTAAAACCTGATACAATCCATTAGGATATATTATCATTCAATTTTCTCCACCAATTGAATCTTCAGGAATTTTTCAAGTTTTCTCAACGTCCGAATTTCAGGGGTATAACCCCCTCTCTCTATAGACGAAATAATATTTTTCTTTTCAAGTATCTTTTCTGCCAGCTGTTCCTGTGTCAAACCCATCTTAGACCTAGCCTCCCTCACGAGTATGTGAAAATCTGGGATCGGTTCAAGTGATTCTATGTCCTCTTTAGTCCTCATTTTAGTCTTAGGTTTTGGAACAGGATACGGACGTTTTTTTACAGGGATCGTCACTGGAGAAATATTTTCTTGATAGTGTGGTTTGGTGCTGGAATGCTCTACAACAGGCTTTCCAAATTTCAGGCAGTTATCACACACATTCAGTTCCGTATCCTCTATGCGTATTTTAGTTAATTTTGGAACGTTACGCCCACACATTTCACAGTACATAAGA